>NZ_JBOCUK010000033.1:0-39482 GCF_050606265.1 Tenacibaculum sp. TC6 | reverse complement strand
AAAACCAGAGAAGCTAGCCTCTCTGGTTTAAATAATATTTTTTAAATCTGTCAACCTATTTTAGGACGACTCAAAGCTATGGGGGAATGATGATTTTTTTAACGCCAGAAGTATGGATGTATTTATATCTAAGCTTAGAAAAAAATTACAGAATGATCCCAACATTCAGATTGTTAATATAAGAGGCTATGGTTATAAATTGATTTGTTAAAGACTTTTGTAATTTATTTTTTTATGTAATTTTACATGTTGAAATTTGTAAATTATGCATGTAGCTATTGCCGGTAACATTGGCGCAGGAAAAACCACTCTAACAAAATTATTAGCAAAACATTACAATTGGGAACCCCATTACGAGTCTGTAGATGAAAATCCTTATTTAGATGATTTTTATGGCGAAATGGAACGCTGGTCTTTTAATTTACAAGTATATTTCTTAAACAGTCGTTTTCGTCAAATTTTAGAACTTCGTAAAACCGGAAAGAAAATAATTCAAGATAGAACTATTTACGAAGATGCCCATATTTTTGCTCCTAACTTACATGCAATGGGTTTAATGACCAATAGAGATTATAGCAATTATAGCTCTTTATTTGAACTCATGGAAAACTTAGTTACTCCACCCGACTTACTTATTTATTTACGTGCCGATATATCAACATTGGTAGGGCAAATACATAAAAGAGGTAGAGAATATGAGAACTCAATTAGTATTGATTATTTAAGCAGACTTAATGAACGTTATGAAGCTTGGATTTCAACGTATGACAAAGGTAAACTTCTTATTATTGATGTAGATAACTTAGATTTTGTTGAAAACCAAGAAGATTTAGGAACCATCATTGATAAAATTGATGCTCAAATAAACGGACTATTCTAGTTCGTTTATTTTATATTCTTTTTCATTTTACAGAAAAACACTAGGCTTTTTCAATAGTAATGGTGTAAAAGAGTCTATGCTATCAGTTAAATACATCTTTATAGTTTTTCAACCTTAGCTATCTTCTTTTAAATTCGCTTAATAAAATTGCAGTAGCAGTAGCTACATTTAAACTCTCAGTTTGTTGTATTTCACCAAAACGAGGAATCGTTAATTTATATCTTATCTTTGCATTAACCTCTGCAGAAATACCATTGGCTTCATTCCCCATTACTAAAACAGCTTTTTCAGGTAAGGTTGACTCATACACATTAGCCCCATCCATATCTGCTGTATATACAGGCTCATTAACATTTTCTATATAATCCGGTAAATCAGTATAAACAACGGTTACACGTGTTAAAGACCCCATAGTAGCCTGAACTACCTTTTGATTATAACAATCAACAGTATTTAAAGAACATACAAGCTTAGTAACCCCAAACCAATCACATAAACGAATAATAGTTCCTAAATTTCCGGGATCATTAACGCCATCTAATGCTAAAATAAAATCGCTATGATTAGTATCTTCTCTTTCCGGAATTTTAAACAGTGCTAAAACCTTATTAGGCGTTTTTAATGTGCTTATTTTTTTTAGTTCGGTTTCCGTAATCATAAACACCGATAGTGACGAGTTATTAAAATCTAATGTTTCATCTGTACAGTATATTTGATAAACCTCTAAATCAGACGCTAATAACTCTTTTACCACTTTTATACCTTCGGCAACAAATAATTTATACTTTTGCCTATACTTTTTTTGTTGTAAACTAGTTATCAGTTTTATATTGTTTTTAGATAAACTCATTAAATAATATTTAACACTTTAACCCTCAAAAAAATAGTATTTTTGGTAATTAAATTCGCGCTGTAAAGTTAATGAAAAAACTCTCTTTTTATTTTTTATTACTGGTTATATTCGGGTCGTGTAGTACCATAAAATATGTTAAAGAGAATGAACAGCTTCTTGTAAAGAATACTATTTATGTTGATAGCGTAAAAACATCTGACAAAGAATTGAATGAACTTTTAATTCAGCGTCCTAATGAAAAAACCTTCAACCTACTACCTTTAGCACTATATTTTTACAACTTCGGAAATCCTGAAGGGCCAAAAACGCCAAGTGAATGGGGTAAAAAACACCCAAAAACTTATAATTTTTTCAAGAATACTTTTTCAGAAAAACAAAGTATTGCCGTTGCCAAATCTGCCATAAACTTTAATAACTGGTTTTTAAAAAGTGGACAACCTCCCGTTATTATAGATGATAAAAAAACAGACATTACCTTAAGAAACTTAAAAACGTATTATCAAAACGAAGGGTACTTCAAAACAAAATTAAGAGCAGAAAAAGATACTGTATCTCATAAAAAAGGAAAAATAACTTACTATGTTGAAAAAGGAAAACCGCTTTTTTTAGATACCATTTTTAAAGATATTAAATCTCCTGTTTTGGATTCTATTTACAAAATCAGTAAAGAAAAAAGCTTTTTAAAAACTGAACAACAATATAAAGATCAGAATTTTATTAACGAGGCTAACAGGTTAACTAAACTATTCAGAAATAATGGTATTTATCATTTTGATAAAAATGAAAGTATTGATTTTTATGTTGCTGATACCGCTAGTTACAAAACAAATGTTGAGTTGGTTATTTCTGACAGAGTGGTAGAACAAAGCGGTAAATATTTATCAAAACCATATCAGGTACAAAAAATCAAAAATATTAATGTATATACTGATTATACCTATAGTAAAAAAGACGATGTTTACACGGATACGGTAACCTATAATAACATACGCTTTTTTGCCTATGATAAATTAAAATACAATCCTAAATACTTATCACAATCATTATTTATCAAACCAAACTCTGTTTATAGTGACACCTTAAGAAACTTAACAAGAACTCATTTAAGAGGGTTAAAAAATTTCAAAACTACTTCCATTCGTTTCAACGAATTGAATGACCATGAATTAGAAGCTAATATTTTTCTAACTCCAACGGAGAAATACACCTTAGGATTTGATACAGAATTAGCTCGTTCTAACATCAGAAACTTTGATATTTCCGGTAAATTTTCTTTAACTAACAGAAATACATTTAGAGGGGCCGAAATTTTCAGAATCTCAACTCACGGAGCATACTTTAACTCAAATAACGGTCCCGGTTGGGAAATTGGTAGTGATATTTCACTAGAAATTCCTCGCTTTGTTGCTCCGTTCGGGTTACACAAATTTGTTCCTAAGCGAATGTTTCCTAAAACAAAATTTTACGGAGGTATTAACATTCAAAAAAACATAGGATTAGACAAACAAAACATAACTGTTGGTATTGATTATAAATGGAATTTTAATACCAAAAAAACAATTCAGTTAGAACTACTCAATGCACAATACATCCGTAATTTAAATGTTGAAAACTATTTTTCAATTTATAATTCTGAATATAAAAAACTACAAAGTATAGGAGAAGCCTATAAAGCGTATGACCCTAGTTTTCAATTCCCCCCTAGTGCTTCTGCAGATAATTTTAGTTTAATAATTAATCGTGCTGATCTTATATTAGGAAATAAAGCTTTTGCTAATTCAAATCCAGCAGACTATTTACAATTATTAAATATATATGAGCGATATCAGATTGTTACTTCTGACTTCTTAATACCTGAAATTGCATATAGCTTTACCTACAACAATCAAAAAAACCTTAAAGATCAGAACTTCTCTTTTTTTAGAGTTAGAATTGCTAACTCAGGTAATGTCATGGGATTACTTTCTAAACAAGAAAATGAATTCAACCAAAAAACCGTATTCAAAATACCGGTGGCTCAATATTTTAAAACAGATATTGAATATAAAAAATACTGGAATTTAAGCGGTAACTCTGTTCTGGCGCACAGAACATTTCTCGGAGCTATTTTTACTTATAATAAATCGGATGTTCCTTTCTCCAGAAGTTATTTCGCTGGAGGTTCTAATGATATCAGATCATGGAGAACCTATGCATTAGGCCCAGGTACCAGATCTCCAGGACTTGAATACAATATAGGGAGTCTTAAGTTTTTAAGTAGTCTGGAATACAGGTTTGACATACTAGGTCCGCTTAAAGGAGCTTTATTTGTTGATGCCGGAAATATATGGGACATTACGGGATCTGAATTTATAGATGAAGCAGCCAAATTTGACAGCTTTAAATCACTTTCTGATATTGCTGTAGGAGGCGGTTTTGGAGTACGTTATGACTTTAAATTTTTAATAGCTCGTCTAGATTTAGGTTTTAAAATGCATGAGCCATATGAAACTAGTAATAATAGATGGTTTCATAATTTTAACTTCTCAAGTTCTGTACTAAACATAGGAATTAACTACCCATTCTAACAAAAACGTTGTAGTAAAAAATTAACCGTACTTGGTTAAAAAAACGTAGATTTGTCATTTAATAACAACCATAAACTAAAAAATAACACAATGATAAAAGCTGGAGTTGCCACTGGTAAAGAAGTTCAGGAAATCTTCAAATTAGCTAAAGAAAAAAACTTTGCATTGCCTGCTGTAAATGTTGTAGGCTCAAATACTGTAAATGCGGTTTTAGAAACTGCTAAAGAACTAAATTCACCTGTTATAATTCAGTTTTCAAACGGAGGTGCGCAATTCAATGCCGGAAAAGGGTTGTCTAATGAAAATGAAAAAGCAGCAATAGCCGGAGCAATAGCTGGAGCTAAACACATTCATTTATTAGCAGAAGCTTATGGTATTCCTGTAATTTTACACACAGATCATGCTGCCAAAAAATTATTACCTTGGATTGATGGTTTATTAGATGCCAGTGAAAAACATTTTACTGAAACCGGTAAACCTTTATATAGTTCTCACATGATTGATTTAAGTGAAGAACCATTAGAAGAAAATATTGAAATTTGTAAAGAATACCTTGCTCGTATGAGTAAAATGGGTATGACTTTAGAAATTGAATTAGGAATCACCGGTGGTGAAGAAGATGGTGTTGATAATACTGATGTAGATAGCTCTAAACTATATACGCAACCGGAAGAAGTTGCCTATGCTTATGAAGAATTAATGAAAGTAAGTGACCAATTTACTATTGCAGCTGCTTTTGGTAATGTACATGGAGTTTACAAACCTGGAAATGTAAAATTAACTCCAAAAATCTTAAAAAATTCTCAAGAATATATTTCAGAAAAATACAACGTTCCTCAAAATACAATCGACTTTGTATTCCACGGAGGATCTGGTTCTACTGTAGAAGAAATTAGAGAAGCTATTGGTTATGGTGTTATCAAAATGAACATAGATACAGACTTACAATATGCTTTTACTGAAGGAGTTCGTGATTATATGAAAGATAAATCAGCATATTTACAATCACAAATAGGAAACCCTGAAGGTGATGATGTTCCTAACAAAAAACACTACGATCCACGTAAATGGTTACGTGAAGGAGAACTTACTTTTAAAACCCGATTAAAACAGGCTTTTGAGGATTTAAACAACGTAAATACATTATCATAATATTTTTTTAGATATTTGCATCGGAAAAAGCTATAAAGCAAACTGAAAAAGAAAGCCAAATTAGTAAACAAATAACTAAAGACAATTTATTATGGCTTGGTTTAAACGTAAAGATAAAGGAATTCAAACCCCAACCGAGGAAAAAAAAGACACGCCTAAAGGGTTATGGTATAAAACCCCTAGTGGAAAAATAATTGACACTGACGAATTAAAAAGAAACTTATATGTAAGTCCTGAAGATGGTTATCATGTTCGTATAGGTAGTAAGGAGTACTTTGAATTGTTTTTTGACAATGGTGAATTTAAAGAGTTAGATGCTAAACTTTCTGCTAAAGACCCTTTAAAATTTGAAGATACCATGAAATATCCTGAGCGATTAAAAGAAGCTCAGAAAAAAACTGGGTTAAAGGATGCTGTTAGAACAGCCGTAGGAAAATCATTAGGTAAAGATTTAGTAATTGCTGCTATGGACTTTGCTTTTATCGGTGGTTCTATGGGAAGTGTTGTAGGAGAAAAAATTGCTCGTGCTATTGATTACTCTATAGAAAAAAACATCCCTTTCTTAATGATTTCTAAATCAGGAGGAGCTCGTATGATGGAAGCTTCTTTATCTTTAATGCAATTAGTAAAAACTTCTGCAAAATTAGCGCAATTAGCCAATGCTAAAGTTCCGTACATATCATTATGTACAGATCCTACTACAGGAGGAACAACTGCTTCTTTTGCTATGTTAGGAGACATTAACATCGCAGAACCAAATGCGTTAATAGGATTTGCCGGACCTCGTGTAGTAAAAGACACTACTGGTAAAGACTTACCGGAAGGTTTTCAGCGTTCAGAATTTTTATTAGAACATGGATTTTTAGATGCTATTTACGAACGTAAAGACTTAAAAAAACAGGTTAACTTGTATTTAGATTTAATACAAAACCAACCTATAAGAGCATAAATCAAAAGCCAGCTTTCGCTGGCTTTCTTTTTCCCCTAAAAATATTACCTTTCCATATAAGGTAAGGCAAAGCCTTGAAATTACTAATTATTTATTAATTCCCCTAGAAATAAAAGAAATTTCATCTTCTTTAAGACGCTATTTACAGCCAAAGGTTTAATTTATTTTAAACAAATTATTATTTGATAGTTTCTATCTCTTAATCAAAAAATAATTGTACATTTGCGGCTTCAATGTAAGAACATTGAATACATAATAATCATTTAATATAATATTGGCATGTATTTAACCAAAGAATTAAAACAAGAAATTTTTGCTAAACACGGTAAAGGAACTAACGATACCGGTACTGCAGAAGGACAAATCGCTTTGTTTACTTTTAGAATTAATCACTTAACAGAGCACTTAAAAGTTAATCGTAAAGACTTCAACACTGAACGTTCATTAGTTAAAATGGTAGGAAAGCGTAGAAGTTTGCTAGATTACTTAAAGAAAAAAGATATCAACAGATATCGTGCGATTATCAAAGAATTAAACATCAGAAAATAATCCTTAAAAAGAGGCAGGAAATTCCTGCCTCTTTTTTATTGTACATAATTCGATAATTTTAGTTACTTTTAAAACAAATTCTTTTTCATTAAGAATCTAATTTAAAAGTTTTTATACTTCCATTGAAACAACAACAAACACAACACAACAACACACGAACAACAAATTAAAATTTTTAGAAAAAACATTTATGATTCCAAAAGTATTTAACCAAGTCATAGAACTTGGAGATGGAAGAACCATTACACTAGAAACTGGAAAATTAGCAAAACAAGCAGATGGTTCTGTTGTTGTAAGAATGGGAGATACTATGTTATTAGCAACTGTTGTATCAGCAAGAACAGCTGCTCCTGGTATTGACTTTTTACCATTAACGGTTGATTACCGTGAAAAATTTGCTGCTGCAGGTCGTTACCCAGGTGGTTTTATGAAACGTGAAGCGAGACCTAGTAATGAAGAAATTTTAACAATGCGTTTAGTTGACCGTGTTTTACGTCCATTATTCCCAAAAGATTACCATGCAGAAACCCAAGTTATGATTCAATTAATGTCTCATGACGAAAACGTAATGCCAGATGCTTTAGCAGGTTTAGCTGCCTCAGCTGCTATTCAATTATCTGATATTCCTTTCGAAGCTCCTATTTCTGAGGTTCGAGTAGCTAGAATTAACGGTGAATTAGTAATCAACCCAAGTGCAAAACAATTAAAAGAAGCAGATATTGATTTAATGGTAGGAGCTTCTGCTGATTTTGTTGCCATGGTTGAAGGTGAGATGGATGAAGTTTCTGAAGAAGAAATGGCAGAAGCTATCAGATTTGCTCATGAAGCTATTAAAGTTCAATGTGAGGCTCAAACCGCATTAGCAGAGGCAGTGGGTAAAAAAGAAGTTCGCGAGTATGAAGGAGAGGCTGAAAATGAAGAATTAGCGGCTAAAATTCATGAAGCAACTTACCAAAAATGTTACGATATTGCTAAAAAAGGAACTTCAAAACAAGAAAGAGGCTTAGCTTTTTCTGAAGTAAAAGATGAAGTTATGGCAATGTTTACCGAAGAAGAATTAGAAGAATACGGTGATTTAGTTGGAAAATACTTCGGAAAATCACATAAAGCTGCCGTTAGAGATTTAACTTTAAACGAAGGTTTACGTTTAGATGGACGTACAACTACTGATATCAGACCAATTTGGTGTGAAGTTGATTATTTACCAAGAGCTCACGGTTCATCTATTTTTACTCGTGGGGAAACTCAAGCCTTAGCAACGGTTACTTTAGGTACTTCAAGAGATGCTAACATGGTAGATACGCCAACTGTTCAAGATGAAGAGCGTTTTTATTTACATTATAACTTCCCTCCTTTCTCTACAGGAGAAGCTCGCCCATTAAGAGGAACTTCTCGTCGTGAGATAGGACATGGTAACTTAGCACAACGTGCTTTAAAAGGAATGGTTCCTGCTGATTGTCCGTACACAATCAGAGTTGTTTCTGAAGTCTTAGAATCTAATGGTTCTTCTTCTATGGCAACCGTTTGTTCTGGTACAATGGCCTTAATGGATGCAGGTGTGCAAATGAAAAAACCTGTTTCAGGTATTGCTATGGGATTAATTTCTGACGGAGAGCGTTATGCTGTATTATCGGATATTTTAGGTGATGAAGATCATTTAGGTGATATGGACTTTAAAGTAACCGGAACTGCTGATGGAATTACAGCTTGTCAAATGGATATTAAAATTAAAGGTTTATCATACGAAATTTTAGTAAATGCATTAAAGCAAGCTCGTGAAGGTCGTTTACATATATTAGAAAAGTTAACAGACACCATTGCTAAGCCAAATGAAAATGTTAAACCACATGCTCCTAAAATTGTTACTGTTAGAGTTGCCGGAGAATATATTGGAGCTATTATTGGCCCTGGAGGAAAACATATTCAAGAGTTACAAAAACAAACTGAAACAACAATTGTTATTAATGAAGACGAGGCTACAGAAGAAGGAATTGTTGAAATTTTAGGTACTAACCAACAAGGAATTGATGCTGTTTTAGCAAGATTAAAAGCAATAGTGTTTAAACCGGAAAAAGGAAACGTTTACGAAGTAAAAGTTGTTAAGGTTTTAGAGTTTGGGGCTGTTGTTGAATATTTAGCTGCACCTGGTAATGAAGTTTTATTACATATTTCAGAACTAGCTTGGGAAAGAACAAATAATGTTACTGATGTTGTAAACCTTGGTGATGTATTTGAAGTTAAGTACCTTGGTGTAGACCCTAAAACACGTAAAGAAAAGGTTTCTAGAAAAATGTTATTACCTAGACCTCCTAGACAGGATAAAAACCCAAGAGAAAATAATAATAAAGAAGCATAAACTTCATTGTTATAAAAATTAAAAGGCTACCAAAAACTGGTAGCCTTTTTAAATTAAGAGATTTTTGTGAAATTTAAGATCATAATTCCCCAATTAAGACCCTAGCAAAAAACCTTACTCTATTAAGAAATTCGTATATAAAACAATTGAAAAAGTAAATACCCTACTTTTAAAAAATAAATTATTTACTTTTTTTGCTCAAATTGCTTTTCTTTTATTTTTCTTTGCAGTCTACAAATGAAAATACAACGAATTACATACCTTTCATTAGGAACCAACCAAGGGAATAAGCTAGAAAACCTACAAAAAGCAATTCAACAAATTGCTACAAAAATAGGTTCTGTGCTTAAAGTAGCTTCAGTTTATGAAACTCCTTCATGGGGCTTTAACAGCACTAACTTTTATAATACTTGTATAAAAGTATCTACATATTTGCCTCCTGATACTCTTATTGAAGAACTTCTTAAAATTGAAAAGGATTTAGGGCGAATTAGAAATGACAAAGACGGATATTCTGATAGAAATATAGATATTGATATTCTTCTTTTTGATGATGAAATTATTTTTTCAAAAAACTTAATTGTTCCACACCCCAGAATGTTGGAACGTAAGTTTGCTTTAGCTCCGTTAGCTGAAATTGCAAAAAATGTAATTCATCCTATAGAAAAAGTTAAACTGAGCACCTGTTTAGAAAATTGTACCGATACTTCTGAAATAACAACAATTCAAGAAAAGTTAAAGCGTCCTATTCCTATTACTGAAAAATATAATTATATAGCCATAGAGGGTAATATTGGAGCCGGAAAAACATCTTTAACTAAAATGATGGCTGATGAGTTTAATGCTAAAATAGTTTTAGAACGTTTTGCAGACAATCCATTCTTACCTAAATTTTATGATGACAATGAGCGCTATGCTTTTCCGTTAGAAATGAGTTTTTTGGCAGATCGTTATCAGCAGCTGACAGATGATTTAGCTCAATTTGACCTATTTAAAAATTTTATAGTTTCAGATTATTATATTTTTAAATCATTGATTTTTGCACAAATCACCCTACAAAAAGATGAATATACTTTGTATAGAAAAATGTTTGATTTGATGTATAAAGAAATTACAAAACCTGATTTGTATGTGTATTTATATCAAAACACAGAGCGTTTACTACAAAATATTAAAAAGAGAGGAAGAGATTATGAGCAGAATATTGAAGCTGGTTATTTACAAAAAATCCATGACGGATATATTAACTTTATAAAAACGCAGCAACAGAACTTAAATGTTTTAATTATTGATGTTTCTAATCTTGATTTTGTTAATAATACTGATGATTACGAACACATTATTAATCTCATAAAAAACCATTAAAAAAGCTGTCTATTGACAGCTTTTTTTATTTCTTGATTAACTCCAGCTTTTCTGCAAAATAATCACAAAAATCACGCATAGTAGCGCTCATTTTTTCATCATTAGTTGCTCTTTCAAAAGTATTAGCCATTGAAACTAGCGTTTGATGATAAAACTGTTTCATTTCATCTACAGGCATATCTTTCGTCCATAAGTCAATACGTAATGTATCTTTTTTCTTATGATCCCATACAGATAACATAATAGCTTTTGACGGTTCATTGTTAATACCTCCATCTTCTGCATTCCATGAAATTTCTTCCGGAACTCTATTTTCATCAAGTCCTACTGTAAATGTAATTTTTGATTTATGTGCAATACTCATTATTGTCTTGGTTTGTATTTAGATTTTTTAAAGATATCCTCTTCTTTTGTTCTTATTAACTCATGCAAAGATACGTCATTATTTTTCATATAAGATCTTACAATCTGCCATCCTACCCACTCTCCTATTCGTCCGGGAGATAAATTATCTTCTCCCGTATAAAATTTCGAAAAAGGTGCTATATCCAAAAATCTTCTATCTAAACTTTTATCTGTACTAAACAGTAAATCCTTCCCTATAAAATATTGCCATATTTGCTCTTCATTATGTACTGCCCATTCATATTTAGTTTCAGAATATCCTATTTTTTCTTTATCGGCAACTTCAGGCAAATACCTATCTAGTAAGTATAGCTTTTTACCTTTATAAATCATTTTATCAATAAATGTTCTATTATTTTCAGGTAATACCTGTTTATTAATAATACTATTTGCTATATCAACAATAATATGATTCTTTTGATTGTTTTGTTTTACATACGCCGGATAGTCTCCGTAAAACTCATGGTTTTCTCCTAAATAAGCGTCTAAAGAAATGAACAATAAACTATCTGCATACACTACTCTATTTTCATAGTCTATATTAGTCAACATTGTGATGGTTCTAGGGCTTTTAAACTTAGGATTGTAATATTTTATATGCTTAAATAAAGAGGTTAATTCGGCATGTAAGTCATCTATAGTAGCGTATACTTTCTGAGTTTCAGCATACAACTCAAGCTCGTCTTTATTTTTTCTTTTTTGAGTCCAAACGGTATCTTGTATAGTCTTTGGAAATAAAAAAGGATATTCTTGTTTTAGTTTACTAAGCTCTTTTTGATTATTATAAAAATCAACATCAAATCTATCTAAGTTAAAAGTAACCTCTGTGTTAGATACATCTATTTTCTTTGTGTCATTTTTTGCACAAGAAACCAGGATTACAGCTAAAAAAAGGGCAAAAATTTTTCGCATTAACTTTACTATATTTACATTTAAATTTTACAACGTCGAAATTACTAAAATAGTTTCATCAAGAAAAAAAATCACACCTAACAAAAAATAAACAAAATGAATACACCTAAAGTTGTTGAACATATTGTAGAATGGTTAAAAGAATATGCTATAAATGCTAAAGTAAATGGATTTGTAATAGGTATTTCAGGAGGAATAGATAGCGCAGTTACCTCTACTTTGTGTGCAAAAACCGGACTACCAACTTTATGTGTTGAACTTCCTATTCATCAAGCTCAAAGCCAAGTAAGCAGAGCTAATGAACATATCAAATCATTAAAAGAACGCTTTAGCAATGTTAGTGAAGCCGAGGTGAATTTAACCAGTACTTTTGAAGATTTTAAAAATGTGGTTCCACCTGTTGCTGCTTCTCCAAAAGTAGATTTAGCATTGGCTAATACACGTGCTCGTTTACGTATGACTACTTTATATTATTTTGCCGGATTGCATGGACTTTTAGTTGCCGGAACCGGAAATAAAGTTGAAGATTTCGGAGTAGGTTTTTTTACCAAATATGGTGATGGTGGAGTAGATTTAAGCCCTATTGCTGATTTAGTAAAATCAGAAGTATATGAATTAGCAGCATATTTAGATGTTCCTGAATCTATTCAAGAAGCACAGCCTACCGATGGTTTATTTGGTGACAGCAGAACTGATGAAGACCAAATTGGTGCTTCATACGACGAGTTAGAATGGGCCATGAATATGCAGGCAAAAGGAAAAACAGAAAATGATTTTACCGGAAGAGAGTTAGAAGTATACAATATATACACACGTCTAAACCGAATAAATCAACATAAAATGATACCGATACCTGTTTGTGAAATTCCAAGCGAATTAAAGTAAATTAACAGATATCATTTGCTGTTTTATCTTTTTGTATGCTTGCTTTTTTTTACCGTTAGAAATTTTAAAGGGGAGTAAAATAACTAGCCTAATAAGCTCGAAAAATTGTAGCAACTTTCTCATAATGTATAATTTGATTTCTTGTTCTTTTCGGCTGCTAATGTACAAAAAATAAACAGAATAGCATATTATAAACTCAAAGGAAAAAACTCCTTTTTTGAAATTCTACTTTAAATCACTCTGTTAAGCTTTTCAAAAAGGAGTTTTTTTAACTCTGTATAATTGCGTATTTCCTCTAAATCAGGCGCTACTTGTTCTTTTTGAATATCTTCTAAAATACCTTGAATTTTCTTTTCAATTAATACACGTCTTAAGTTTAAAATAGCATCTGTTACTAGCTTTGGTAATATTTTTACCGTTTCGGTTACAAATACTTCTTTTTTTTCCCAGTTACTCAAAATATACTTTTCTTCATCCATTAATATATTGGTAACTAAGCTTGATATTTCTGTATTTTCATGCATTATAAGCTCATCAATTACCACCTTTTCTCTTTGGTTTAATTGATTTACTAATTCTTGATAAGTTAATCTGAATAATTCATTAGAAAACTCTATTTCATCATCTTGTAAATTCAAGTACAATTCATTGAACACTGTACTTTGGTACTCTTCTTTTTCAAGCATTGGGCGTCCGTGCTTATCATATGCATCTACCCAATTAATGAATTCAACAATTTCGTTTCCGTAGATTAAGAGTATTCTTATTATTTCTTTTTCAAGAATGGTTAACTGATCTATTTTTTGAGTTTGTTTTCCGGCTACCTTTCCTTTTACCAACTCCATTTGCCCGTTACTTCTTTGTAACGTTTCAGTTGCAGCGGATCTTGACATTAAAGTTGAATCAGCACTAGTACCACCTCTTAACCCGCTTTTATTCATTAATTGGGCTAGTTCACTAAACAAAACTTGCTCAGAAATATCCATAATCCTAGCACATTCTTGTACGTAAACTTCACGCTGAATTCCGTCGGGGATTTTTGAAATACTGGTAACAATATCACGAATCAGTCCTGCTTTTTTCACCGGATCATTCTTCGCATCTTGCATTAATAAAGAAACTTTAAACTCTATAAAATCTTGCGCTTTTTCTTCTAAATATGTTTTTAATTCGGCACTGGAATGAGATTTAGCAAAGCTATCCGGATCTTCACCTTCCGGAAAAGACACCACTCGAACATTCATTCCTTGCTCTAAAATTAAATCAATACCTCTAATAGATGCTCGTATTCCGGCAGCATCTCCATCAAAAAGTACGGTTATATTTTTTGTTAACCTGTTAATTAATCGTATTTGATCCGGAGTTAAAGCTGTTCCTGATGAAGCTACCACATTTTCAACTCCTGCTTGATGAAATGAAATAACATCTGTATAACCTTCCACTAAAAAACAATTGTCTTGCCTAGCTATTTCTTTCTTAGCATGATAAAGTCCGTAGAGGATTTTACTTTTATGATAAATTTCACTTTCCGGAGAATTCAGGTATTTAGCCGCCTTTTTATCGTTGGTTAAAATTCTACCTCCAAACCCTAGAATTCTTCCGGACATACTGTGTATAGGAAACATTACACGTCCCTTAAACCTATCAAACTTCTTGTCTTCTGTTCCTCCTTCTTTAACAATGGTTAACCCGGTTTCTTTTAAATATTTTAAATCATATCCTTTTGCTAAAGCTGCATTGGTAAAATTATCCCATTCGTCTTTACAATATCCCAGGTCAAACTTTTCAATAATATCCTCTCTAAAGCCTCTTTCTTTAAAATAAGACAAACCAATGGCTCTTCCCGTTTGCGTGTTCATTAACACATCATGAAAGTAGTCTTTGGCAAATTTTGATACCAAAAACATACTTTCTCTTTCATTTAACTGTTGCTTTTGCTCGTCAGATTGTTCAGTTTCTTCAATTTCAATATTGTATTTTTTAGCCAGCCACCTTATTGCTTCAGGATAGGTATAATGCTCATGTTCCATTAAAAATGACACAGAGTTCCCCCCTTTACCCGTACTAAAATCTTTCCAAATTTGCTTAACCGGTGATACAACAAAAGACGGCGTTTTTTCATCTGTAAAAGGACTTAGCCCTTTAAAATTACTACCCGCCTTTTTTAATTGCACAAACTCTCCGATTACCTCTTCTACTCTGGCAACTTCAAAAACTTTATCTATGGTTTGTTGGGTTATCATATCATTTTAAATAAGACAGGCAAAGATAATGCTTTTAAGCATCTACAACTTCTAAAAGCGTCTAAGTATAATTTTAATTGGCTAAAAGTATATAAATATATAAATTTGACCCAAAATCTCCTTAATTATGAAATTTATAAATACACTTTTTTGTTCACTTATTACTATTACATTGTTTTCTCAGGAAACAATTTTAATACCTGATATTGGTTTGGAAGAAGCTTTAATAGATTTAAATCTTGATTCTAACGGTTTAAACGGAAACATCTTAGTAAGTGATGCTAAATATGTTGTAAATCTTAATATAAATGATCCGTTAAACAATAAAAGTTTACCAAACGTTCATGCTAAAATAAAAGACTTAACAGGTATTGAGCATTTTCCTAATTTAAAGCGTTTAGATTGTAATGGTAATGAAATTACCAAAATTAACCTTACTAAAAACGCAAGTATTACTTTTTTAAACTGTAGTAATAATAAAATTGAGTTTTTAGACTTAAGCAACAATCCTGAACTTACCTCTATTAGTTGCGACAATAACAAACTTATATCGTTAACTTTAGGCGAAAAACCTGTTTTACAGGATTTATATTGTAACAGCAATAAACTTACTTCTCTTGATATTAAAGGTTGTACTGTTTTAGAGAATTTAGATGCCAGTAATAATAAAATAAGTAAGATTTTTATTACAAAAGAAACATACGACAAGTATTCGGACGGCTGGTATAAAGACAGTAAAACTACTTACTCAGAAAATGGTGAAACGGTTACTGTTACTACCTCAGCTGTATCTGTACCTAGCAATACAGAAGCTAACCATACGCAACAATCTCAGCCAACAAAAGCTGAACCGCAAGTTACAACTGAACAACCTAAAGAATCTGCTGCTAATTATTATGAAAAGTTTCAATTATCAGTAGCCGCTGAATATGACAAATTAGTTTTAGATCCGGCTCATTTACAAAGTAAAAAAGACGAAATTCAAAAGAAGTATGATTTAAATCCTGAGCAATTGACTCAATGGATTTCAAAATTCGGAAGTATGTTGAAAGGTCAAAATACCAATTCAACTGCTAAATTTGACGATAGTGCTTCTACCTATTATCGAAGATTTAAACAATCTGCCGTGGAAGAATATGAAAAGTTAGTATTGAATCCTTCATACTTACAGAGTAAAAAAGATGAAATTCAAAAAAAATATAATGTAAATCCTACTCAGTTAACCGAATGGATAAATGAATTTGGAAGTCTTTCTATAAAAAAGGTAGAAGGTAATACAGATACTGCAGCTAATTACTACGAGAATTTTAAACAATTGGTGGTTTCAGAGTATGAAAAGTTAGTGTTGAATATTCCTTATTTACAAAGTAAAAAGGAAATAGTACAAAGAAAATACAATTTAAACTCAGAACAGGTTTATGATTGTATTGCCAAGTACAGCAAGATTAACACAAAATAAGTTGAAAATATATTAAATTAAAAAGCCTCATCTCTTATCGAAATGAGGCTTTACTTTTTAAAATAGTATTTTTTAAGAAGCTGCTTTTAATTTTGTTAAAGCACTCTTTGTAATTTTTGCTTCAGCATATTCTTTATCAACGATAAACTCTTTCTCATCTGTTCCTGGTAGTTCAAACATCGCTTCAGTTAAAATAGCTTCACATAATGAACGTAAACCTCTGGCTCCAAGTTTATATTCAATGGCTTTTTCTACAATAAATTGTAAGGCTTCTTCTGTTACTGAAAACTCAACACCATCCATAGCAAAAAGCTTTACATACTGCTTAATTATAGAGTTTTTAGGTTCAGTTAATATCGCTCTTAATGTTTTAGCATCTAGAGGATTCATGTAACTTAAAACCGGTAAACGACCTATAATTTCCGGTATCAATCCAAAGTTTTTTAAATCTGATGGAATGATATATTGTAGTAAGTTATTTTCATCTATTTTATCTTCATCAATAGAAGCACTATACCCTACTGCTTGCATATTTAATCGTCTACTAATTACTCTATCAATACCAGAAAAAGCGCCTCCGGCAACAAATAAAATATCTTTAGTATTAACTTCTATAAATTTTTGCTCAGGATGTTTTCTTCCACCTTTAGGGGCTACATTAACTAAAGCACCTTCTAATAACTTTAATAAAGCTTGTTGCACTCCTTCTCCGGAAACATCTCTGGTTATAGAAGGATTGTCACCTTTACGGGCAATTTTATCAATTTCATCAATAAAAACAATACCGCGTTCTGCTTTATCTACGTCATAGTCTGCTGCTTGTAGTAAGCGACTTAAAATACTTTCTACATCTTCACCTACATATCCTGCTTGCGTTAAAACTGTTGCATCAACAATGGCAAACGGAACATTTAACATTTTTGCTATAGTACGTGCTATTAATGTTTTTCCGGTTCCTGTATCTCCTACTAAAACAATGTTCGATTTTTCAATTTCTACTTCATTTTCATCATTCTTGTCCTGTAACAATCGTTTGTAATGATTGTATACAGCTACAGACATTGCTTTTTTGGTTTCATCTTGCCCAATAATATATTCATCTAAAAAAGCTTTAATTTCTTTAGGCTTTTTCAACGTTAAATCATTAGACAAAGTACTTGTTTTTGCTTCAGCAATTTCTTCTTCCACTATTCCATGTGCCTGTTCAATACATTTATCACAAATGTGTGCATCTAATCCGGCAATCAATAAATCAGTTTCAGGTTTTTTACGCCCGCAAAAGGAACATTGTAAGTTTTCTTCTTTCGACATCTTATCCGCTTTTAGCCAACTATGAGGCTGTTAAATCTCTTATTTTCTTATTAAAATTTCGTCTACCATTCCATACGCTTTAGCTTCGTCTGCTTTCATCCAATAATCTCTGTCTGAATCTTCATATACTTTTTCAAATGTTTGACCTGAATGATTTGCGATAATTTGATACAACTCATTTTTTAATTTTAAAATCTCACGAGCTGTAATTTCAATATCAGAAGCTTGTCCTTGAGCACCACCTAAAGGTTGGTGAATCATAATACGTGAATGTGGTAAAGCAGAACGTTTTCCGTTTGCTCCGGCACACATTAAAACGGCTCCCATAGATGCTGCCATTCCTGTACAAATAGTAGCTACATCTGGTTTGATAAACTGCATTGTATCATAAATTCCTAAACCGGCATAGACTCCTCCACCTGGTGAATTTATGTATATTGATATATCTTTAGTAGCATCTACACTTTCTAAGAATAATAATTGTGCTTGAATTATATTAGCTACCTGATCATTAACTCCGGTACCTAAAAAGATAATTCTATCCATCATTAAACGAGAAAAAACATCCATTTGAGTAATGTTTAATTGACGTTCTTCCATAATGTATGGCGTTAAGCTACTTGTTATTTTTTCATAGTAAGTACTGCTTATTCCATGGTGCTTGGTTGCATATTTTTCAAACTCTTTTCCGTAATCCATTATTAAAAGTTTTTTGGTTATAAAAATGTAAATATAAGAAGTATTACATTAATATTATAGACGAGTTGATGGCAAAAAAAACCTGAACTCTCGTTCAGGTTCATACTAAATATGTTGTTTTTTATTTTCCGTCTATATTATAAACTTCTTTTATAAACTCTTCGTAAGAAACTTCTTTAGTATCAAACTCCATATTTTCTTTAAAGAAACCTACTAATTTTTGTGATACTAATTGCTCTTGTAAACGACGAGCTTCTTCTTGGTTAGATAAAATTCTTCCCGCGATATCTTCTAACTCTTTTTCTTCAGGGTTAGTGTTTCCAAACTGAGCCATTTGTACTCTGATGAATCCTTTAGCGTACTCTACTAACTCTGTGTAATCGATTTTAATATCGTTATCTTTCATAATCTTTCCTTCGATTAATTGATAACGTAATCCTTTTTCAGATTTTTCGTATTCGCTAGCTGCTTCTTCAGAAGTTAATTCTTTTTCTCCTGCAGTTTGTAACCACTTTTGTAAAAACTCTTTTGGTAAGTCAAATTTTGTATTTTCAACTAAGGCCTCTACAACAGCGTTTAATAATTGTTGGTCTGCTTGTTGTTGGAATTGTTTTTCTGCATCTTCCTTAATTTTATCTTTTAATTCAGTTACAGTTGTTACGCTTCCGTCAGGAAATAATTTATCTAATAACTCTTGATCTAAATCTGCTTTTTCAGTTTTAGCTACTTCTTCAACCGTTAAAGTAACCGTAACATCTAAATCGTGTGCCTCATCATGAGAAACCCCTAAGATATACTGTAATTTATGATCGTCTTCAAAAAGTTTTTTAGTTTCTAACTCAATAACATCACCTACCTTAGCTCCTATTACTTTATTTTCGTTTTTCTTTCCTTTTAAATCACTTACAGAAAAAGTAGATTTTTTATTAATTCCTTTTTCTTCATTAACAAAAGTTCCTGTAATATTAGCATCTTCATCAGCTGCTTCTAATGTAACTAATTTACCGTAACGAGTTTGAATGTTTTCAACTTCTTTATCAATTAATTCATCAGTAGCAACAATATTATACTGTTTTACTTTTTTAGATTTTAAATCTACATCAAACTCCGGAGCTAAACCTAATTCAAATTCGAAAGAAAATTTCTCAGCATCCCAAGAAAAGTTTTCGTTTACTTTTGGTAACGGGTTACCTAAAATATCTAACTTTTCCTCTACCAAGAATTTATTTAATGACTCTTGTAAAAGTTTATTTACCTCATCAATCATTACAGCTTTACCGTACTGCTTTCTTACCATTCCCATTGGAACATGTCCTTTTCTAAATCCTGGAATATTAGCCGTTTTACGGTAACTGTTTAATACTTCTGTTACTTTTTCTTTATAGTCGTCAGCAACAATATCAACTTTTACAATTGCATTTAATGCATCTACACTTTCTTTTGTTATGTTCATCTTAAAATCTGTTTCTTTAAAATCGGGGGCAAAATTACTACTTTTCTTATTGAGAACCAAGACTTTTAGAGATAAGAATTATGACTTTTTTTCACTTATTGCTTTTTAACTCTTATATCCTGAATCTAAGCACCTTGTTTACGCTTTTGTTTCTTCTTCTTTTAATAGTGAAAATAAAAACGATCTAAAAATTGACAGCAACACGCTAAATATAAGTGCTGTAAAAAAACCACTTACTGCAAAACCGTCAACTAATTTATCTGCCAGCATTATAATTAAGGCATTAATTACAAATAAAAACAGCCCTAATGTTACAATAGTTGCCGGCAATGTAAAAAATATTAAAAGTGGTCTTACAAACATATTTAACAATGAAATAGTAAGGGCAACTATTACAGCGGTTACATAATTAGTAACGGCTACTCCCGGTAAAATGTTTGCTAATATGATAACTGCCAATGCCGTTAATAACAGCTTTAAAAAAAATTTCATCTTGTATGTAATTTGTTAGTATTTATGAAAATTTAATTGCTCAATACCTTCTTCTATAATTATACCAAAGTTAAAATACCTGCTTTTTTGGCAGTTATTTTAAAATAATCACCCCAATACCCAGAGTTCTTTTTCTGCCAACTGTTTTAAGTATAACATTTTGATTAAAAGTTATTAAAGGTATCTAATAATTCTATTCTTTTATCGTTTTTAATTTAATTTTAACAAAGTCCCCCTATTATGAAAAAAAAATTAGTATTCTCTGTTTTTCTGTTTCTTATCATAAGCTCTTGTACAAACGAAACGGACACTTTTCCTGAAAACCCTTCTGAGAAAATGCAAGAGTTTGTTATTAGTATTTCTAATTATGCTAAAAAGGTTAAATCTGATTTTATTATTGTTCCTCAAAACGGAATTGAACTGGCTTTTAATCATTTAAAATATACCGGAGGCGTTAATACCATGTATGCAAATGCTATTGACGGTATTGGAATAGAAGCTTTGTTTTATGACAGAGTTGAACTTCCTAAATACGATCGTTTAACCATGTTGCAAAAAATTTCTGAGCGCAAAAAAGTTTTGGTGTCAGATTATATTACCAACAACTCATTAGTTAATGACGTAATTCAAAAAAATACTAACGAGGGGTTTATTTGTTTTCCCAGACTAGATTACAACTACGATTATAAATTTATTCCTGATTTTATTGTAAATGAAAATGTTAATGACATCAACACACTTAGCAACGCTCAAAATTATCTTTACCTTATTAACGGTAATGATTTTTCCAGTAAAGATGATTTTATAAACAACATTGCCAACACCAATTTTGATGTCGTGTTAATTGATTTATTTTTTCATAGTACTGCTTTAACTCCTGAAGATTTAGCAAAGTTAAAGGTTAAGAAAAACGGAGGTAAACGCTTAGTACTATCTTATATCAACATTGGAGCCGCAGAAAAATATCGTTATTACTTTAACCATGAAAATTGGAGTATTAACAATCCGCATTGGCTTGTAAAACCTTATAAAGGATATGAAGATGAAATTTTTGTGAAATTTTGGGCTACCGAATGGCATCAAATTATATATGGAAATAACAATTCTTATATTAAAAAAAGCATTGATGCCGGCTTTGACGGTGCTTATCTTGACAACGTAAAAGCTTATCATTATTTATTTTCTGATGAGTTTTAATATGTTTTAGTAATGCCTTTTTTAATTTTACATACTCAAGCTATTTTAAAATACGACGTGGTTTAAAAATTTAGCAATGGAGATTATTTTATTAAAAAAGCTATTTCAACCTTGGGCAACTGTTTAACATTGGAAAAACTCTTATTATAGTTTAAACTCTTCAGGGCAACTTAAAATTCAGAGTCAAGACTTTATAAACCCTGACTCTGAATTACTTATTTATTCTTTTATAACTTTTTTTGTTACCACCTTATCTTCTATAATTATCCTAACAATGTACACACCCGGCTTAAACTTTGACATATCAATTGTATAATTCAATTGTTTTTCAAATGTTTTTTCTAAGATTAAAATTCCTGCTTGGTCCATTATTTGAATGTCTCCACTTAATAGCTCATTAAATTCTATCTTAACTAAATCTTTAACGGGATTAGGATATACTGTTACTTCTTCTTTTTTATCACAGTATACAATTTTCACCTCTACTTTTAGTACTTCTTTACATCCTTCTTGTTCAATCAATAACGTTATTATTCCGCTGGCATATGATGTCATTAAAGTTGTACCTCCTTGTTGTACTATATTTCCATTATGAAACCATGTTATTTGATACGCTCCAGAGTCAAAACCTTGACCAGCAATACTAATAAGCTCTCCTTTACAAATTTCTCCATTTACACCTAATATCGGTGCAGTATCTGAGCAACAATTAATTATTTTAACACTAGTTATCACTATACCCTTACACTTTTTATAACTTACCTGAACTGTAATGGTACCACTACTAAATGACGTGGTTAATACTGTACCCCCTTGCTGTACTATGTTTCCATTATGAAACCATGTTATATCATAATCATTCGTATCAAATCCTTGACCAGCTATACTGATAAGTTCTCCTTTACAAATTTCTCCATTTACGCCTAAAACAGGTTGCGGGAGTGCATTTAATACTTCTATATAATAATGAGTAAAATTCCCGTTTTCATCTTCTACCACTAATACATATTCACCATATTGATTTGGGGTATAACACTGAGTTGTGCTAACTAAACTCGCTGTCTGAGTTGTTGGATTATTATAATACCAATTATACGTAAAATTACAACCTATAGAAGGTGGACCACACAATTCTTCAAAATTTTCATTACATATATACAGTGTTTCAGGTAGGTATTCACTTATAGTTGGAGTAGTTATATTTTCATACCAAGCTACACGAATTGATGAACTGTATGAACCCAATACATCTACATCGCCATCGCCATCAATATCTCCAGCAGAAACTTTATAAACCGCAAATGCAGTACTATCTATAATTTGTTCCGGTGCAAAACTTCCGCTACAATTAATTTTATTTTCATGCCATAAAATTTCATGTGGTGTAGCTGTTGTATAGCTATATGCAGATACTACATCTAAATCACCATCACCATCTAAGTCAACTAATTTTATATCTCTAAGCCCTGTACCACCATCATAAATAACTTGTTGAGCTCCAAAATTCCCTAAGCCATCTGTATTTTCATACCATGCTATTCGGTTATCGCCATAAGATCCGGACAATACATCATTATCTCCATCACCATCTAAATCAGCAGCAAACACAAACCTAGCCTCACTAGCATTTGTAGTTATGGTTTGTTGTGAACCAAAACTTCCTGTACCATCATTTTTATACCAAGCAATTCGATTATCATTTTTAGATGCAGACAACACATCCATACTACCATCACCATCTATATCAGCAGCATATACATCAACCATATAGTTTGGAGAGGTTATAATTATTTGTTGGGGTCCAAAATTTCCTAAACCATCTAGGTTCTCATACCAAGCTATTCGATTATTTAAAAATGAAGCTGACAATACATCTAAGTCTCCATCGCCATCCATATCGGCTGTAAAAACTTCATTTGCTCCATATTCATTTGGTGCAATTACTTGAAGTGCTCCAAAGGTTCCTAAACCATCCAGATTTTCTAGCCAGTATACATCCCCGCTATTTGATGACGCTGTTATTATGTCCATATCACCATCACCATCTATATCACTCGTATAAATATCTGTCATCCATATTGTTGTACTTACCACATTTTGAGCAACACCGTAATTTCCTAAACCATCTAGGTTTTCAAACCAAAAAAAAGTGTTACTAGAGTTACTACCATAAGATGATATTAAATCGAGGTCTCCATCTCCATCTAAATCAGAAAGATGCGATTCTATTACTGAACTATTACTATTGACTTGAAAAATATCTTGCTCCGGATTAGGAAAGGTTTGGGCAAATGAGGCAGTTACACACAACAACAACAATGTTATGGCACATTTGTGTAAAAAAATAGTAGTTTCTGTTTTCATAATTTATGATTTTTAAAAAGTTAATATTTGAGTATGTTATAGTTGAGTTTAATAATCCATACTTATTAAATCTCCTTTTAATTGAAATCCTCCACAAAACATCCATACTAAGAGCATTGTTACTATAGCAATAAGTTTACTTACTTTCATACTTGGTATAATTTCAATTTTACACCTGTGAAAGTAGACAAGAAAAATAGTGGTAGAAACAGCTATTCTATTTTCGTAGCAGTAGAACAAATAAACGTGATACTTCGTAAAATATCCGTCATATCAATAATTTAGTTATTATTCCAGTTTAAAAACATTTTTAAAAACTGTTCTTTTTTTCTGGAAGATACCGGTATTTTTTTTCCGTTTTTCAGATAAATAATGCCTGATTTATCATATTTATCTATAAATTTTAGGTTGACTATATATGATTGGTGAGTACGTGTAAAATTAACTTTGCAAAGACGTTCTTCAAATTCTTTTATGGTTTTTGAAACCATATACTTTTTATGATTGCTACAATAAAACGTAGTATATCCATTGTCTGATTCACAATAGTGCAACTCATTCAAGTCAATTACCTGAAAACTATCGTGGAGCGATAAAATTAGTGTAGTATCTTCATTACCCCATACCTGCTTAGCTATTTTTACCTGTTGCTTTTGTTTATTTATTGACAGTTGTGCAACTTTTTGTATTGCCATATCAAGTTCATCTATATCTACAGGCTTTAGTAAATAATCAACTGCGCCTATTTTTAAAGCTTTTAACGCATGTTCTTCATAAGCTGTAATGAAAATAACTTTGAAATTAAGATTTTCTGTTTGCTCTAAAAAATCAAAACCTGTACCGTCAGTAAGATTAATATCTAACAATACTAATTCCGGTTTGCATGCATTGGCTACTATAATTGCTTCTTTTACCGACTCACATTCTCCTAATACCGTTATTTCAGTTTCTAAAAGTTGAAGTAAACTACACAATCCTTTTCTGATGTATTCTTTATCTTCTATGATTAATACTTTCATCACTTTGTAATTTTATATATGGAAGTATCAGCGTAACGATAGTTCCTAATTCATTATACTTTTTTCTATCTTCAATAATAACACTCCCTTTTCTTTTAAAATCTTTTGACAGTATTTTTAATCTTTCGGCAGTAATTGTAGTTGATAATGATTTCTTTGTTTGATTTTTACCTTCTTTTATATAATTTACTCCTACTCCGTTATCTTTAATAGCACATACTAAATCTTCATTAACGCAGGTAATTTCAATGTTAATTATTCTGGTACCTGTAAAATTTACAAAGGCATGTTCTACAGCATTTTCAACAAAAGGCTGAATAAGCATTGGAGGAATTTTAAACATCGAAGTATGTATAGTGTTTTTAACTGAAATGGTATAGATCAACCTGTTATTTTCTAAATTTTGAAGAGCTAAATAACTATCAATAGCCACTAATTCCTGAGAAAGCAAGACAACTTTATCTCTTGAATTTTCTAAAATAGTTCTAAGTAGTTTTGAAAATTTAGACACATAGGAAACCGATTTTTTCTCTTCCTTATTCAAAATCATGCCTTGCAAAACAGAAAGCGAATTAAATATAAAATGTGGGGTCATTTGTGAACGTAATAATTTTTGTTCTATCATCACATTTTGTGTTTTCGCTTTTTCATTTCTTAGTCTTAAAATAAAAATTATAGCTCCTAAAATTAAAGAGGTAACTAAAAAGCCTATAACTCCAAGCAATAAATTTCTTTGCGATTTTTTTAAGCTTTGAGAAGTATCCAACACTGTTTTTGTTAGTTTCAATTCACGAATACTGGCAGAGTCTAAAGCTTGTTTGTATTTATATTCGTATTCTAATTGAGTAATCTTTTCAATATTTTCTTTATTAAAAATACTGTCATTGAGTGTTTTGTATTTCTGATGACTTTCAAAAGCTTTTTTGTAATCGCCTATGTTATTATACACTATAGAAAGTAGTTCTGTAATTTCTTTTTGTAGTTGTAGCAGCTTCATGTCAATGGCTATTCCTTGACTTTTTAAGGTATAATCAAGTGCTTTTTGATATTGTTTTTGAGAGTTAAAGCACTTGGCTAGTCCTAAACAGGAACGGCATAAACCGATTTGTGAACCTATTTCTTTATTTACAATTTCAGCTTTTTTAAAGTTTTTTAGAGCTTTCGTTTCTTGATTTACTAAAATTTGAACATCTGCTACATCATTTAAGCTTATACCAATTCCTCTCTTATCATTAATACTTTCACGTATTTGCAAAGCTTTTTGAAATTGTTCCAGCGCATTTACATAGTTCAATTGGGTTTTATAAATACTTCCTTTAACACTTAAGCAGATAGCAATAGTTACTTGGTTATTTTGCTTTTTAGAAACTTCTAAAGCTTTATTTACATAAATTAATGCCTTGTCAATTTTACCTAAATTATGATACACCATTCCTATGTTCAACATTAATCTTTCGGTATAATTAGATAGTCCTAACTTCTCATAAAAACTCACAGCCATATTAAAATTCTCAAGTGCTTTATGGTAATTGCCTTGTTCGCCATATATACTTCCTATGTTTGTATATGCTCTTGCAACTCCCATCGTATCTTTAACTTTAAGCTTTAATTCTTTAGACCTAGTGTAATAATTAATGGCTTCTATATAATTTCCTTGATCTGCATAAATATTACCTATATTATTCAGACTTCCAGCCACACCTTTCAAATCATTTAGTGATTTATCTATAGCAGCAGATTTTTTATAATACACTATCGCGTTGGCAAAATCACTTTGAGCATAATAAGCCACTCCTATACCATTGTTAGCATAAGACTCTCCTCGCCTGTTATTTAACGATTGGTATAATTTAATAGCCTCCTTAAATTTTAGAATACTTTCTTTATAATTAGATTTTATAATTTCTAGTTGTCCTTTATTGTAAACAACATCTGCTTTACCTTTTGGGTAATTCACTTTTTTAGAAATTTTTTCTGCTTCATCAAGTAAAAAACTAGCTTTTTCTATATCTAAATCCTTAATCTCATTACAAAGACTCATTAAAAGATTAACTCTCAAAGAATCTTCTACTTTATATTTTGCTAGTTCAATGGTAAGACTATCTATCTTTTTATTTTGAGCATTTAAAATAATTGTACACAAATAAAAAAGTAATAAAGACAAAAAATGTTTATGAATCGAAATCATAAAGTTGACTGGCTGATTTTTAGTACTGCAAATTGATAAGTGTTAAAGCTACTATTTTTTATAATGAGAGAAAAAACTTCTTTTAAAGAAACCTGCAACATTCATCTAAATCCTTAATAACTTAAAAAAACAATTTTTAATTTTACATACTCAAACCACTCCAAAATACAATAATGGAAGAATATTTAGCTTCTTTTAACCTTTTAACAGCACAAGAAATACGTCATTTTAGTAGCTTAACCAGCTATAAAAAATTTAATAAAGGAGATTATTTTATTAAAGAAGGTGCTATATGTAATGATGTTGCATTTGTTACTTCCGGTATTTTCAGATCTTTTTACCATTCTACTGCCGGTGAAGAAGTAACGTATTGTTTTTTATCTGAAAACTCATTTGTTACCGCATACTCTTCATTTATAAGTCAAACACCCACTACCGAAAACATTGAGGCTATTGTTGCTACCGAAACATTTATAATTTCAAAAGAACATATTCTTCAGCTTGAACAATCAAGTAATAACTGGTTAAAACTTTTCAAATTAATGGCAGAGCAAGAGTATATAAATTTAGAAAAAAGAATTTTTGTGCTACAAAGAGAAAGTGCTGAAAACAGGTATAAAAGTTTACTGCAAACACACCCACATTACCTTAATTCAATACCGTTAAGTTACATAGCTTCTTATTTAGGTATAACTCAAAGACATTTAAGCAGAATTAGAAAAACTGTTTTTTATTAGACAAATGTCCTTTTTAAAACAAGCCTCATTATTGTTCTTTGTCATAAAAAAGTAAACCTTTTTATGAAACAAATTTTAATTATTAACGGGCATCCTGACAACGAAAGTTTTAATCACGCACTTGCTGCTGCCTATAAAAAAGGTGCAGAAGAAACCAACGCACAAATAGAACAAATTAATATTGCTGATTTAAGCTTTAATCCTATTCTTAAATTTGGTTATAGAAAAAGAACTGATTTAGAACCTGATTTAATTGAGGCTTTAGACAAAATTAAAGCAGCAAATCATTTAGTTTGGGTTTTTCCTGTTTGGTGGGCCGGATACCCAGCCATTATGAAAGGATTTATTGACAGAACTTTTTTACCCGGAATTACCTTTCAGCCAATAGAAGGAAAACCTTTTCCTGAAAAATTATTAAAAGGTAAAACTGCTCGATTAATTATTACTTCCGACTCCCCTGCCTGGTATGATTATTTATTTATGAAAAGACCGGCAATTCGCCAATTTAAAAAAGGTACGTTAGAGTTTTGCGGAGTTTCTCCTGTTAAAATCACCTACCTATCTGTAATTAAAAACTCAACTCTTAAAAAAAGAAAAGCATGGTTGCAAAAAGTGTATAAGTTAGGAACTCAGCTTACATAAAATAAACTAATCTTACTTTGTGCTTTTTTGAAAAACCAGCTTATGACCATCTAAACATTCAAAAGAAATTTGAATTTTTCCTAACTTTAATTCATCTAAAATAAGTACTCCATACTGTTGCCCGTTTACAACAAGCGTTTTATTATTTCCATAATTACATGAATTAGCTACTAAAGTATATGTATAAGTTCCTTTTTGTAAAACAGGGCTTTCTACACCGTCTTCGGTTTCAATAGTTATTGTTTGATTTTCAAAATCAAAACTCCATATAATTTGGTTAAGTGCATAGGTAGCAGTTTGGGGTAGTATGGCAGATGGGGTATATTTTACAAGAGAAAAAGATATTTTTTCTGTTGGTACGGTACTGGTATCTGTACAACCATTGGTTAAAAACAAAGCCAACGTTAATAAAATAAAATGTTTCATCTGTACGTGTTTTTTTAGTATAGATACACTGAAAGCTAATTGGTTGCGTTCTTTTTTAGTAAGTATACATTATTAAAAATAAAGAACTCGCCTTCTCTCCTATTTTATCAGAAAAATGAATTGATTTATATTATTTATAAAAGATTATTCTTTTAAAATACGGTCAATTTGAGCAGACAAAGCTTCTCTAACTTCCTTATCTTCTAAAATTAAATCAATTAGGTTAGATTTTATTTGACTGCTTAATCTGATGGCTTGGTATTTAGAGTTAGGTTCTTTAAGTGAATTTTTTAGCTCGTTGGCTAAAAACATTTCACCTTTACCCGTTAATAACCATGTGGGATTAATTTCAGGAAAAGATTGTAGAATTTTGTTTAACACATTGCTCTTAAACGAAGCTTTTCTACGAATAGCCGTACCTATAGAATTGTTAGAAACGTCAATCCTTTCTTCAAAAGACCTTACGTTCAAATTATTATCATTAATAATTTTCTCAACTCTTTTATAAGTATCATCAATAAAATCACTCATCTAAAAACAACTTTTTTCTAAATTATATTTAATTTTGTTTCCTATTTAGAATTTTGTTTGTATATTTGTAAAGCTTTTAGTACAAAACACGTACAAATATAAATTAAAAGTGCTGTCATTTACCAAAAAACAACAATAGTTTTATGATAACACCTATGCAACGAGAAGAATTAGAAAAAATTAAACCACCTAAGTACAGAGAAAAAGTTAAAGAATACCTAACCAAAAATGGCTATAACTTTTCACTAGAAACCATTCAAAAAGTATATTCAGGCAAGCGGAATAACTTAATTGTTGCCAAAGCCATTATTACCGTTTTTAATAGCTATATGAAAGAAAGGCAGCACATAAACTCACAAATTAACACAATTATTACTCAAATACATAAAGATATCCCTTGAGTACATCTATCCCTTAAGTTTAGCAGATTATTTGGAGGGGCACCTACGGGGTAGATAACATTTTGTTTCTGCCTCGTTTTTTTAAACTAACAAAATTCTACATTTAAACAACACCCCTGTTTTTAACAAGCTATTAGTAATTGTATTGGCTAAGCTGCTTTATGTTTACATCTCAATTAAACTATGGCTCCCTTTTGGATTAAACCACAAAAAGCACCCCAACAACACCTCATACAAGAGTACACAAACATTTACTTACTGTATAAGCTGGTTTTTTTATGAGGAATATCAATAGGGAAAAAAATGTATAGACGTAACCTTTAAAAATTCTTGTTTCACCAAACAATTTAGCCGGATGAACTTATTTACGCCAGAATGTATTAGCGATTCCGCTTAATGGAATTGCATACATAAGATTGTATCAGCGATACTGCCTGATGGAATTGTATATACTGGATTGTATTAGCGATTCCGCCTAATGGAATTATATACACAAGATTGTAGTAGCGATTCCGCCTAATGGAATTATATACACTAGAATGTATGAACAATGCTGCCCAATGGATTTTTCAAGAAATTTTAAGAGGCTGTTGTGTTTTACTCTGTGTATTTCTTATAAAAAACTAATAACCTCTTTAAAAAAATCATTCGGGTTTTCAGCATGTAGCCAATGCCCGGCGTTTGCAATGGTTTTTATTGTTGAGTTAGGAAAATGGGCTTTAATCAGAGGTACTTCATCATCTGTTATATAGTGTGATTTTTCTCCTGATAAAAACAATGTTTCTCCTTCAAAAACGGTAAATGACGGAAGTGCTACCCCAACTTCTTTGTTGTTTTCTGTTAATGATTTTAAATTGAAACGAAATGCCAATACGCCTTTTTCTTTCCAATACAGGCTTTTTAACAAAAACTGTCTAACACCTGCTTCCGGAATAAGCTCTGCCATTTTAGCATCAACCAAACCTCTTGTATTTTGTACAGAAAAATCTACAGAATTTAAAGCGGCTAAAATTTCATGGTGATGCGGCGGGTATTCTTTAGGAGAAATATCTGCAATAATTAACTTATCTATCAATTCAGGATATTCTACGGCAAACAGCATAGCAGTTTTACCTCCCATAGAATGCCCTAATATATGAGGTTTTACAACATGATGGTATTGAATATAGGCATGTAAATCTTGTACTAACAGTTCATAATCAAAAGCATCTGTATGAAAACTTCTTCCATGATTTCTTTGATCAATTAAATGTACTTCAAAACCTTTTTCAGCAAATTGGTTGGCGTGTGTTTTCCAATTATCACCCATACCAAAGTACCCGTGCAGTATTAACAAAGGTTTACCCTCTCCAACAATTTTAGAATGTAAAACGTCCATAAAATATTAACCTTTCAATTTGTGTAAATACATAGAAACTACATTTTGAATTCCTAAGTAAATACTTTCAGAAATAAGAGCATGCCCTATAGATACTTCTGCTAAGTTGGGTATGTTTTGTTTAAAAAACTGTATATTTTCTAAGCTTAAATCATGGCCGGCATTAATTCCTAACCCTAACTCATGTGCTAAAATTGCAGCTTCTGTATAAGGCTTTATAGCTTCTTTGTTTCCTCTTTCAAACTCTGTTGCAAAATTTTCTGTGTACAGCTCAATTCTATCAGTTCCGGTTTTAGCAGCCGCTTCAATTAACTTTAAATCTGTATCAATAAAAATAGAGGTACGTATGCCGGCTCTTTTAAATTCGGCAATAACTTCTTGCAAATATGATTGATGTACAACGGTATTCCATCCGGCATTAGAGGTTAACACATCATCACCGTCCGGTACTAAAGTTACTTGAGTCGGTTTAATATCCAATACTAAATCCATAAACTTTTTAATAGGATTTCCTTCAATATTGTACTCAGTAGTTACCACAGGTTTTAAGTCGTAAGCATCCTGATAACGTATATGGCGTTCATCAGGTCTTGGATGAATAGTAACTCCCTCTGCTCCAAACTCCTGCACATCTTTAGCTACTTGTAATAAATTAGGAACATTCCCTCCTCTTGAGTTACGTAACGTAGCTATTTTATTTATATTTACACTTAACTTTGTCATTAGTAAATTTGCTTTTAAAAAAAATTAAAGCTTATTATATAAGGGCAAAAGTAATTCATTAAATCATTTTAACCTATATTCGTGCCAATGAATATTAACGATTTTATACTTAACGAAATTAAAGAGCTAAGTTTAGAACACACTGTTGGATGCGCTCAAAAATTGTGTAAAGATTTGCCTATTACGCATATTCCTGTAGTTAAAAATAAAAAACTTGTAGGTTGCCTTCCGGAAAGTGATATACAAACTTTAGATGATAAAGAAGCTTTGTTAAAGGATTATGATTATTTATTAGATCATTTTTATACCAGTGAAAAAGCTACCTTATTAGATTTAGTATCCTTATTTGCTGATAATGACACTAATTTAATTCCTGTTTTAGATAAAGACCTTAATTATATTGGGTATTACGAATTAGGAGATATTCTGGATGTTTTTGCTGATAGCCCGTTTTTACATTTAAACAGTGAAACGCTAATCATTGAAAAAAATAAAAATGATTATTCAATGAGCCAAATATCACAAATTGTTGAAAGTAATAAAGGAAAACTTTTAGGAATGTATATTTCTTATGAAAGTCAAGAAACAATTCAAATAACCTTAAAAGTTTCAACAGAAATAATTAATGATATTATTCAAACTTTCAGAAGGTATGATTATACCGTGATTACTCAGCATGAAGACGATTCTTATTTAGAAGAACTTAAAGACAGAGCCCGATACTTACGTAAGTATTTGGACATGTAATTAAACATATATCTTCTAAAACCTAAACAAGAACTTATATTTTGAAAAAAGTAGCTATATACGGACAATCATATACCATTTCTGCAGAGAAAGAAATAAAAATTTTACTCTCTATTTTACAAAAACATAATATTGTAGCTTTTTTTGAAAAAGACTTCTACAATTTATTAGTAGAGCAAAAAACATTAGATAAAAAATACCCTACCTTTTCTCATTTTAATGATCTTTCCAACTCGTTTGATTTGTTATTTACAATGGGGGGTGACGGAACTTTTTTACGTGCAGTAACTTATATACGTAATTTAGACATTCCAATAATGGGTATTAACACCGGAAGGCTTGGTTTTTTAGCTACCGTGCAAAAAAATCAAATTGAAGAAGCTATAGAACTTTTATTAAAAAAAGAATATACAATTCAGGAAAGAACCTTGCTTCAAATTTCTACAGACCCGGAAACCGAAGAGTTTTCTGAGCTTAATTTTGCCTTAAATGAAATTACAATAGCTCGTAGAAATACCACCTCTATGATAGGTGTTAAAACATTTTTAGACCACGAATATTTAACTAACTATTGGGCAGATGGGCTTATTATTGCCACTCCAACCGGTTCAACCGGATATTCGTTAAGTTGTGACGGTCCGGTAATATTACCCAACTCAAAAAGTTTAATAGTTACCCCTATAGCTCCGCATAACTTAAATGCCAGGCCCATGGTTATACCTGATGATATTTCTATACAGTTAGAAGTTAGCTCAAGAGAAAAAGACTTTATAATTACCTTAGATTCTAGAATTGCTACTGTAAATTTAGATACCAAAATACTTATTAAAAAAGCGCCTTTTACCATAAAAAGTATTATGCCTAAAAACCAATCTTACCTAAGAACTCTTAGAAGTAAGTTATTATGGGGTGAAGACACAAGAAATGAAGCGTTATAAAAACATTAATCACAATAAATTGACAAAAAAAAAGTTAATCAAAAAAGACAAATTATTAACTTTTTAAAGCAAATTCAAATCGCTATATTTGCACGCTATTTTTACAATGAAAAAACAAGTTTTATTCATATTATTCGCAGTTGTATCAGCTATTTCACTAGCTCAAAGCCATGAAATAGGTTTATTTATAGGGGGTTCTAACTTTGTTGGAGACATAGGAAGAACCAATTATATGTATCCTAACAGGTTTGCCGGTGGATTAATTTATAAGTACAATATTAATCCTAGAATTGCTTTAAGAGGTACCTATACATATATTCCGGTAGCCGGTGCTGATGCAAACTCAGAAAGCCCCTATAACCAATCTCAAGGCAGAAGTTTTTCAAATATTATTCATGAATTTGCTGCCGGAGCAGAATTTAATTTTTACAGTTATAATATAAGTGATTATAAAACTACCTATACACCTTATATATTTACTGAAATAGCAGCTTTTAATTACAAAAGCCCAACAGATTTAGTTTCAGGTAATACTGTACGTTTACAAAACAACTTTTCATACGCAATACCTTTTGGGGTAGGTATAAAAGGATTACTTTTTAATAATTTAGCCATCGCTGTTGAAATAGGAGCCAGATATACATTTGTTGATGATATAGATTATAGCACTTCTAAAATTAGCAACTTAGACTTTGGTGGTAACGGAAATGATTGGTATGCCTTTTCAGGTATTTCAATTGTTTATACCTTTGGAAGGCCACAATGTTATAGTGGATTAACGGAATAACACATATGGAAGAAAAACTACGAAGCATTAATTTACATAAGATACCAAATCATATAGCCATTATTATGGATGGTAACGGTAGATGGGCAAAAGGTAAAGGAATGCAACGTGTTTTTGGGCATAGAAACGCCCTTACCGCTATTAGAGAAACTGCAGATACCGCCTCTGAACTTGGTGTACAATACTTAACCATGTACGCTTTTTCAACCGAAAATTGGAGCCGTCCTAAACTAGAGGTTAACGCCCTTATGAATCTTCTTATCTCTACCTTAAAAAAAGAACTCCCTGAGTTTATGAGAAAAGATGTTAGAGTAAATTCTATTGGTAACGTTAGCCAACTTCCTAAAAGTGCTCAAAAAGTACTGTCGGACGTTATTGAAAAAACAAAAAATAATAAGAAAATTACATTAACATTTGCCCTTAGCTACGGGGCAAGAGAAGAAATTGTTAATGCTATTAAAAATATATCTGAAAAAGTTGTTAATAATGAAATAGATATTGAAAAAATTAACGATAAAATTATAAATAATCATTTATATACATTTAATTTGCCTGACGTTGATTTGATGATACGTACAAGTGGGGAACAAAGAATTAGTAATTTTTTACTATGGCAGGCGGCTTATGCAGAACTCTATTTTACAGATGTGCTATGGCCGGATTTTAGAAAGGAAGATCTTTTTGATGCCATATTAGATTATCAAAACAGGGAAAGACGATTTGGAAAAACAAGTGAACAGATTGACAACAATGAATAAAAATTCATTTTTAATTGCACTATTTGTTACTGCTTTTGTAACTATGAGTTCTAAAGCGCAAGAAATAGTTAAAGATAGTACCAAAACAAGTAACATTATTCACTACGAAAAAGGAAAAGAATACATTTTAGGAGGAATAACCGTTACCGGGCTTCAAAAATTTAGTGAACAAACTGTTAGAATTTATACCGGTTTAGTTAACGGACAACCCGTAAGACTTCCCGGTGATAAACTTACCAGTGCTATTAAAAAATTATATGAAAGTAAACAATTTAGTGAGGTAGATGTATACCTTTCTAAATTAGATGGAGATACCGTATATCTTCAATTTGATGTTACTGAGTTACCTCAACTTTCAAATATTACCATTTCAGGGGTTAGTAAATCTAAAGTAAAAGATTTAATAAAAGAAACTGAACTAAAAAGAGGAGTTATGGTTACCGATAACTTAATTGTAACAACTCGTAACTATATTAAGAAAAAATATACTGACAAAGGATACTTAAAAACCAAAGTAACTGTTGATACTAAAAAAGATACTTCTGATGTTAACACCGTTAGCATGAGTGTTTTTATTGACAGAGGTAAGCGTATCAAAATTAAAGAAATTAATTTTGTTGGTAATAAAGCATTATCAAGCTCTGCGTTAAGAGGAGCTATGAAAAACACAAAACGTAAATTCTTAGGACGTTTCTGGAAATCATCTAAATATATCTTAGAAGACTATAAAAAAGATCTTGAAAGTATTCTTGAAAAATATAGTGAAAAAGGATATAGAGATGCTCGTATTTTATCAGACAAAGTTACTTGGAATGACGATAATACGATTAACCTAGAAATTGCTCTTGAAGAAGGAAGACAATACAGATTTGCTGAAATTCTTTTTGTTGGAAACAAAACATATACAGACGAGCAATTGCATGCCTTACTACGTATTGATAAAGGAGATGTATATAACGGAAAAGTATTAAAAGAAAGAATTTCCGGAGACGGAACTCCAACTTCACAAGACATTCAAACACTTTACCATAATAACGGATTCCTGTTTTCACAAGTAAATGCTGTTGAAACAAAGGTAAAAAATGACTCTATTACGGTTGAAGTTCGTATTAGAGAAGATGAGCAGGCAACTATTAAAAAAGTAACGGTAACAGGAAACGACAAAACAAATGACCATGTAATTTACAGAGAATTACGTGTTAAACCAGGTGATTTGTTTAGTAGACAAAATATTATTAGATCTATTCGTGAAATAGGTCAGTTAGGATTTTTTGACACCAACGTAACTCCGGATGTTAAACCTAACTATCAAGATAAAACAGCAGATATTGATTTTTCTGTGGTTGAAAAAGGTGGTAGCCAAATAGAATTACAAGGTGGTTACGGTGGAGGATCTTTCATTGGTACCTTAGGTTTATCATTTAACAACTTTTCTATTCGTAACATCTTTAATAAAGATGCCTACAAGCCATTACCAATGGGAGACGGGCAAAGCCTTTCATTACGTTTACAAGCCAGTAGAACTTATAGTACGTATAGTTTCTCATTTACTGAGCCTTGGTTAGGAGGTAAAACACCGCAATCATTATCATTCTCTGTATATAAATCAGACCAATACCGTTTTGATTTCAGAACTAATACCGTTAACAGAGACGAAAGTTTAAGTATTATCGGGGCTCAAATAGGATTAGGTAAGCGTTTAAGATGGCCTGATGATTACTTCTCATTATCTCAGTCTATCAGTTTTCAACGAATTGAGTTACAAAATTATGGTTACCGTGTAGGTTCTTCAAATGCTGTTTTAAGTCAAGGAGACTTAAACAACCTTGCTTACTCTGTTGCTTTAAGCCGTAACTCTGCAGGACCAAGTTTAATTTTCCCAACCTATGGTTCTGAGTTTACCCTTAGAGCAAAAGCAACATTACCATACTCTTTATTAAATGGTAAAGATTATAGAAGACCTTCAGACTTATTATCTGGCTCACCTGAAGAGCAAGTTTATTATGCAGATAAGTATAAGTGGTTAGAGTATTATAAAATTTCTGCTAAAGGTAAATGGTATACAGAGTTAGCTAAAAAACTAGTTTTAATGTCTAACTTTGAAATTGGTTACTTAGGAAAATATAACAATCAGTTAGGATTAACACCGGTTGAACGTTACTTTGTTGGAGGTGATGGTATTGCTCAAGGGCAGTTAGATGGTAGAGAAACTATTGGTTTAAGAGGATATGAAAACAATAGAATATCATCTATTGACGGAGGTTCAATCTATAATAAATTCCAATTAGAATTACGCTATTCTATTACAGATAAGCCTTCTGCTTCTATTTATACTTTAGGATTTTTAGAAGCCGGTAATTCTTATGACAATTTTAGCAACTTTAATCCGTTTAGATTAAAACGTTCAGCAGGAGTAGGTGTGCGTATATTCATGCCTGCTTTTGGGTTATTAGGTATAGACTTTGCTCATGGTTTTGATCCGTTACCTGGATTTGAGAATAGTATTGACCCTACTAAATCAGGCTGGCAAACACATTTTATTATTGGAAGACAGTTCTAAAACCTTACATTTGTAATGTGTCTGGTTTTTTGGCACGGTTTTTTCTAAACACATTATACAAGATGAAAAAAAACATTTTATCAATCGTTCTTTTACTTTTAGTAAGCGTATCTTTTGCACAAAAAAGTCAACGTATAGCGTATATTGACATGGATTATATTCTTCAAAATATTCCTGAATATCTAGAAGCTCAAAATGCCTTAAACGCTAAAGTTGAAAAGTGGAAAAAACAATTAGATAAAGAAGCGCGTAGTATAGAAGTTTTAAAAACTGATTTGGCCAACGAAAAAGCTATACTTACCAAAGATCTGATTGATGAACGTGAAGAAGATATTAGAGTAAAACAAGAAGCATTAAGAAGACTTGAATCGTTATACTTTGGTCCTAGAGGTGATATGTTTAATTTAAGAAAGCAGTTAATTCAACCGGTACAAGACCAAGTATACAACGCAATACAAGACATTGCATCGAGAAAAAAGTATGATTTTGTTTTTGACAAATCTTCTGATTTAGTAATGTTGTATTCTAATAAAAAACACGATATTAGCGACCTTGTTGTAAAGTTGATAACTATAGATCAAAAACAACAAGCTAAAAAAGATAAGATTGCTGCTAAAAAAGAATTATTGAAAGATGGAGGGTTAACAGAGCAACAACAAGAGCTACAGGCTAAAAAAGAAGAGTTAAAACAACAAAAAATCTCTGAAAGAGAAGCCAGAATAAAACAAATTGAAGAAAAAAGACAAGCTCGTTTGAAAGCTCAGGCTGAAAAGAGAAGATTATTAAAAGAAAAAAGAGATGCCCTAAAAAAGGCACAAGAAGACAAAAAAGCAGAAGACAATAAAGAGTCAGAAGAAAACAAATAAATCAAGAATAAAGACAATAATTAAATCAAAACAACAGAAATGAAACATTTAAAAAAGTTATTATTAGTTGCAATTTTTACAGTTGGATTAGGTGGTGTTGCTAACGCACAAAAAAATGCACATATTAACACTGATAAATTATTAGCTGACATGCCTGATACTAAAGCAATGAAGGCAGAGTTAGAAAAGTTAAGCAAAACTTACCGTGACGATATTGAAGCAATGTATAAGAAGTTAGAAGCTAAGATTAAAAAATACGAAGCTGAAGGTAAAAGCCAAACTCAAGAAGAAAACCAAAAAAGAGCTGTAGAAGTTCAACAAGATAGAGCTAAAATTAGTCAAGCTGAACAAACTGCTGCACAAGAAATGCAAAAGAAATACCAAGAAAAAACACTTCCTATTTTAAAGAAAGCTGAAGATGCTATTAAAGCTGTAGCTTCTGAAAAAGGAATTATCTATGTTTTTGATGCTGCTCCAGGTAAAGGATTAATCGTTTATGACAAAGGAGAAGATATTTACAATGCAGTAAAAACTAAATTAGGTTTCTAATAGTTTGTAATGATAATATATAAAAAACCTGCTTTTTAATAGAGCAGGTTTTTTATTTTTGTAATTGTCCCGTCCTGAAATAGCGTTACACTAAAAATTAAGTGTCATGAAAAACAAACATGTAAAACGTACTCAAAAAGA
>NZ_JBOCUK010000032.1:0-42436 GCF_050606265.1 Tenacibaculum sp. TC6 | reverse complement strand
AATTTTTAATTTATAAATGCAATACAGGTAAGGAATTGGAAAAACTCGTTGAACAATCAATAAATGTTTATAATAATCTAAGACCTCACTTGAGTTTGAATATGAAAACTCCTAATTTTATACACAACAAAAAACCAGAGAAGCTAACCTCTCTGGTTTAAATAATATTTTTTAAATCTGTCAACCTATTTTAGGACGACTCACTAACTAAATATTTTTTTATACCAAGGTTTATCGAGGTCATCAGCAACGCCATATCCATACCCGTAACCATATCCGTAACCATATCCATATCCTCTCTTTAAATCAGTATCATTTAAAATAATAGCTAAGTTAGGTAGCTTTTTATCTGTATAAAGAGTTTGAGGTACAATTAACATTCGCTTGTCAAGATAATTAGCTCTGGCAACGTAAAGAACTAAATCTGCTTTCTTAGCAATAAGTAATGTATCTGTGACCAAATTAACTGGTGCAGTATCTATAATTACATAATCATATTGCTGTTTTAATTCATTAAACAACTCATTAACTTTAGAAGTCATTAACAATTCAGCAGGATTAGGTGGTATGGCACCAGAAGCAATAATATCTAATTTAGGAATTTCAGGAATAGAGAACTTTAATGAATCTAATGTGATATCATCATTCGTAATAAAGTTAGTAACTCCTTTACGATCTGGTATTTCTAAGTATTCTGTAATTTTAGGAGCCCTTAAATCTAAACCAACTAAAATTACCCTCTTTCCTGATAAGGAAAGTGAAGCTGCTAAGTTAATAGAAGTAAAAGATTTTCCCTCTCCACTTGTTGTAGAAGTAACGAAAATAGTTTTACCAACGTTTTCGTCACCTCCAGGTAACATAAAATCTAAATTTGTTCTAATTAGCCTAAATGCTTCAGCAGTACTAGATCTTGCACTTGAATTAATGACAATTTTCTCTTTTGTTTCAGAATGAGGAATATCACCTAAGAAAGGGATTGATGTCAGTTCTTCAATATCTTTTTTAGTATGTACTTTAGTGTCAAGTAAATCTCTTAAATAAATAATAATAAAAGGTATTATTAATCCTAGTAATAGAGCAGCCAAGAAAATAATTTTCTTTTTAGGGCTTACCGGGATATTTGATCCATAAGCTTTATCTATAATTTTAGCATTAGGTACTGCAGTTGCGGTTAATGAGATTGCTGTTTCCTCTTTCTTTTTGAGTAAATAAGAATAAAGACCTGCAATGATTTCTTGTTGACGTGCAATATCTAAAAATTCTCTTTCTTTTGAAGGGATAGATGATATTTTTGAGCTATATCGCCCAGCTTCATTTTTTAGGTTATTAAGATTTATTTCTAAAAGTTTTTCTCTATTAGATAAGCTTCTTTTTAAAGAACTTTTTAAATTGCTGATATTATCCTGAACTTGAATAACAACAGTGTTTTTTTCTCCGGCACTTTTTAGTAAGCGTTTTTTCTGAATAATTAATTCGTTGTATTCAGCAATAGATCTGGCTATATTAGGATCATCCAGTCCAAGATTGGCAGGTAATAATTCTTCCTTAGAATTAATCTCATTGTTTAATGCTTTAACTAAACTAAGTTGGGTGCTAGCTTGTATTAGTTTTTCCCTATTTTGTGTATTTGTCTGTAAAATTAGTTGAGCTTCAGATTCTATATCCGTTATATTGTTGGAACTTTTAAAGTTTTTTACATTATCATCCAATCGAGCCAATTCTTTACCAACATTTTCAAGACGCTCAATAATAAAAGCACTGGTTTTTTCTGAAACTAATTTTTTATCTTCAATAGCATCGTTGTTATATTGTTCTACCAGTTCATTTAAAATATCTTCAGCTTTTTCTCTAACAGGTAATTGTAAAGCTAACTTTAAAACACTTGACTTTTTATTGATAGGACTAACAGAAATAGCTTTTTGATAGGCATCAATTATTTGATCGTTTTTAAATACAGAAATTTTTATAGTACTACCAATATTCTTGTCATCAAAAAAGTTTGTTTTATTTACGGTGAGTTCTTTAAAATTAGAATCTTTTATGGTTGATCCAAATGAGTTTTCTAAAACTTTATTATCATTTTGATCTATTAAACTATATGTTTTTGAAGACAAAATTTTAATGGAAAAAACCGAGTCTATTTCTTTTTCTTCATTCTGAAAAAGATTTATAGAAATAGGTGTCTTTTTGTAAATTTCAGTTTCTTTAATACGGCCTTGAGTATAATAAGAAATATTTAAGTTTAATTTTTTGATGACATCAAAAATTAGCTTTCTAGATTTAATAATTTCTATTTCATTTTCAATATTTTTACTTGAACCGCCAACGATGCCTAAATCTTCAAAGGCAGCGAACTCTTCTGATAAACCTCCTTGCTTGTCGTTTTTAATTAAAATAGTAGTTGAAGCACTGTATTTTGGCGTAGAGTATCTTAAATATAAATAGGCTCCTAATAAGGACATAATAACACCTAGAACAAACCACTTCCAGTGAATCAGGTATTTTTCTAGTTCAGCTCGAATGTTTATAGTATCATTATCTTGAATCTGCTGAGTATACTGTTCTTTTTGCATTATACTTTTATCTTGTTAAAACTGAAATTAAAGCGACTAAAACGGAACCAATTGAAATGAATAACCCTGTGTTTTTATTATAAGCAGCGTCTTGAGAGGAAGATCTGTTAGGTTTAACATATACAATATCATTTTGTTGAAGGTAATATACTGGAGAAGTAAAAATATTTTTAGATCTTAAATCTAAGTTATATATTTTTTTTTCAGAATTTTCTTCACGAATAACCTCTATATTTCTTATTCCAGAGATATTTAAATCTTTAGCTAAACCAATTGCTTCAAGAACAGTAATTCGTTCATTTGGTATAGTATATGTCCCAGGTTGTTTAACATCACCTAAAACGGTTACAGTAAAATTTGAAATTTTTATGTTAATTGTAGGGTTTTTAATATACTCGGGATCTAATTTATCTTTCAACAAAGCAATGGTCTCTAACCTTGTTAAACCACCAATTTTCAGTTTTCCTAATAAAGGGAAGTCAATAAAACCTTGATTATCTATAAGGTATGCTTGTTGTTGAGGTGTACCTACAACACTATTCGTGGTAGTAGCATAGGCTACAGAAGGAAGGTTGAAAGGTTTAACAGCTTCTAAATCAAGGGCAGAAATAGTTATTTGTAATAAATCGTCTGGTTTGAATATTGTTTTATAAGCATTGGAAACTTTGTTTTGCTCTATTTGATCATTTTGAAAATAGATAATGTCTTTTTTAGACACACAAGACGATAGAATTGTTAAGAGGGTGATGAAAACAATTTTTTTTACTTTTTGCATTTGTTTAAATTTTTGCGAAAGTACTAATTTAATTTTTTATAGTGGTATCTAATTTTTCGTAAACAGAATTGTTTGATATGTATTCAGGAACGATTTCTTTAATGAATTGTACGGTTTTTTGATTGTCAAGATCATTGTTAATATGACAAAGTTCGTTTATTTTTTGAAAAATAAAATTACAATCGATAGTCTGATTTTTAGCAATCATAATTTTTTCATGATAAGTTGGAGTTGTATTTTCTCCATTCGCTAATAATTCTTCATAAAGCTTTTCTCCTGGTCGTAAACCTGTAATTTTTATATCAATATCCTCAGGGAATCGTAATCCTGATAAATGAATCATTCTTTTAGCTATCTCATATATTTTAACAGATTTTCCCATGTCAAAAATGTATATTTCTCCACCATTTCCCATTGTGCCGGCTTCTAAAACCAATCTGCAAGCTTCAGGAATAGTCATGAAATAACGTGTAATATCTTTATGAGTTACTGTTAACGGACCTCCATTTTCTATTTGTTTTCTGAAAAGAGGGATAACAGATCCGTTTGAACCTAAAACGTTTCCAAAACGTGTAGTTGTAAATTTTGTTGTGTGATTTTTAAAATTACTTAAGCAACTAATATACATTTCGGCAACACGTTTTGTTGCTCCCATAACATTTGTGGGATTTACAGCTTTATCAGTAGAAACCATAACAAAACGTTCAACTTGATATTGAATGGCTAAATCAGCAATGTTTTTAGTTCCTCCAATATTGATTTTTACAGCTTCATAAGGACTAAGTTCCATAAGGGGAACATGTTTGTAGGCTGCGGCATGAAATACTTTGTTAGGTTGAAATGTTTTAAAAACATCTTCCATTCTGGTTTTATCTCTTACATCTGCAACAATAGCTGTAAAATTTATTTTACCATTTTGAATTAGTTCCTGTTGTAAGTCATAAAGAGGAGATTCTGCTTGGTCAATTAAAACCAAATGCTTGTAATTGTAGCTACTAAGTTGTCTTGAAATTTCAGAACCGATAGAACCTGCAGCACCTGTTACTAAAATAACTTGATTATTTACTTCTCTTTTAACAATAGGATTGTCAATAGAAATAGGTTTTCTATCAAGTAAGTCTTCAATCTTTACTTGTTTTATTTGATTGGCTTCTAAATCTCCATCAATCCATTTAGATAGAGGTGGAACAATTTTTACTTTTACACCTAATAGTAATAGTTTGTCAGTTAGATATAAAAGTTTTTCAGATTTTATATTTTGTATTGAAATAATAATTTCATCTATTTCTTTTTTTGAAATAAAGTCTTTATTAATTCTTTTTCCTTCGTAGATTTTAATTCGATTGATTTTTTTTCCAATCTTTTTAATATCGTCATCTATAAAACCAACAACTTGATAATTGTTTTTAGTGTCACGATTAAGGGCACCATAGGTTATCAAACCAGAGTCACCAGCTCCATAAATTAAAACATTGGTAATAGTGTCTAATTCAGAAGAAATAATTTCAAAAAATGCTTTAAAAACATATCTGCTTATTACTAAAACTAAAACAGAAATTAAATAATGAATTATTACTATAGATTTAGGTATGGTAAAATTAGGAACTATTTTAAACGTGCTATTAAGTAAAACAACACTGATGGTAATCATAGAAAGAAGCGTAACTCCAACAAAAACATTAAAAGCATCTCGGGTTCCTGTATGACGTATAATTCCTCTGTAAGAACCAACCGTTAAAAAACTTACAAGAGCTACTAATGCAATAAAAGGTAACTGGGTGTATAAGTTGTTTACATTAAAATTTAATGTAGCATTAAAACGAACAGAGTAAGCTAAAACAAATGATATACAAACAAGTATAATGTCTATAACTAATACGACCCATCTTGAAGCGTATTTGTCTATAAGTCTAAGAAATAAGTTTTTAACCATTTGATTTTTCGTGACTCGTAAAGTTACAAATTTATTTAAGAATGTGCTTTACAGATGTTTTATATCTTTTTCATCTGTTGCTTCATCATTTGCATTTGATCTTTTAGCATTCCATGTTTGTCCAATTTCTTAGCTTCTGCCATTAAGGTTGTAGCTTCTCGCTTACGTCTTTTAGTCATGGCAATGCCCGCTAATTGTAATTTAGCCATAGCTAAATCATGATCCATTGCTAACCCTAGTTTTACAGCTTTTTTTAAGAATTTTTCAGCTTGAGTTATGTTTGTTTGTGATAACATAATTCCATGTAAGTAGTTGTAATATCCTTCTTGTTTTTGAGTTAATGCAGCTGTAGGATTCTTAATATATCCTAACCATTTTTTAGCACCTTCAAAGTTTTGTTTTCTTAATTGTAAGAAGGCTAATAAAATAAACTCATTTTTAAAATAAAAGAATATAAAGATTCCTACTAAAAATAAAATAGCAATTCCGTTACCTATATGTCCTTGAGTAAACTCGTAAATAGACCAAGCGAAAATTAAAGCAGCTAAAACTAATTTTATATTTTTATTGAACATAATTTCTTTTTTAAAGGCGTACAAAAGTACGTTTTTATACTAAATTGAACATTATTTCTTGTAAAACTTCTTATGTTTAAACCAAGCTAATGTACCTATGATAACAACAAAACCTACTGAATAATATACGGATGTAGGGGTAATTACTTTATCACCACTTGCATAGGAGTGTAATCCTGATAAATAAAAGTTAACACCAAAGTAGGTCATCATAACAGAAGCAAAAGCCATAATAGACCATAAATTGAAAGTATATTTTCCTCGCAATCCTGGAATTAAACGCATGTGTAAAACAAAGGCATATACCATAATTGATATTAAAGCCCACGTTTCTTTGGGATCCCATCCCCAATAACGTCCCCAACTTTCGTTTGCCCACATACCCCCTAAGAAGTTACCGATAGTAAGCATTACTAATCCAACAGTTAAAGCCATTTCATTAATTACCGTTAGCTCTTTTACATGTAAACTCATTTTCTTTTTGTTTTTTGAGGTAGTGAAAATGATTAGGAATAACGTAAATATACCTAAAATCATACCTAAAGCAAAGGGACCGTAACTGGCCGTAATGATTGAAACATGTACATATAACCACCATGAATTTAATACCGGTACTAGATTGGCTATTTCAGGGTCTAACCAGTTTTGGTTAGCAAAAAATAAAATAATAGATGTTAAGAAAGTAGTAGCCGCAATAGTTAATGAAGACTTTTTACCTAATAGTAATCCAAAGAGCATGGTAGCTAATCCTACAAAAATTATAGATTCATATGCGTTACTCCAAGGAGCATTTCCACTTATATACCATCTGGCAGCAAGACCTAGAACATGTGCTACAAATAATAAAATAATAACAGCTATAAATGCCTTTACAACATAGTTTATCCAAGGTTTGTTGTTGAAAATTTGGAAAAAGACAAACAATATCATTAACAAACTTACATACCCATAGTATTTAGATAGTTTGACAAAAATATTGATTTTATTATAAGCTATTTCAAGTTGAATTTTATCTTGAGAAGGTATTACTTTTGCTCCAAATTTTCTTTGAAACTTCTTAATTCCGTCTAAAATCTTATTAGTTTCCGTATAATTACCCGTTTTCTTTGAGTTTTGTAACAATTGGAAATAAACAGGTAACGATTGTCTTACAAAAACTGAATCTGTTCCTTTGAATCCTGCTTCTAGTGTTTCAGGTTGCGAAACCCATTTGTTTTCTTCATTATTAGGAATAGGGAAAATTCTTAAAATACTTCCACTTAATGCTTGTGATAATAACCAAACTCTACGCTCTATTTTGATAACATCTTGTTCAAATTTGTTTTGAATTCGTTTTTTTTGAGCTTCAATAACAAGGTTACTAATTTTAGAAGTTCCGTCAGGAGAATAAAAGTCGATAAAGCGAGCGTATTTAGCTTCTTTTGGAAGTCCTAGAACTTCTCGTATTTGAGTATTTCCTTTTTCTAGGTAAACAAAAGGAACATTTAACCAAAGCATAGGAGTTTCTGTAATAGAAACCAAAACCTGACTCGGAGTTAATCCGTTAAAATTATCGGTATGGGCTACTTTTCGTACTAATTCAGAGGCAAATGTGTGTGCCGGTTTCATTCGACCACCTGCATCTTGAATAACCAAGCTACTAAACGCATCAGCATGTTCTTTAGAAACGATGTTTTTTTGCAAGATAGAATCTATTTGTGCTTCTGATAATTGTACAGGTTGATGAGAATCGTGTTGAGCTACACTTATTGTAGTTATTAATAGAAATGATATTGTTAAAGCTACTTTTTTATCTCTTATTTTGCCCAATGTTTTTTTCAAATCATCAAAACGAGTGTTTTTAACAAATAAAGAAGCTACTAATCCAAAGAATAATAGGAAATATCCAAGATATGTTATTGATGTTCCCCAAAAATCATGGTTCACTGAAAGGTGAGTTTGTTCTACCGACTGTCCGGCATTAGCATAACTTGCTTGGAATAAGCGATAGCCTTTGTAATTTAATATATGATTCATGAAAATTCTGAAATCAAAGGTTTCTTCCGGAGTACTTACTGTAACTTCACTGGCAAATGAAGCCGCATTTTCTGAACCCGGATATTTTTCTAATTGAAAATCGTTTAATTTTACATTAAAAGGAGTTTGTAGTTGTTTTGCTCCATACCAAGCTCTGAAGTTTAAACCTCCTAAGCTAAAGTTTTGCTGATTATCAACATTAAATTGTCCTCCGTAAAAATTAACTCTTTTAGTTTCTCCGTTGGTAGTAATGTCAAAAATAACGGTGTCAAATTTACTTTTATCTTTTTTTCCTTTTACCGTTTTCATTTCTCCTTTTTCCGGAGATTTTGGTACAACAAATTGCAAACCACCAATAGTGTGAAGTGTTAAGAATTGAAAGTTTTGTACGCTGTCTTTTGTAATATTACCTCTTTTTTGGTCGGCCATTCTTAGCCAATTTCCATCATTTTTAGAGGTCATTTTTAAGTTACCATCTTCATAAAAGAAGTTAATAGATGCATTGTTTTCGGGAGCATCAAAGCCAACTAAAATATTATGAATGTTTTGTATTGTTCCTTTTTTAATATAATGCTCATGTCTTGTTCCGCTTGAACTTTCTACTAAAAAAAGGTGTTCAACGCCATTTTCATCTAATACTAACTTTTTTTCTGACCATGGAATGTAATCTACTAAATTGAAGGTGATTTCATGGTTTTTACCATTTTTTTTAGGTTGAAAATATTCTGTAAAGTTAGCTGTGTTTTTACCCCAGGCAGATAAGAGAAGTTTGTTGTTTGTCTCTTTTTGAAACTCGTTGTCATCAATAATAACATTTAAGTAATTGATGTCGGATAAAAATGTATTAGTGGTTTCACCTTCATTAAGAATCATAAGTCCTTCATAACTAATATATCTTGTAACTCCTGCTCCTATGATAATGAATAAAAAAGCTGCATGAAATAATAACACGGACCATTTTTCTTTTTTGTATAAACGGTACCTAAAAATGTTTCCAAAAAAGTTAATTACAAAGAATACCATAATTAATTCAAACCACCAAGTGTTGTAAATCAATGCTTTTGAGGTTTGGGTTCCGAAATCATTTTCAACGAAAGTGGCTACTCCCATGGCAATGGCAAAAGCGAAAAATAAAACTGCCATTAAGCGTGTAGAGTAGAGAATATTTAAGATTTTTTTCATCTGTAAATCTAGATAAGTATAAAACTTCGCAAATTTACGGATAAATACTGTTTTTACTTGAAAATTGCAGGCTTTTTTAGTGGTGTATGGTTAATGGTTAAGAGCGTGTTTTAAATGGATGGTTTTTAAATTGTTATTATAAAAGTTTGGGTGTTGATTATTAGTTGTTTATTTGTGGAATGTGTGCGTGTATTTGTTATCTTTTATAATTAACACTGATTTTGGAAGTGTTGTTGTTATTTTTTAGTTAGTGGTTTTTAGTTGTTGGTGATTTTTTGTTTTTGATTACTAGTTTTTTTACTTTAGATTGACAACTTTCTTTTTTAAGTTGATTCTTTTTTGCTCTTGATTATAAGTTTTCTGCTTTAGGCTGTTAGTTTCTTATTTTATGCTGATAGTTTTCTTCTTTAGAATGCTAGTTTTCTAAATGTCATTGTTAGTTTTTAAGTTTCCAACGCTAGTTTTCTAAATGCCATTGTTAGTTTTTAAGTTTCCAACGCTAGTTTTCTAAATATCATTGTTAGTTTTTAAGTTTCCAACGCTAGTTTTCTAAATGCCATTATTAGTTTTTAAGTTTCCAACACTAGTTTTCTATATACCATTGCTAGTTTTTAAGTTTCTAACAGTAATTTTATAAGTGAATTTACTTTTTTTGAAATACCTATTGTTATTTATTAAAGGGGAGTAGTTTTTTTATTTACCAATAGATTCTCCCATTTTAACAAAGGTTTCTATTTTGTTTTTGGTGTTGGTAATAATATCTTGATCTATTTTGATTTTGTTTTGGTCTACCAATAAAACAATGGTAGAGCCACCAAAAGCAAAGTATCCCATTTCTGCTCCTTTTTTTACAGGATTGTTGGGGGTGTAGGTCTCAATAATACTTCCTACCATGGTTGCTCCTACGGGGGCAATAAGTATGTCTCCTTTTTCTTGAGTTGTGAGCGTGCAGAACTCTCGTTTGTTTTCACAAAATACTTTAGTAAAATTAGCGGCTAAGGCATAGGGTGATACCGATAAATAATCTCCTTTAATTTTTGTTGTTTCTGAAGGAATTCCTTCGTAAGGAAAGTGGTAACGGTGGTAATCGTTTGGTGCTAGACGAAGAATGATTAATGCAGCATTTTGATATTTGTCAGCTAATTGTTGACTTCCTAAAAATTCTTTAAGGGTGAATTTTCTTCCTTTTACAAAAAAGTTATGTACTTCATTACTGTTTTCAAAAGCCAGCATTTTTCCATCTCCCGGAGAAACCAATCCTTCTTCTATAGGACGAGCATTTGGTTTTAGAGTTCTGTAAAAAAAATCGTTGAAAGAAATATAGTCTTCTATGGATCTTTCGGCCTCATTCATATCAATATTAAGGTCTTTTACAAAATTTTTTATTTTATTGATAGATCCGGGTTTATCCATTAATTTTCCATACCATGAGGATAGAAATTTACGTTTTACCATAGGGAGTAATGTTGTTTTGCCAAAAGGGTTGTTATACAACAATTTTAAAAATCCTTCACCGGGAGGTGTTTCGGTTTTTAATTCTCCAGTTTTTCTATCAATGTATTGAATTTTCATTTTGAGTAACGTCTTATACTTTACGGTGCAATTATTGCTTTTTGTGTTGATGGGGTTTAATGAGTTTTATGACTCCTCATCAATACTATCAATTAAAATAGTTAACATGTCAATTGCTGCTTGTGCAATTTTGGTACCCGGGCCAAATACTCCCACAGCACCTGCGTCAAAAAGGAATTGATAGTCTTGTGCCGGAATTACACCTCCAACAATTACCATAATATCCTCTCTACCATATTTTTTAAGTTCTTCAATTACTTGGGGAACCAGCGTTTTATGACCGGCAGCTAATGAAGATATTCCTAGAATATGTACGTCGTTTTCAATGGCTTGTTTGGTAGCTTCTTGCGGGGTTTGAAAAAGGGGGCCAATATCCACATCAAAGCCTAAATCGGCATACCCGGTAGCTACTACTTTGGCGCCTCTATCGTGACCGTCTTGCCCCAATTTGGCAATCATAATTCTAGGTCTACGTCCTTCTAATTCTGCAAATTTATCAGCTAGTTCTGTTGCTTTTTTAAATAGCGCATCATCTTTTATTTCTTTACTATACACGCCTGAAATGGTTTTATGTACTGCTTTGTGGCGACCAAATACTTTTTCTAAAGCGTCAGAAATTTCTCCTAAAGAGGCTCTGTTTCTGGCTGCTTTAACAGCTAAATCGAGCAGGTTTCCGTTAGCTGTTTTAGCACATTCTGTTAAATTGGCTAAAGCACTTTCTACAGCTTCTTGATTTCTGTTGGCTTTAAGTTCTTGTAGCCTTTTTATTTGAGATTGTCTTACGGCTTCATTGTCAACTTCTAAGATGTGTAGCGGGTCTTCTTCTGCTAATTGATATTTGTTTACCCCTACAATAATGTCTTGACTACTGTCAATTTTAGCTTGTTTTTTAGCGGCAGCTTCTTCAATACGCATCTTAGGAATTCCTTTTTCAATGGCTTTGGTCATTCCGCCTAATTCTTCTACTTCCTGAATTAGTTTCCAAGCTTTGTTTGCTATTTCTTCTGTGAGTTCTTCTACATAATAACTTCCTGCCCAAGGGTCTACTGTTTTGGTTATATAGGTTTCTTCTTGCAAGTATATTTGTGTATTACGTGCTATACGTGCAGAAAAATCTGTAGGTAAGGCTATGGCTTCATCTAGTGCGTTGGTGTGTAAACTTTGTGTGCCTCCAAAAGCTGCTGCCATGGCTTCAATAGTTGTGCGGGCTACATTGTTAAAGGGATCTTGTTCTGTTAAACTCCATCCGCTGGTTTGACAATGGGTACGCAAAGCCAATGATTTGTCGTTTTTAGGGTTAAACTGTTTAACCATTTTTGCCCATAACATTCTTCCAGCTCTCATTTTGGCTATTTCCATAAAGTGGTTCATGCCAATAGCCCAAAAGAAGGACAGGCGAGGAGCAAACGTATCAATATCCATACCTGCTTCAATTCCTTTTCTGATGTATTCTAGTCCGTCAGCTAAGGTATAGGCTAGTTCAATTTCAGGTGTGGCACCGGCTTCTTGCATGTGGTATCCGGAAATGGAAATTGAGTTGAATTTAGGCATGTTGTTACTGGTATATTCAAATATATCAGCAATTATTTTCATTGAGGGAGTTGGTGGGTAAATATAGGTATTACGCACCATAAACTCTTTTAGGATGTCATTTTGAATGGTTCCTGATAATAATTCGGGAGCGATTCCTTGTTCTTCAGCTGCAACAATGTAGAAAGCTAGAATAGGTAGAACGGCTCCGTTCATAGTCATGGAAACCGACATTTTATCAAGTGGAATTTGGTCAAATAACACTTTCATATCTTCTACAGAGTCTATGGCTACTCCCGCTTTTCCAACATCTCCCTGTACTCTTTCATGGTCTGAATCATACCCTCTGTGGGTAGCTAAGTCGAAAGCAACTGATAGTCCTTTTTGTCCTGCGGCAAGGTTTCTTCTGTAAAACGCATTACTTTCTTCTGCGGTAGAAAATCCTGCGTATTGACGTATGGTCCAAGGTCTTCTAACATACATAGTTGAATAAGGTCCTCTAAGGTTTGGGGCTATTCCGGCAACAAAGTTTTCGTGAGGAAAATGAGTGGCTTCCTGTTTTTGTTCTTTGATTCGGATGTTGGATATATCTTTTCTACTCATGTCGTAAGCGTTCTTGTTCAAGCTTTTCTGCTAATCGTTTTTGAATTATAGGTTGAATCAGTGTTTTTTGATTACGAATTGGCATGAATGCATCAATTTCTAATTGATTTTTCATTTTGTCATTTTCGTTTTGAATTTTGTTCGTGCCAAGCAGGATTAGTTTTCCGGTGTCAAACTGTTCTTGTTCTTTGCTTGCTGATTCTATTATTTTTCGTTGAATGATTCCTTCTTTTAGTTGTTTTAGAAATCCTCCTCCTTTTTCAATTTGTTTAAAAACGTTTAGGGCTTGTTGTGCTAGTTGTTCTGTTAATGATTCGATATAATAAGAACCGTCTGCAATATGTTGAGCTTCGCCTAGCTCACTTTCTTGTTGTAGTATTAATAGTTGGTTTCTTGATATACGTTCTCCAAATTCATTAGGTTTATGGAAAATTTTATCATAAGAATTGTTTGTTATAGTATTGGCTCCTCCTAAAATGGCACTCATGCATTCTGAAGTTGTTCGTAGCATGTTTACATTGTAATCGTAGAGTGTTTTGTTACGTAGGCTTGGTTGTGCAAATATGTGTGCTGTTGTGTTTTCTACTTCGTATTCATTTAAAAGGGCAGTCCATAGTATTCTAAAGGCTCTCAGTTTGGCTATTTCAAAAAAGTAGTTGCTTCCTACAGAAAAATTAAAGTGTATGTTACTGGCAACTTCTTTTCCAAAGTGATTCAGGTATTCGTTTGCATGGGCAAGTGCATAGGCTAATTGTTGTATAGTGTTTGCTCCTGCATTTTGATAGATATTGGCGTTTACAGCAATTGAATGGTGTGTGTGTTTAATTATGGATTCTAATTCTTTGTAATCAGAAGCCATATTTTGATACCAATTACCACTACTGGCTAGATGGCCAATGCTATCAATATTAAAAAAACAAGTATCTGAGTTAAGGTGTTTGGCTAATTCAATAACAAATTCTGAAGCTAAAAAATTAAGTTTAAAATAGAGAGTTGCTTTTTGAAGATTGTTATTGGTTAGTAGTTTTTTATAATCGAAAGGTTTGTTGGCTATAAATTCAATACTGTTTGCGCCTCTTTGTAAGCTGTCTATTGCAAAAGAACTTGCCTCTTCTTCATTTTCAATGGTAATTGATTGGCAAATATTGAATCCTTTTTTTGAAAGGTTAATCTGTTGATAGGTTCTGTCTTCTATTGTGTAGAAGGGTTTAACGGTAATTCCTTCATTGGTTTTCCATAGCAAAGTTTCGTTATAGTCTGCACCCTTTAAATCTGCTTGGATTTTGTTTTTCCATGCTAGAGGTGTTACTTCTTGAAATTCGTTAAATAAATAATTTTCCATTATTTTTTTATGGTATCAAATTCAATTATGTAAATATCTTCATTTTCTTTTTTCATCAAGTATTTTTCTCGGGCGTATCTTTCTAATTCTAAAGAATCTTTTAGTTTTTCTATGGTTTCTTTATCGTTAGCAATTTTTTGTTTATGATACTCAATCCATGTTTCAAGTTCTTCAATTTCTTTGTTGAACTCTCTGTGGGTAAGGTAAGAATTTTCGTCTAAAAAGAGCATCCATATTACAAACACGGTTAAAATAATAACATATAGGTTGGTTATTATTTTAAAAGAGGGTTTGTTTTTTATTGACTTTAAGTTCATTATAAGCGATCATTGATTACCGTTCTAACTATATCAATAGCTACTTTATTATGTCCGCCACCAGGAATAATTATATCTGCATAATTCTTGGTTGGTTCAATGAATTGTTGGTGCATTGGTTTTAGGGTGTCTTGGTATCTGTTTAATACTTCATCAACATCTCTACCGCGCTCTTTAATATCTCTGCGAACTCTTCTTATAAGTCGTTCATCTGCATCTGCATGTACAAAGACTTTTATGTCGCATAAATCACGTAATTCTTTGCTGTTAAAGATAAGAATACCTTCAACAATAATAACTTTTCTGGGGTGAGTTTTTATGGTGTCTTTGGTTCTGTTATGTGCAACGAATGAATATACGGGTTGCTCTATAATTTTTCCGCTTTTTAAAGCTGTTAAATGTTTAACTAATAAGTCGAAGTCAATGGCTCGGGGATGGTCAAAGTTTATTTTTGTTCTTTCCTCGTATGTTAGGTTGTCGGTTTTACAATAGTAAGAGTCTTGAGATATTACACAAACTTCATCAGCCAACTCATTAATTATTTGATTTACTACAGTTGTTTTGCCGCTTCCTGTTCCTCCAGCAATACCAATAACAAAAATATTTTTCATTTAAATTTTTACGTGATTTTGGTTAACAAATTTAGAAAAAATAGTGCATAAAAAAAGTGCTAACAAATCTGTTAGCACTTTTTGTTTTGAGCCGATAGAGGGACTCGAACCCACGACCTGCTGATTACAAATCAGCTGCTCTAGCCAGCTGAGCTATATCGGCGTTTGCTTCAAAAGCGTGGCAAATATATATTATTTTTTAATATTGAAAAAAACTTTTTTTATTTTTTTTATTGGGTAGTAAGGGGTTTTGTTTTATGGGTTTTATAATCAGTGTTTTATTGGTTTAATTTTTTTGTAAAATTGATAGGATCTAAGGAGTTTTAGCATGCTGTTTTTACATTTTTGACTGTTTTTATTCAAGGAACGAATGCTAATTTCTTCATTTTGGTTGATACTAACAATGGTATGTCCGTTTGGAAAGTAAATTTTTAGTATGTTTTGATGCTCTTCTTTAAAAAATAAATCAAATTCTCCTTGTAACCAGTTTGAGAATTCATTGAAAAAGAAAAAAGAGGATTCTTCTGAAAAATGAATAGAAAAAAAAGGTTGGTTATATCTTAAGTAGGAGAGTGTGGTTTCTTCTTGAGATGTAAGTTTATAGGGGAGCATAATTTATACTTTGAAATATATTTTCTTTTTGAATAGGTAATAGCTTAAAAAAATATAGAAAGTAACCACACATAGTGCATAACTAAACGAGGCTAATTTTATAGTGCCTATATGAATAAAAAATGTATTAAATAACCAGGAATGAATCGTTTGGGTTTCATTTATTTTTATCAGATAAAATGATTTGGCTATTATCATAGATAAAAAGTAGATTGTTATTGCGTTTTTACTAACATAGGTAAAAATAGGAGTGAAGTTTATTTTTTTTACGTCGTTAAGGTAATAGGTGCCACCTAGTATTAAGGTTGCCCAGCCTGCTGTAACTAATACATAGCTGCTTGTCCATATTGTTTTATTGATAGGAAACCAAATACTCCAAACATATCCAAGAAGCAGTAAGGCAAATGAAAAAGCTATCAGAGAGATTTCTTTTTTATAATTAGTTTTAGCGGTTATTATTTTTCCTGCTATGATGCCTAACAAACTTGTTGCAATTGAAGGAAAAGTGCTGAGAATTCCTTCAGGATCATAAGTTTCTCTCCACATATGTTTTCCTAAAAGATTAATGTCAATGTAATTTGCCCAATTGTTAGTATTGTTATCAAATGAGGGGATATTACCGTTGGGTAGTGTTATAAACCCTGTAACAACAAAATAGCTTACTAAGATAAATGCAATTGTAAGTAATATACTTTTGGTGTTTAGGTTTAAAAAGAGAATAGAAGAGATAAAGAATACGATTCCTATACGTTGTAAAACCCCCGGAATTCTTACTGTTTGTATATCTTGTATAAATGGAAAATAAGGGGTAAAAATATTTATTAAAAGTCCTAATCCTATTAGTTTTAGACTTCTAATTCCAATTTTTTTGTAGGTATTTCTATTAGGCTTTTTGTTTTGATACGCTAAAGCAATTGAAATACCTACAATAAAAAGAAAAAAGGGAAAGATTAAATCAGTTGGTGTTAATCCATGCCATTCTGCGTGTAAAAGAGGAGGATAGACTGCATTCCATGTTCCGGGATTATTAACTAAAATCATGGCGACTATGGTAATTCCTCTTAAGGTATCAACGGATTGTAAGCGTTCCATTTTAGTGAATTATTTTTTTCTTAACCCAAGTTTATGGCCTGAAACAGCATAGTAAAGAATTAAGATATAGCAAGGATAAAGAATCCAATAACTAGTGGTAGAGGCGTTAGCCAATGCTACAGTTTCATCAATTCCTTGGCTAATTAATGATGCTTTTTGACTATCTACCAATCGCCCGTATAAAGGAGGGATTATAGCGCCTCCGGCAATTGCCATAATTAATAAGGCCGAAGCTGTTTTAGTAAATTTACCTAAGCCTTTTAATGTTAACGGCCATACTGCGGGCCAAACCAGTGCATTTGCAATACCTAGTGCAGCAACAAATAAAACGGAGGTAAAACCTGTTGTAAAAATTATACAGGTTGTAAATATGATGCCTAAAACGGCACTTGCTTTTAACGCAAAAGCTTGACTTATAATTTTAGGGATAAGCACAACGCCAAGAGCGTAAGTGGCCACCATAGCCATTAAAGTAAAGGTTGTAAAAAATTTGGCATCAGCTCCCGGTATTCCTAAAGATATTCCGTAAGCAATAATAGTATCTCCGGCAATTACTTCAGCTCCAACATATACAAATAATGCGGCTACTCCAAGCCATAAGTGTGGAAATTGAAAAATGCTGGTTTTTGATACGTGATTATTGTTGTCGCTTTCTTCTGAACTGGCCTCAACGTGAGGTAACGGTGCTTTTCTTATTAAAATACCTAAAATAAATAAAACAGCGGCCATAACTATGTAGGGAGTAACTACGCTGTCTGCCATAGTATTTAATAATTGTTCTTTTTCTGAGCCGTTAACAGTGCTTAATTTTTCTTTGATAGCGTCAATTCCTGAAAGTAAAATAGCTCCAAAAATTAAAGATCCTAACGCACCGGCTACTTTGTTTGCAATTCCCATAATAGCAATGCGTTTGGCAGCACTTTCAATAGGACCTAAAATGGTGATGTATGGATTTGAGGCGGTTTGTAGTAACGTCATTCCCATACCTTGAACAAAGATTCCAAGTAAGAATATCCAGTAGGTTCTTGCTTCTGCTGCAGGAATGAATATTAAAGCTCCTATGGCCATTATAATAAGACCTAAAGACATTCCTTTTTTGTATCCTATTTTATTGATAACATAAGATGAAGGTAAAGCCATTACTACGAATGATATGTATGAGGCAGAGGCTACTAAATACGATTGTGCATCTGTTAATTCGTTTATTGTTTTCATAAACGGAATTAAAGCTCCGTTTATCCAAGTAACAAACCCAAAAATGAAAAATAACCCGGCAATAATAATTATGGGTACAATCATGCTATTGCTGCTTGCAGCTGTTTTAGGAGTTTGAGTCATAGTTTGTTTAGTTTTGTTAATATATAAGGAATAGGTTTAATGATAAGTGATATAAACCTGATTGCCAATATATGTATTTATTAATAATAATGAATTTAATTTTCTACTAGCAACGCCATTTATGTGTTAAACAAAATAAAATTGTAGCTTAACATATTAAAAGTTGGTTGTTTTTAGAATAATTTGTTTGGTGTTATTGATATACTTTCGTCCTATAGGTAATCGTTTGTTGCTTATCTCTATAGAGTTACCTTCTACAGATTTTACCTTGTCTATGGCAATTGTATAGGATCTGTGAATTCGTAAAAAATTGTTTTCAGGAAGTTCTTCGGTAATACTGGTTAATGATTTATGTACAATGTAATTGCTAACAGTTGTACAAACTTTAATATAATCTTTTAAACTTTCTATATATAAAATGTCATCATATTTTACTTTAACCAGCTTTTTATCTACTTTTAAAAAGATATAAGAGTCTTCTGTTGATGGAGTGTTTTTTATATTTTGATCGTTGTGTATGCGTTGTGTTAATTTGTTAATTGATTTTAAAAACCTTGGAAAAGGAACTGGTTTTACCAAATAATCTAAAACATCCAAGTCATAACTTTCAGCAGCAAATTCTCTATAGGCTGTAGTAATAATAACATGAGGTTTTATAGGAATGTTTTTTAAGAAATCAAGTCCGTTCATTTTAGGCATGTTTATGTCTAAAAACAAAACATCAATTTGGTTATTCTCTAATGTAGATAAAGCATCTAAGGGGTTATTAAATGTATCTACAATAGTTATGTTTTGAAACTCTTGTAAATGGTTTTTAATAACGTTTATTGCTAAAGGTTCGTCGTCTATTATAACACAATTAATTTTCACTTTTTTACTTTTTTGTTAAAGGTATTTCTAAGTTAACTGTATATGTACACATATTATTATCTTTAGAAATAGCTAATTTATATTTGTCTTTAAATATTAAATCCAATCTTCTTTTTGTATTGGCATTACCTACACCGCTTTTTAAACTTTTGTTTTTAAAGGTAATATCGGAGGGGTCGTATGTGTTTTTTAAGGTAAAAATTAAACTGTCCTTTTCGGTTTTCTTGAAACTAATATAAATATAAAATTCATTACTGTTTTTATTACCGTGTTTAAAACTATTTTCAATATAAGATAAAAAAATTAAAGGCGGAATTTTTACATTACTGATATCTCCTTTAATATCAATGTCAATTTTAGCATTTTTATGGCATCTTAAAAGCTCTAAGTCTATGTAGTTTTGAATGTAATCAATTTCCTTTAAAAGTTTAACTTTTGGGTCTTTTATATCATATATTACATACTGCATAATATCCGAAAGTTTTAAAACAACCTCAGGTGCCTCATTTGATTTTTCTAGGGTTAAAGCATATAGGTTATTAAGTGTATTAAAGAAAAAGTGGGGTTGTATTTGAGTTTTTAAAAAATTTAATTCACTTTTCAAATGCTCTTTTTTCAACGTGTCTATTCTGTTTCGTTGATTAACCCAGTCCACAGTTAGTTTAATAGCCGTTGCCAAAGCCAATACATACAGTTCACCTAATGATACGGCAATTATATGATTAAAGGTAAACGCTTGTTGAGTGCCTTCTGCTTCAGGCCAAATGTTTTTGGTAACTAAAAAATAGTTTAAACCGGTTCTTATAATATACTGAACACCCAAAGATAGTAATAGTAAAAAAATGTATCTCTTATATTTTTTAGGGAGTAAAAATTTAGGGATAAAGTAATACACATTTGCATATACAAGTATAATGTGTAAAGGAAATTCAACCAGATTAGATTTTAAAGAATACCAATAATCGTCAAAATAGCTTCCCCATCGTATGACATTAAATGTAAAATAACTTAACCAGAAAATAACATGGTACCTTCTTTTAATGGTTCTGTTTGAGTATTTATTTTTTTTAAGATTCAAGTTAAAATCAAATTTAGTAGGTAAATAAAGTCTGAAATTTATAATGTTTTTTGTTGTGAACCAAACATAAAAAAAATGTAAAATGAATAAAAAGATGGTAATCTATAAAAAGAAGTCGTTTATTGTTAATTTGATGTAGTTTGGATATAATTTTTTTTTAACATTTTGATAACTACATAACTTTAAGCAAACAATTAATTAACTTATTCATGAAAAAAAATAAAATTTTACTACTGTTTTGTTTTTCTTTCTTACTAGTTCAGCTAGTTTTAGGACAAGAAAAAACAATAATAGGAGTTGTTACATCAAAATCTGATGGAGGACCTCTTCCGGGGGTAGGGGTAATTATTAAAGGAACATTAAGAGGAACAGAAACTGATTTCGATGGGAAGTACGAAATTAAAACTTCTGTTGGAGATGTTTTACTTTTTACGTATGTAGGAATGAAAACACAATCGGTTATTGTTTCAAATCAAAACACTATTAATGTAGTTTTAGAAGATGATAATGTGCTGGACGAAGTTGTGGTAACAGCACTGGGGATTAAAAAAGAGAAAAAAGCACTTACCTACTCAGCACAAGAAGTTAATGGGGACGAATTAACTAAAGTAAAACAAACAAACCCGGTAAATAGCCTTTCAGGAAAATCTGCCGGTGTAACCATAACAAGAAGTTCTTCGGGGTTAGGAGGAACTGCAAAAGTAGTATTAAGGGGGAATTCTTCAACCACAAACAACGATCCTTTATACGTTATTGATGGAGTACCTATGTTAAATAGCGGAAACGGTTCAAACGGGTCTGAACCCGGAACCGATATTTTTGGTAGCCAAACAGGTAACCGTGACGGGGGAGATGCCATGTCGCTAATCAATCCGGATGATATTGAGTCGATGACCATACTTAAAGGAGCTTCTGCTTCTGCTTTATATGGTAGTCAAGGTGCAAACGGGGTAATTTTAATTACTACTAAGAAAGGTAAAGAAGGTAAGTTAGCTGTAAATTTTTCTTCTAGTTTTACTGTTGATGATGTAATGTCATTACCTAAATTGCAATCAGAGTATATGTCTGCTTCAGTTGGTATGCCTCTTAAAAACCCATTAAATGGTAACGTTCCTTTTTCTAAATCATGGGGAACTAAAACTGAAGGCCTAAGTAACGATGCAAAAGACTTTTTTAACACAGGGTACACTGCTATAAATGCTGTAACGTTGACAGCAGGAAATGCTAAAGCACAAACCTATTTTTCATATGCTAATACTTTAGGAGAGGGAGTGATTCCACAAAACAGATTGGTAAGAAATAATATTACGCTACGAGAAACAGCTAAGTTTTTAAAGGAGAAAATTGATTTTTCAGCAAGTATCAACTTTTCTGATCAAAGAATTTGGAACCGACCAACAAATGGGTTGTATTCAAATCCGTTAACAGGCGTGTATTTACATCCGGTAGGTATTGATAGAGATATTTATAAAAATAAATTTGAGTATTATAATGTTGATAGGGCAATGATGGATCAGTATACTGCTTTTGATTTTGGAGACAGTGAAAATATTGTTCAAAACCCTTATTGGTTAATTCATAGAAATCCAAGTAAAGATGTTGCTCAAAGAATATTGGCTAATATTTCAGCTAAATATCAAATAACTGATGCTTTCTCTTTACAATCAAGGTTAAGCTATGATAAGTCTTTCTTTACGTTTGATAAAAGGCAATATGCCGGAACTGATACTGTAAACTCAGGAGATAATGGTAGGTATATTTTAGAAAAAACAGAAAACACACAACAATATGTTGATTTAATAGCAAATTACTCTAAAAATATTACCGAAGATTTATCGTTTACAGGATTATTAGGTACCAGTTTAACTAAATATGCTATCGGAGATCAAATTTTATTAGATTCAGGTAGAGACGGAAAAGGATTAAATTATCCAAATGTATTTACTATAGCAAACTTTCAAACTACTAATAATATTAGTCAGTCTGTTAGTAATAGAGAGGTGCAATCAGTTTTTGGATCTGTTAATTTGGGGTATAAGAAAATGTTGTTCTTAGACGTAACAGGAAGAACAGACTGGTCTTCTACCTTAGTAAACACAAACTCTACATCTTTCTTCTATCCTTCTGTTGGTTTAACAGGGGTGTTATCAGAGATGTTTACCATGCCAGAAGGTATAAGTTTTGCAAAAGTTAGAGCATCGTATGCAGAGGTAGGTAAAGATATTCCTGTATACGCTACAGTTCCATTAAATTATATCAATGCAACTAATCAGAAAGTGGGTATTGTTCCTTTTGCACCTATTGAAGGAGAGACATTAGAACCGGAAAGACAAAAATCTATTGAATTAGGTACGGAATGGAGATTTATGGGAAATCGTTTAGGATTTGAATTAACCTATTATAATACCAGAACCTTAAATCAAATTTTCTATATTCAAGCACTACCTAATCCTCTTGGGTATTCTCAAAATATTGTAAATGCAGGAGAAATAACAAACTCTGGTATTGAATTAGTAATTGACGGTAAGCCTATTGTAAATGATGATTTTACATGGAAAACTGCTTTAAACTTTGCTAAGAACAAAAATAAGGTGGTTTCTGTTCATCCTGATTTAAGAGAGAATGGAGCAATTATAACTGCAAGAGGTGTAAACGGATATGAATATTCTTTAATAGAAGGAGAAGACTTTGGTAGTATTAGAGCAAGATCTTTAGTTAGAGATGCAAATGGTACGCCTGTAGTTAATTCTTCGGGAACGTTAAAGGGCACAGAATTTAAAACTGTAGCCCATGCACAACCTGATTTCACTTTAGGATGGAATAACATGTTTGATTATAAGGATTTTACATTTAGTTTCTTAATTGATGGAAAATTTGGTGGAGATGTAGTGAGTGTTACTGAAGCTGTTAATGATAAATACGGAGTATCACAAGCTACTGCAGATGCCAGAAATACTAATGGCGGTATGATCAATGTGGTTAATGAGAGCGGAGTTAGCTCGCAAATCACAGCTCAAGATTACTACAATGCTATTGGTGGTAGAGATGGAATGTTAGGAGAGTATGTATATGATGCTACTAACATTAGCTTACGAGAAGTATCAATAGGCTATAAATTGCCAATACAATCAGATTTCTTTGAAAGTGTACGATTTTCTGTTATAGGGAATAACTTGTTCTTTTTTTATAAAGAAGCACCGTTTGATCCTAATATTGCAGCAAGTACCGGGTTAGGCTTACAGGGGGTTGATATTTATAACCAACCATCAACAAGAAGTATTGGGTTTAATGTTAATATTAACTTTTAAGAAATGAAACGAACAATTAAATATATACAGGTATTGATAATTTTGGTGATTATTAACGCGTGTACGGATGATTTTAAAAACATAAATACTAATCCGTATGGTATTTCACAAGAAAGTATAGAGCAGCAGAATAACCATATTGGTTCAAGATTTTCTCCAATGTTTGCCAACATTATAAGAACTGAACCGGCTTGGAACTATCAGTTGCAACAAAACTTAAATGCGGATGTGTTTTCAGGATATATGACAGCTCCAACACCTTTTGCAGGAAATATTAATAATCAAACTTACAGTTTGATTGATGGTTGGAATAATTTTATTTGGAATGATGCTTATGATGCCAATAATGGTAATGGGGTAATGCCGTATGCAAGAGAAATTAAACAACAAGTTACCTTGTCAAACTCACAAGGAGGAGAAAAGTTTATTTATTTGGCTAATGTAATTAAGGTAATGGCTATGCACAGAATATCTGATGTATTTGGTCCTATTCGTTATACAAAGTATGATGATTATGCTACTACAGGAGAATATGATTCTCAAGAAACTGCGTATAATGCTTTTTTTGCTGATTTAGATGAAGCTATTACCGGATTAAAACAATACGAAGGAGATTTACAATTTGTTCCGTTTGACGAATCTAACTTGGAGGGTAATATTGCTGTATGGAGAGCTTTTGCTAACTCATTGCGATTACGCTTAGCCATAAGAGTATCAAAAGTTAATCCTGCTTTAGCAAAAACTCAAGGAGAAAAAGCATTAGCAAGTGATGCAGGTTTTTTAACAAGTAATTTAACTGTAGGAATGGGAGGATTTGCTCACCCATTGGCAACTATTAGCGGAACTTGGGGAGATATTTGTATGAGTGCTGAAATGGAAGCTATTTTAAAAGGATTTAATGATGGAAGAGTTGCTAAATACTTTAAAGCTCCTGCTGATGCCGGTTTAGGTGATTACAAAGGAGTACGTCAAGGAATTGAAATTACTGCTAAATCTCAATATGGAAGTCATTCATTATTAGGGGATGTAGTAGCAAGTGCAAGTCAAAAAACTTGGATGACGGTAGCTGAAATTTATTTCTTAAAAGCAGAAGCATCTCTAAGAGGATGGACAGGTGCCGGTGATGCGCAAACAAATTATGAAGAAGGTGTTAAGGCTTCTTTTGCTCAGCACGGAGTTTCTGGAGCAGATACATATTTAGCTGATAATACAAGTACACCTAATGATTTTGTAGATGCTATTAATGTTGCCAATAACTATACCTATCCAAGTGATGTAAAAATAGCTTACAACGCCGGAGGAACTAATGAAGAACAACTGGAGCAGATTATGACTCAAAAATGGATAGCTATGTTTCCTGACGGACAAGAAGCTTGGAGTGAGTTTAGAAGAACAGGATATCCAAGAGTTTTTCCTGTAGTTGTTAACAATAGCGGAGGAACTATTGATACTAATATTCAAATTAGACGTATCAATTTTGTAGCTAGTGAAAAGAATACTAACGCTGCCAATGTAGATAAAGCTGTGGCCATGTTAAAAGGACCGGATAACGGTGGAACAAGGTTATGGTGGGATACAGGAAACAGTAACTTCTAGTATATTAAACTTTGTTGAAAAATGATCGAGAATGAACGTATACATTCTCGATTGTTTTTAATAGTATTTTATTAGCATTTAGTCGAAAAAAGTAGTAAAGCCTTTACCACTGATCTAATTTTACCCCTAGTAATTCATTTTAAGTTAGAGATTAGTATGATTATGTCAAATTATAAAGAAATAACCTATCAACCGGCAGGTCAGTTTGAGGAAACACGTTTTGAGAAAATTCATAACGTAATTTTTGAAAATTCTCTTGAAGCATCAAAAGTAGTGGCTCAAGAAATAGCAGCGCTTATAAAGTCAAAAGCAACTGCAAAAGAAAAGTGTGTTTTAGGTTTGGCAACAGGGTCGTCACCTATTAAAGTATACGAAGAACTGGTAAGAATGCATAAAGAAGAAGGGTTGAGTTTTGCCAACGTAATCACTTTTAATTTAGATGAGTATTGGCCAATGCAACCGGATGATATTCAGAGTTATCATTATTTTATGCATGAACACTTATTCAATCATATTGATATAATTCCTGAAAATATACATGTGCCGGATGGAACTATTCAACCGGAAGAAGTATATCAGTATTGTGTAGATTATGAAATGAAAATAAAAGAAGCCGGAGGATTGGATTTTCAATTACTAGGTATTGGAAGAACCGGTCATATAGGATTTAATGAACCCGGATCTCATTATAATTCAAGTACCAGAAGCATAACTTTAGATTACATTACCAGAGAAGATGCAGCTTCTAGCTTTTTAGGTTTAGACAATGTTCCCAGAAAAGCAATTACGATGGGAATAAGTACTATTAAAAAAGCGAAAAGAGTTGTATTGTTAGCCTGGGGTGAAGGAAAAGCATTAGTAGTTCAACAAACCATAGAAGGAGAAATAACTTCTCAGGTTCCGGCAACCTATTTACAAGAGCATAATAATGCCACGTTTGTTTTAGATAGAGAAGCAGCATCAGATTTAACCAGAAAAAAAACACCGTGGTTAGTATCATCGTGTGTTTGGACAGAAGAGTTAAAGAAGAAAGCAATTTTTTGGTTAAGTAATACTGTAAATAAGCCAATCTTAAAACTTACGGATAAAGATTATAATGATTACGGAATGGCCGGATTGTTAGTTGAAGAAGGAAGTGCTTATGAACTAAACATTAAAATATTTAACGGGTTACAAAGAACAATTACCGGATGGCCGGGAGGAAAACCCAATGCTGATGATTCAACCAGACCGGAAAGAAGTACGCCGGCAAAAAAACGAGTTATTATTTTTAGCCCACACCCGGATGATGATGTAATTTCTATGGGAGGAACATTTGATAGATTAGTAGAGCAAGGTCATGAAGTTCATATAGCCTATCAAACTTCCGGAAATATTGCAGTATCTGATGAAGATGCTTTGCGATTTGCTGAGGTATCTCAGTTTTTAAGTCCGGATTCAAAAGAAATTAAAAAAGTAATTAACTCTATATTAAAAAAAGGAGCTAGTGAAATTGATTCTGCTGAGGTTAGAAAACTAAAAGGAGAAATACGAAAAGCAGAATCATTAGGAGCTACCAGATATTTAGGAGTTCCGGATGAAAATGTACATTTTTTAAACCTTCCTTTTTATGAAACCGGCAAGGTGAAGAAAAACAATTTATCAAAAGCAGATATTGATATTATGTGTACTTTAATAGAAAAGGTAAAGCCGCACCAAATTTATGCTGCAGGAGATTTAGCAGATCCACACGGGACTCATAAAGTTTGTTTAGACTCACTTTTTGAAGCCTTGGAAGTGCTAAAAGTTAAAAAATACATGAACGATTGTTGGGTATGGCTATATAGAGGAGCTTGGTTTGAATGGCAACCTCATGAAATTGAAATGGCTGTACCAATGAGTCCGGATCAAGTGGTTAAAAAAAGACATGCAATTTTTTACCATCAATCCCAAAAAGATAAAGTAATGTTTCAAGGAAATGATGCTAGAGAATTTTGGGTAAGAGCAGAAGATAGAAATCGATTAACAGCAGAAAAGTATCGCAATTTAGGAATGGCAGATTATGCCGCAATAGAAGCTTTTAAACGATACCATTTCTAATCAATGAAACAATTTTTAAGCGTATTTTTTTTGTTGATTTTATGGAGTTGTAATCGTAAGAATAGTGAATCGGTAATAGTAGGTACTTGGGAATTAGTGTCTGCCAAAACAATTACTAAAGATTCCGTTTTTTCAAGCGTACACCCCAATGAAAGAATGATAAAAATTTTCAATCAAACTCACTTTTCATTTTTAAGACATGATATACACAAGGGTAAAGATTCTTCAGCAGTCTTTGTAGCAGGTGGAGGAAAGTATACCCTTAAAGATACTAATTACACGGAATACTTGGAGTATTTGAATTATAGAGATTGGGAGGGCAAGGTTTTTAATTTTACGGCAACAGTAAAAAAAGATACTTTAGTAATTGAAGGAGTTGAGAAGATAGACGAATTAGGAGTTAATCATAAAATTATTGAAGTTTATAAAAGACTTTAAAAACAGAACAATATAAAATGATAGATAATTTTGTAAAGAACATATTGGTAGCTTTATTGCTTTTTTCTATAAAAATTAATGGGCAAAATGCAGTAGCTGACAGGTATAACTTAATGCCTTGGCCACAAGAAATAACAAGCAATACACACAAGGTAATAATAGATGAAAACTTTACAGTTTCTATTAATAAGAATGAAGGAAGAGTTTATAATTATGCCGTTAATACTATAAGGAGAATTACCAATAGAACCGGCGTTTTTGTAAATAAGGGATTTCCGGTTATTCAAGATAAAAAAGCAACCGTAAAAATTTATTTTACAACAGTAGCTGATTTAATAAAAAAGGTAGATGAATCCTATACTTTAAAAGTAAACGAAACGGATGTTGAAATAACAGCAACAACAGATGTAGGAGCTTTACGAGGTTTAGAAACATTACAGCAACTGATAACTTATGATGATCACTCTTTTTATTTTAAAGGAGCTGTAATTAAAGATACTCCCAGATTTATTTGGAGAGGATTAATGATTGATGTTGCCAGACACTTTCAACCTATGGAAGTTTTAAAAAGGAATTTAAAGGCAATGGCCTCTATGAAAATGAATGTATTTCATTGGCATTTATCTGATGATCAGGGATTCAGAATAGAATCTAAAACATATCCTAAACTACATGAATTGGGTTCTGATAATTTGTATTATACGCAAAATCAAATTAAAGAAATTGTTGCTTATGCTGATGCATTAGGAATAAGAGTAGTGCCTGAAATTGATGTTCCTGGACACGCTACAGCTATATTAACAGCCTACCCTGAACTGGGAAGTAAAGATAATTACACATACAATATAGAAAGATTCTCTGGGGTATTTCATCCTACACTAAACCCCATTAATCCTAAAGTATATACTTTTTTAGACAACCTGTTTGCTGAACTAACACCTTTATTTCCGGATCCTTATTTTCATATAGGAGGAGACGAAAATGAAGGAAAGCATTGGGATGAAAATCATGAAATTCAAAAGTTTAAGAAGAAAGAAGGACTTAAAAACAATCATGATTTACAAACATATTTTAACATTAAGTTACAAAAAATACTAAAAAAGTATAACAAGAAGTTAATGGGGTGGGATGAAATCATGACAGATGGAATGCCTAAAACAGCAATCATCCATTCATGGAGAGGAGTTAATGAAGGCTTTGAAAAAGGTACTTTAATAGAGGCTGTAAAAAGAGGATACCAAGCAGTATTGTCAAACGATTATTATATAGACAGGTTACAATCTGTTGAACATCATTATTTATTTGATCCTGTTGGTAATGAAAAGTTAACTCAAGAAGAAGAAAAGAGAGTGTTAGGGGGTGAGGTAACTATGTGGAGTGAATTAGTAACACCGTTAACTGTTGATTCCAGAATTTGGCCAAGAACAGCAGCTCTTTCAGAAAGATTTTGGTCTGCTAAAAATGTTAAAGATCTGGAAAATATGAGGAAAAGGTTAGCAGTTGTTAGTTTACACTTAGAAGAACTTGGAATAACTCATTTAAAAAATAGAGATCAAATATTAAGAAACATAGCAAAAACTCAACAAATTAACTCTTTAAAAACCTTAACATTTATTTTTGAGCCACTAAAAATATATACTCGAAATAAAGGAGGTGTAGAGTATAAAACCTATTCACCATTTACGTTATTTGCAGATGCTTGTTCTGCTGATGCCGAAGATGCTTATCATTTTAATAAGTTGGTAGATTCGTATTTAGAAAAACCTATAGATGCTGATAAGAAAGAACTGATTTTATTTTTTAATAAATGGATTAATGGATATAAAGAATTTAAAACATTATCAACAAATCCACTTCTAATCCAATTAGAACCTCATTACAAAAAACTAAATGAATTATCTCAACTATGTATTGAAGTGTTAGAGGGTAATAAGATTAGTGAGGATAAGAAAAAGCAAATAACCAGCAGTATTAACTATTTAAAAGAACCATTGGTTGATACAGAATTAGTCATCATCTCTTCTATAGAAAAACTGTTAAAACAACAAACTAAAAAAAGTAAGGCCTAGGTAAGATGAACTTTTGCAATAAAAAATAAAGTACTAGCATCAATGAGTTATAGTGTAACATTAAAAGAGATAGCTTTAAAATCAGGAGTATCTATATCAACAGTATCAAAAGCGTTGAATGATAGCCATGAAATTAGTAGTTTAACCAAAGAAAGGATTTCTAAAATAGCTAAATCACTAAACTATAAGCCTAATTTTTTTGCTAAAAACTTAAAGAAGAAAGAAAACTATATTATCGGGGTAATTCTTCCTGATTTAAAAAATGATTTTTTCTCTAATTTATTGGTAGGAATAACAGAAGAAACAAGTATAAAAAAACATAGAATTATGGTTTATCATACTTGTAATAATCCTGAAAAAGAAATAACCTATACTAAGTTGTTATCTGAAGATATTATTGACGGTCTTATAATTTCACCATCACTTTTTCCACAACGAAATGCTGAGGATAATAAATATTTAATACGATTATCTCAAAAGCAGATGCCTATTATGGTTATCAATAAAATGGTTGATAATATTATTTATTCTAGTAAAAACCAGTCTAACGGTATAAAACTAGGAAAAGATTTGGTAAACAATTTACTAAACAAAATAGAAAATTATAATTTACAATTACACGTCTCTTAAAAGTTATGATATTAATTGCAGACAGCGGCTCAACAAAATGCGATTGGATTTTATTAGATGATTCTGATAATAGTATTGTTACCAGAATTAGAACTAATGGGGTAAACCCTTCCGTATTAAAAAAGAAAGATATAAAAGAAATTATTGAAAATTGTGATGAGTTAAACGAATATAAAAATTCAATCACTTCTATTTATTTTTTCGGAGCAGGTTGCAATAACCAAAAAGGAGAAGATAAAATAAAAACCATTTTTGAAAATAACTTTCCTAAAGTAACCAAAATTGCAGTTAAAGAAGATTTAATGCTGGCTGTTTTTGCAGCTTCCCATAAAGCCTCAGTTGTATGTATTTTAGGAACAGGTTCTAACTGTTGCTTTTACAACGGGCAAACGATAGAGCAGCGTGTTAAAGCAATGGGGTATATTTTAATGGATGAAGGAAGCGGAAACCATTTAGGAAAAGAAGTGTTAAAAAGTTATTACTATAAAAACCTTCCAGAAGATTTAAAGTTTTCTTTGGAAAAAGACTTTAAATTAGATGATGATAAGGTTTTGTCAAGACTTTACAGTGCTAAAATGCCTAATAAATACTTGGCACAATATGCACGTTTTTTGTTTGAAAATATAGAGCATCCGTATGCAAAAGATATAATAACATTTTGTGTTTCAGAATTTATTGATAAACAATTGTTGAAGTATAAAAATGAATTAAATGAAGTGCCTCTTTATTTTATAGGATCTGTTGGATATCATGCAAGAGATATTATTAAAGAAGAACTTGAAAAAAGAGCGTTGAAAGCTCCTGAAAACTTTATTAGAAGACCGCTTACTGCTTTTATTCAGTCGGTTAAAGAAGATAAAACCTTTTTGAAGAAAGTGGTTTAAAATCTCTTTTTCATAATTCTGATTTATTTTATAAAAGATATAATTATCTTTTATAAAAAAGAACTACCTTTGCATATTATTACAATATACTATGTTTTCAAAATCTTGTGAATACGGGTTAAGAGCAACCATCTATGTAGCAGAACAATCTACCTTAAATACTAAAGTAGGGCTAAAGGCTATTGCAGAAGCTATAGATTCTCCGGAGGCATTTACAGGAAAAATTTTACAAGCACTTACCAAGAACAATATAATAACATCTATTAAAGGGCCTTATGGAGGTTTTATTATAGAGGAGTATAGATTAAAAGAAATAAAATTAAGTGAAATAGTAAAGGTTTTAGATGGAGATAAAATATACACAGGATGCGGACTAGGACTTAAGCAATGTAATGAAACTTCGCCTTGTCCTTTGCATTATAAATTTGTAGCAGTAAGAGAGAACCTTAGAACAATGTTAGAAGAGAATACATTGTATGATATTTTATATACAGAAGGAAAGAAAAATTTTTTATGGCTTAAACGATAAAAAAATTTACATATATAAAAGACAAAAATATCCTTTATAAATTAAAAATAACTAAAAGTAATGAATATAAATAAAGATACTCTAGTGGCTGATATAGTAGCTGAAAACTATAAAACAGCAACCGTTTTTAAAAAATATGGAGTTGATTTCTGTTGCAATGGAAACAGAACCATACATGAAGTTTCAAAAAAACGAAAGATAAATGAAGAAGTCATAATAAATGAACTCTCTGATGAATTAAACAATGCATCATCAGAACAAAATTATGCTAACTGGGATATTGATTTTTTAAGTGATTTTATTTATCAAAACCATCACATTTATGTGGAAAAACAAATTCCTGAAATTTTACATTATTTAGATAAGATCTCTAAAGTACATGGAGATAAGCATCCGGAATTGCTGGAAATCAAACAACTTTTTAAAGAAAGTTCAGGGGCTTTAACCACTCATATGAAAAAAGAAGAACTGATTTTATTTCCGTTCATAAAAAAGATAGCTAAAGCATTTAAAAGTGGAGAAAGTTTAGAGCAACCTCCTTTTGGAAGTATTCAAAATCCTATTGATATGATGCATCATGAACATGATGATGAAGGAGAACGTTTTCGAAAAATAGCTGCCTTATCAAATAATTATACACCACCGCAAGACGCTTGTAACTCTTACAAAATAGCGTTCTCTTTATTAAGAGAATTTGAAGAAGATTTACACAAACACATTCATTTAGAAAATAACATATTGTTTAAAAAAGCAATTTTAACTGAAGCTAAACTTTATAACTAAATAAAGATGAGAAAAATTTGGACAGGATTTATAGCCGTTGTGCTAGTGTCGTTTATAGCATTAATTTGGGTGGGAACAGAAATTTATCAAACACAACCACCAATACCGGAACAAGTAAAAATAAAAGAAACAAATGAAGTAATATTTACAAAATCAGATATTCAAGAAGGGCAAAATATATGGGAGTCTATTGGAGGAATGGAAGTAGGCTCTATTTGGGGACATGGAAGTTATGTGGCTCCCGATTGGACTGCTGATTGGATACATAAAGAAGCGCTATTTCTTTTAAATTATTGGGCAGATAAAGATTTTAATACACAATATGACTTATTAAATGAAGAGCAAAAAGGAGCTTTAAAAGCACGTTTAGTAAAAGAAATAAAAACAAATACATATAGTCAAAGCGACAATTCAATAACAATTTCTGCAGAAAGAAAATTAGCAATAGATAAAAATACAACCTACTATTCATCTATTTTTTCAGAAGGTCATGAACAATATGCAATTCCAAAAGGAGCTTTAAGCAATGTAGAAAAACTAAAAAAGTTAAATGCATTTTTATTCTGGACATCATGGGCAGCAAGTACAAACAGACCTGCTAAAGAATATACGTATACATCAAACTGGCCGCATGAACCCTTAATTAACAATACGATTACTCCGGATTCTCAAATATGGTCAGGTTTTTCAATTATTCTACTATTACTTTTTATAGGGATATTAGCCTATTATTATATCAGAAATCATGAAAAAGGAGAGGCGGTTACCAAACCCAATACAGATCCGTTAATAAACCTTACATTATTTAAATCGCAAAAAGCTGTTTTAAAATACTTTCTTGTTATCTCGTTACTTATCTTTTTACAAATAGTTTTAGGAATAATCACTGTACATTATACGGTAGAAGGCCAGGCATTTTTTGGCTTTAATCTTTCTGAAATATTACCATACTCTGTAAGTAGAACCTGGCATACACAGTTGGCAGTTTTTTGGATTGCTGCCACTTGGTTAGCTACCGGATTATTTTTAGCACCCATGATTAGCGGAAAAGAAATGAAATACCAGGTTTTTGGAATTAACTTCTTGTTTATAGCCCTTCTAATTATAGTGTTAGGGTCTATGCTGGGAGAGTGGTTAGGAATACATCAATTCCTAGATTTAACTACTAATTTTTTCTTTGGACATCAAGGATATGAATACATGGATCTAGGTAGATTTTGGCAAATATTATTAGGTGTCGGACTGGTTTTATGGGTACTTATGGTTGGAAGACATATTTTGTATGCAATAAAAAAGAATGACGATTCAAAACACTTATTAACTATTTTATTAATTGCAGTAATAGCCATAGGAATGTTTTTCTTCTCAGGATTAATGTATGGAGAAAACAGTTCATTACCGGTTATTAATTACTGGCGCTGGTGGTTAGTTCATTTATGGGTTGAAGGTTTTTTTGAAGTATTTGCTACAGTAGTGATAGCCTATATTTTCTCTAGAATGAAAATTATATCAACTAAAACAGCTGGAAAAACATCTATAGCTTCTGCAACAATATTTTTAGCAGGAGGAATTATAGGTACGTTACATCATTTATATTATTCAGGAACACCTGTGCAGGCAATTGCCTTAGGGGCTACTTTTAGTGCACTTGAAGTAGTGCCATTAACTTTAATGGGATTTGAAATTAGAGAAAACTGGAACTTATTAAAGAAAAACGAGTGGATACAGCGTTATAAATGGCCTATATTTTTCTTCATTTCTGTGGCATTTTGGAACATGATTGGAGCTGGAGTATTCGGATTTTTAATAAACCCTCCTATAGCTCTATATTATATACAAGGATTAAATACTACAGCAGTACATGCACATACAGCTTTATTTGGGGTATATGGAATGTTAGGAATGGGATTCATTTTAATATGCTTACGCTTATATTCTAATAAACTATGGAATGAAAAATTGCTCAAAAACGCCTTTTGGTTATTAAATATTGGCTTGATTTTAATGGTGGTATTAAGCTTATTACCGGTTGGAATTATTCAGGCATATACTTCCATAACAAAAGGGTATTCTTATGCCAGAGATGCAGAATTACTTTACAGTCCAACAGTACAAACATTAAAATGGTTACGAATGATTGGTGATATTGTATTCTCTGCAGGTATTGTTTGTTTTTGTGTATTTGTTGTGAAAGCAACTATAAAATCATATCAAGAAAAAACAAACTAAAAAGTCGGGATGAAAGGATTCGAACCTTCGATCTCTGGTCCCCCAGACCAGCACTTTAACCGGACTAAGCTACATCCCGAGGCCCGCAAAAATAATAAAAAATCTAGGATAGCTCCTAGATTTTTTTTTCAAGAATAAATATTATTTTTCGAGAAGTAATAAAACAATTAACAACTCTATTTTAAAACGTATTACTTTTAAAAATAGTATTTAAGCGGTTAACGGAGTTCCTTTTAAACGTTTGTCAATTCTTTGTTTTACAACAGTTAAACGTTTCATAAGATCCATTAATTTACCATCTTTTGTTTGTTTATAAATCTCATTAATTTCTAAAATCAGTGCTTTTGCTTCTCTTGAGGCTAATATTCTATCACTGGTAGTAATGAATTTGAATTTTCTGTTTTCAAATTCTTCAGCCTTATTAATTAATTCTGAATTCATATTTGCTTCTTACGTATTAAATTAAAACTATCTTTAACAATTTAGTTTGGTGTTGATTTTTTATTGAAAAAGATATCTATTATAATTAATGTCCTAAGACACTTTACAATTTTTGTTACCAATTATAAGTGTAACAAAATGGGGGATCAAATATAGAGTTATCTACGTTTTTTTATGTTAAAAAAGAATCAAAATATATTATGTTTTAATAAATTTTTATTATAGAAGGTAAAAACACTGTTTTTTAGCTCAAAATCATAACATCATCTACTCAAATATAATAAATGTTTTACTTTTTTAGAAAAAAAATAAACAGTTTTTTTATAGATAAAACAATGACTGTTTTAATGTTAGGTCTATTGCTGAAGAAAATGTAATGATTTTTAATTATGATTGAATAAAGTTTAAATGAAGGTGAAGTAGGTTAATACTTTTAAAAGTAATACCAGGTTAAGAAATTTAAATGCTATTTTAACTGGTGTTGGATAACAAAACCAGTATCTTCGCTTTAATTCAAATTTTAAAAAGGAAACAACGATGAAACGTATTTTTGCTATAATTGCTTTTATCACATTTATATCATGTAACTCTCAAGGAAAAAGAAAAGTACAAGGAGAAACTGAATTTCAAATATCTATGAATTCAAAGTTTAAAGATGCATCTACTTCTCCATTAACAGCTAAAGGACTTAAAAATTTTAAAGGACTAGATTTTTTTCCTGTAGATACAAAATATAAAGTGAAAGCTAAGTTAGTTAAAACACCTGATGCTCCAACTTTTAACTTTCCTACAACGACAGATAGGGTTGCTGTGTATAAAAAATATGGCGAAGTGTTTTTTACAATAGACGGAAAAGAATTTGTTTTAAATATTTATAAAAATCAATATGCTAAAGATGAGTATAAAAACAATTTGTTTTTACCTTTTTTAGATAACACGAATGGAACAACATCGTATCAAGGTGGTCGGTTTATAGATGTTCTTACCACTGATGAATTAGAAGACGGCACTATAGAAATTGATTTTAATAAGGCATATAATCCATATTGTGCCTATAGTGATAGGTATTCTTGCCCTATAACTCCTAGAGATAATTATGTAGATATTGAAATTAAAGCCGGAGTAATGGCTTATAAAAAATAAAAGCGGCTAAAATGCCGCTTTTATTTTTATTTTGAAGGAGGAGTTAATCCCTCATCAATATCTTGTTGAATAGCTTTAGCTATAGTTAATAAATATGAGTTGCGTAATTTTAACTTGGTTTCAGCATGTGCTTTTTTATTTAGTTGACTAAACATTTCAGCAATCTTAATAGCGGTAGGTAATAAGTGCTCTTGAGGAACAATTTTATCTAAAAAACCTGCAGAAATAGCTTCTTTTGGAGTGTAAATTTCAGAATTGCTAACACTGCGCTCAAAATATACAGGAGCTAAACGAGCCTTTGCAATCTCAATACCTGCATTATGCATAGTCATTCCTATCATAACCTCATTAAGACCTATTTTAAAATCACCATCAGTTCCTAAACGATAATCAGCAGATAATAATAAAAATGCCCCTTTAGCAATGGCATGACCACTACAAGCAATAATAATAGGGAAAGGAAAAGAAAGCATTCTGTGAGATAGAGTAGAACCTTTGGTCACTAATTCTAATGCAGATTCCGGAGACTTCGTCATAGATTTTAAATCATAACCTCCAGAGAAAATTCCAGATTGTCCGGTAAGTATTACTACTTTTTGGGCAGCTTCTGCTTGATCAAAACAAGTATTTAACTCATCAATAACCTCGTGTGAAATAGCATTTACTTTACCGTTATTTAGCGTAATAAGTGCATAGTTGTTTTCTTCTTTATAGTGTACAAAATTATTCATTGTTATATTATTTTAGTTATAAAAATACCTCCAAAAACAGCTAAAAAACCTAGTATAAAGCTAGTAATGGTATACATAGCAAAAGAGGTAAAATCTCCCGATTTTAAAAAAACATGATTTTCATAGGCAAAAGTTGAAAAGGTTGTAAAACCTCCGCAAAAACCTGTGGCAAGAAAAAGGGTGTGGTTTTCTGTTAACGCTTCATTTTTAGCAGCTAAACCTAACACAATACCTATAAGCAAACTTCCTATAATGTTAGCAGCAAAGGTACCGTAAGGAATTCCGGTTTGAGGATTGTTTAATAGTTTACTAAGTAAGTATCTAAAAATACTTCCTATACCACCTCCTAAAAAAATTAAAAGTAACTGTTTCATGAATTGCGAAGATAAGAAAACCTCACAATTTTGTGAGGTTTTATCTATAGCTTCTTCTTAAACTTACGGTTCTATAGGATAGTAAATGTCAGTTTGTAAATCTTCTGGTTTTACCTTAGATGGATCATTTACATATAATTCCCAAACCGGGAATCTCATGGTTAGTTTATTCTCTGATAAAAATGTTTCCAGAGCTTTATGTGCCTCCAAATCACCATCACCATAATTACCAAATTTTGAAATCATAATAGCTTTTCCGGAAGGCATTTGTATGGTTTCCATACCGGTATCAGCTTTAACTTCTTTAAGTAACAGTAAACCAATATAAAATTCGGTTTCGTTGGCAGCTTCATCATACTTGGTATATACAGCTCCGGGGATAAAATCACCTTCTTTTAATCCGCTTTTAGCTGCATAAGCACCGGCTTTAGGCATGTCAGCCATAAATAGTCGGTTCATCTCATCATAATCTATTTTTATTTTATGAGGATAGCCAATAAATGTAGCGTTGGATAATTCTTTAGTTGTAACTTGGCTAAGTTTGAATTTTGGAGCAGGAGGTAAGGTATTTAAGACTTCTTTTTCAAGATTATCTAATCCTTTTTCTTCCATTGGACCTAACATTTTATCCCAACCACCGGATAAAATAGCAAAAAGCTTGAAAATAATAGGTGATTGTTCTGCTTTCATACCCCAAGTAACTTTGGTACCGTTAGCTATTTCTTCAAAAGTCCAATAAATATCATTAGGCTCATTATCCATAAATGATATTTTTTGATTAATCGATTTGTTGATTTCAATAGCTACCGTTTCCATTTTTCCCGGACCATCTTTGCTAGTCCAGCTATCAGAAGCACCAACGCCAACAGTTTTTTCACCGTAAGTTACTACAATGGTAGAGTCTTCTTCATGCCAAGGACCCCATTTTTCCCATGTTTTTAAATCATTAACGGTATTAAATACATGGGAAACAGGAGCATTAATTATTTTACTTCTTTTAACGTCGTATTTTCCGGAATAAGCACTTGCATATATTAATCCTATAACGATTATTGCAAGTAGAAATAGGATAAAAAGTTTTAAGATTTTCATAAAGGCATAAGGTTTAGTTATGCCGTTAATTTACAACTTTTTATTCTAAAATAACATCATCAGCATCAGTCCAATTCCACTTGCCGGCAATGATTCCTTTTTTCACGGTAATTATTCCCGGGTTAGCACGAATGGCTGTTTTTAAAGCGGTTTCATCGCAGAATCCAAACGGATAAGGTAAATCAAATTCCTTTTGAGTTGCTTCTAAATCTTCAATATAAGAGGCGGTTAATACATAAATTTCATAACCTTTTTCTTTTGCCTTTTTAGCTACTTCAGCAACAGGAGCAATACCATCTTTGTTCATTTTATCAAAATTGTACATTACAATTAGCATTGCTTTCTCTTTTGCTAACATAGGTTCTAATTGATCTCCTTCATCTGTTTCAATCATAAAATCATGAATAGGAGGTACTTCACCATCGTCTTTATATTTCATTCCGTCAGCAATATCTTTTCCTACTGCATAAGCTCTGAAATCGATAATAGGTAAATGATTTAAAACATGATTAGCTATTAATAAAGAAATGGCAACAGAAGCAAATGAAGTAATAGTTGCAAATTTGTTAGAAATAAGCGGTTTTATGTGTTTTATACCAATAATTAAAATAATGATAAACACCATAAAAATGATGTTTTTATAGAAAGTTTCTTTAGGCGTTAATTTGATGGCATCACCAAAACAACCACAATCTGTTACTTTATTATAGGTGTAAGAATACCAGGTTAAGAATAAGAAAATTGAGTTAAGCCCTAATAAACTCCATATTGTAAACTTTGGTTTGTAACCAACTAAAAGCATAACACCAAAAGCTAATTCAGAAACTATTAATAAAATAGAAAAAGGCAGTGCAAAAGGTATTAAAAATGTTAAGTTAAGAACACTTTCACTAAAATATTCCTCAAACTTAAATTGTGAGCCAATAGGATCAACCAATTTTACAAATCCGGAATAAATAAATAAGATACCTACCAGTACTCTTGAAATTTGGGTTACTAATTTTAATATCATAATCAGGGGTTGTTTTTATTTGTTAACTTTCTAGTTCTGAGTAATGAATTAAAGCAAAAATAGCATAATTAATCATATCTTGGTAATTTGCGTCAATTCCTTCAGAAACCAATGTTTTACCTTTATTATCTTCAATTTGTTTAACTCGTAGAAGCTTTTGTAAAATCAAATCTGTTAATGATGAAACTCTCATATCTCTCCAAGCTTCACCATAATCGTGATTTTTATTTTCCATCAATTCTTTAGTAATCGAAACATGTTTGTCATACAAAACAGCAGCCTCATCAGTTGTTAAATCAGGTTGATCAGCAATACCTAGCTCTAATTGTATTAAAGCCATAATAGCATAGTTAATAATACCAATAAATTCTGACTTTTCACCTTCATTAACTTTACGAACTGTATTTTCTTGTAACTGACGTATTCTTTGCGCTTTAATAAAAATTTGATCGGTAAGAGAAGGAAGTCTTAAAATTCTCCAAGCACTCCCGTAATCGGTCATTTTTTTAATAAATAAACTCCTGCATTCATTAATAACATCATCGTATTGTTTCGAAGTATCCTTCATCTTTTGTTTTCTGAAATAATAAGGTAAAAATAAGAAATCAATTAGGTTTTCCTTTATTTTTACCTAATAATTTATTTTTCTGTTTATGAAGTTAACAAGTGCAGTTGTTTTTTGTGGCTCAAGTTTAGGATTTAATGAGCTCTATAAAAATGTGGCTATTGAATTGGGTAATTATTTTGTAGAAAACCAGATAAAATTAGTCTATGGAGGGGGTAAAATAGGGATGATGGGAGTAGTGTCAAATACCATGTTAGCACAAGGTGGAGAAGTGGTAGGAATTATTCCTGATTTATTAAAGCATGAAGAAGTTATAAATTCCGGAGCTACAGAAATTATAGTTACCAAAACAATGAGCGAGCGAAAAATGAAGATGAGCCAGATGATAGATGCCTATATAACACTACCTGGAGGTTTTGGTACTCTTGATGAACTTTTTGAAGCGTTAACATTACAGCAATTGCATATTGAACAAAAACCGGTGGGTTTATTAAATGTTAATGGCTTTTTTAATCATACTATTCAACAATTAGATCATATGGTTAAAGAGGGATTTTTAAAGCCTGAAAACAGAGCTTTGTTACTTGTAGATGAAACGGTTGACGGATTAATGAACCAACTGAAAACCTACAAAGCGCCAAAAAAAACACATGTGATAAATAAAGTAGTTCGTTAGATGACCATTAATTGTAAAGGAAAATTAATAGACTTAACCACCCCAAAAGTTATGGGGATTTTAAATATTACTCCCGACTCTTTTTTTGATGGAGGAAAGTATACAAATACTGAAGCAATAGTAGCGCAAGCAGAAAAAATGCTAGATGAAGGAGCTACTTTTATTGATGTTGGAGCCTATTCTTCCAGACCGGGAGCTCATCATATTACTGAAGAAGAAGAGCTTAATAGAATAGTTCCGGTAATAGAATTATTAGTAAGAGAGTTTCCTGAAATTTGTATTTCTGTAGATACTTTTAGAAGTAAAGTAGCCAAAGAAACCATCAATGCCGGAGCAGCTATTGTAAATGATATTTCCGGAGGAAAAATGGATGAATTCATGTTTGCAACTATTGCTGAGTTACAAGTTCCTTATATTGTGATGCACATGCAAGGTGCACCGCAAAGTATGCAATTAAACCCTAAATATGATGATGTGGTAAAGGAAGTAATTTCATTTTTTGCTGAGCAGTTATTCAAACTAAGAGCGTTAAAGGTTAATGATGTAATTATAGATGTTGGTTTTGGTTTTGGAAAAACAATAGCACATAATTTTGAATTGCTTAAAAAATTAGACCTTTTTAAAAGTTTAGATGTTCCTATACTAACAGGGGTGTCTAGAAAGTCAATGTTGTATAAAACATTACAAACGACCCCTAAAGAAGCTTTAAATGCCACCACAGTAGCCAATACCATAGCGTTAATGAAAGGTACACACATACTACGAGTGCATGATGTAAAAGAAGCTGTTGAGGCGGTGACTATCTATAACCAATTATAAAAAAGGATGAAAAGGAGAAAGTTTATAAAGAAAGCAATATACGGAGCTTTAGGAGTAGGTGCGGCAGCAGGAATGTATGTGTGGCAAATAGAGCCATTTTGGTTAGAGTTTGTCAAGAAAAAAATGCCGATTAAAAATTTACCGGAACATTTGGTGGGTAAAACGGTTATGCAAATAAGTGATATACATGTAGGAAATAGATTTAGCCGTAAGTATTTAATAGATAGTTTTCAAAAAGCGCAAAAGTTATCGCCTGATTTTGTAGCCTATACAGGAGATTATGTAAGTTATGAAAATGAAGAACAATTTGCCCAACTTAAAGAAGTTTTACAATATGCTGTAAAAGGAAGTAGGGGTACAGTAGGGGTTTTAGGAAACCACGATTATGGTAAAAATTGGAAAGAACAAAGTGTGGCTGATACTATAACCAAACTTTTAGAAGATAACGGAATTTCCATTTTAAGTAATGAAGAAAAAGATTTCGAAGGATTAAACTTTATAGGTTTTGATGATTATTGGGGATTAAATTTTAACCCTCAACAGGTTATGAATACCTATGATGTTTCTAAGGCTTCAATTGTTTTATGTCATAATCCCGATGTATGCGATTTAGATGTTTGGAATCATTACCAAGGTTGGATTCTTTCCGGACATACACACGGAGGACAATGTAAACCTCCATTTTTACCGGCACCCATGCTTCCGGTTAAAAATAAAAGATACGCTTCAGGTGAAATTGATTTACATGATGGAAGAACACTGTACATAAACAGAGCTTTAGGGCATTTATGGCAAATCCGTTTTAATGTGCGACCAGAAATTACCATTTTTGAATTAGAGAGAGGATAGCTTTTTAGAGTCACAAAAACATTTCTAAAAAACATCAAGACGTTTTTATAAAAAGATCAAGGTGTTTTCACCAAAACATCAAGACGTTTTACCAAAAAGATAAAGACCTTTTTTACAAAGGTCTTTTATAGTTTTTAAATAAAAGTTAAAAACTTACAGTAATGTGTTTT
>NZ_JBOCUK010000031.1:0-42684 GCF_050606265.1 Tenacibaculum sp. TC6 | reverse complement strand
CTTGATAAGTACATCTTTGAGAATATCGACCAAGTAAGAGAACAAACACAAGATTGATGTATGATTATAACCATCATGGACCCCATGACAGACTGGGTAGATAATCACCGATAAAATACGCAGAAATTAATTCTCTTGGGGCTAGCCCCAAGAGAATTAAAAGTTATAATTTTATGAAATATTAGAAATTTATGCAGTTCTAATTAGGGGAAGCTTACAGAATAGGAGCCAATATCTTCTTCTTAACAAAAGTATTAACTAAAGATTATATAGAAGATTCTGTAAAAAGTAGAATTATAACTATAATTGATAATGCTATACAATTCTTTTTAAAATACGAACAACAAATTAATGAAAAAATCTTCAGCTTTTATCCGGTAAAAATGGAATATGAAGATTACGTTAATAAAAATATTGTAATTCAAAATTCTAGACTAGGATGGTGTTATGGAGATTTGGGTATTTTGTATACATTATTGTTTGCATCCAAAAAAATTCATAATGAATCTTATGTTTCTAAAATAGTAGAAATGTTAAAACATGTTGCGAGTCGAAAATTTGAAGATGAAAATCATAAAAAATTTATTATTGACGCCGGATTTTGCCATGGAACAAGTGGAATAGCAATTCTCTTTCGTAATATTTATGATATTACAGGAGATGATTTATTTTTAAAAACATCTAATTATTGGATAGAAAAAACACTAGTACAGAGAAAGAAAGAACAGGGAGAGGATTCGATAGACTACGGTCTTGATATAAAAGGTACAGACAAGCAAAATATCTCAGTTTTAGAAGGGCTTGCTGGAATATTATTATGCTACAATAAATTTCTAGGAAAAGACACAACTGCATCAGAAGAATTATTAATGATTAAATATTAAAACTAAATGAATTTCAAGAAAATTATAGTTTTAAATATATGGTGTATGCTATATGTTTTTCAAGCCAATGCTTTTCAAAATGAATTTCAACAAACTACAAAATATAAACAGTTCGGCCTTGTTTGGGGATTGTTAAAATATCATGATCCTGATATAAGTAAAGGAAAATATGATTGGAATGCTGTATTTCTAGAAAACATTAACAAAATAGAAATCGTTAAAAATCAAGGTGAGTTAAATAACTTTTTGTTTGGATTTATTTCTGAGTTTTGTAGTAAGAATGAGTTGTCTTATAAGAAACAACAGGAGGAATTATTTGAAAAAAATAAGGATTATGAATGGATTCAAAAACTTCCTTTTACTCATGAAATTAAAAAAAAATTAGAAGCCCTAAGTAACAATTCTGATATAGGAAATTATTACCCTTCTATATCAAAGTTGGCTATGATGCCTTCTTTTAAGAATGAAACAGAGATTGCCAATTTTAACTCTGCTAACAAATCTCACAGATTACTTACTTTTTTTAGTTTTTGGAATGCTATACAATATTATAATGTAAATAAATATTTGATGGACATTCCTTGGTATGAGCAAATTGATAATTATATACCTCACTTTTTAGTTGCAGATTCAACACTAAAATATGAAAAAGTAAAATCTGAATTCATTGCCGCTTTAAATGACTCACATGCGTTTTATGTTTCTCCAGTGGTTAATGATTCACTATTTCAATATAAACCTGCATTTGGTGTAAAAATGGTTAATGATACCTTAGTTGTAAATTCCATACGTAATAAAGCACTTGCTCAGGTAAACAATATTAAATTGGGAGATTTGATTGTTGAAGTAAATGATCTGGACATTCCGTCAAGTCTTAAAAAAAGAGTAGGATCTATAATTTCACACTCTAATAATTCTTTTTTAAAAAAATGGGCTACTTGGATTTTCTTTAATCAGTACGATTCTATTAAAATAAAACTAAAAAGAGGAAAAGATATTGAAAGTCGTTATATCAAATTGTATAATAATATACAAACAGAGGACTATTCCTATTTAAAACCAAAACAAATTCTAACAAAAAAACAGTTGGTTAATGATGGTATAGGATATATAAATTTAGGTTCAATTTCAAAAGAAGAATTAAAGGCAGCATTTAAAAAATATGCAACAACAAAGGCTATTATTATTGATTTAAGAAATTATCCAAAAAATATTTTGGAAAGAGATATTGTAAAATATTTATATCCTACAAAGAAAAGATTTATAAAAGTTCTTTTTCCTCTTAAAGGGCAACCTTCTTATGCGAATTTTGAAAAAACAGCACTTAGCTACATTAAAGACCCTTTTATTGCAGGGTCTAAAAACTCCAATTATTATAAAGGTAAAGTTATCCTATTAGTAAATCACACTACTCAGAGCAAAGCAGAATTTATAGGAATGGCTATTCAAGCAGCTCCTAATTGTATTACTGTTGGTGAGCAAACTGCTGGTTCTGTAATGAATATAACTACGTATAAATTGCCTGATGGTACCCCGGTTAACTTTACTAGTTTAGGTGCTTTTTATCCAAACGGAGACGGAGCACAAAAAAAAGGTCTCAAAATAGACTATGTTGTTAATGAAACAATAACTAATTTTCTTAACGACCCTTACATGATAAAAGCAATAGAATTAATTGAAAAAAAGGACTAATTGAATGTATAAAATTTTTGACACGTATATACTTAGAACCCCTTTATTTCCAATAGATTTTTTTCTAAATATTACTAGGGATGAAGAAGTTTCTGATAATCAACTTAAAGAGGTTTTTCAGAATCCTTTAGTAAAGGAATCGATTTACTTGGCATCTCCTATTTTATTTGAAGAAATTAAAAAATGGACTGAAGGAAAAAAGACAGATGATGCTAATAAAATAAAAATTTCTTTTCTAAAATATTTGTCTAGAATGAGTTCTAGACCCACTCCATTCGGATTGTTTTCCGGTTGCTCAATAGGCGCGTTTGATCAGCAAAATAATATTGAAAGAAAAAACGTACTGAATAATAGACATACAAGACTTGATATGGATTTAACAGGAATCATAGTAAAACGTATCGAGAATAATTTAGCCTTAAAAGAACAGCTACTTTTTTATCCTAATAATAGTTTATATACTATTGGAGGTGTAATTAGATTTGTTGAATCAACCTATAATAGTAGCAATAAATTAATCCATAAAGTTGTAGAAGTAGAAACATCAGAATATTTAGAAAATAGTATAGAATTTTCTAAGGAAGGTAAAACAATTACGGAATTAGCAAATCGACTTGTTGAGCCAGAAATTAGTATTGATGAAGCCAAGGAATATATTTTTGAACTCATAGATAGTCAAATATTAACTAGTGAGCTTCAACAAACCGTATCAGGAACTGAGAATCTTGAAAATATTATTTCAACATTAAAAAAACTTAAAGATGTTGATCAGATTTTGGTTGTTCTTGAATCCATAAAGAGTAAAATTACGGATTTAGATCATCATGTTCAAAACGAAGTATCGCTCTATTATGATGTTTTAGCATTATTACAACAACTGGAAATTAATGTAAACCCTAAATATGTTTTTCAAACCGATCTTGTGATTGGTAATGAGTATAATACATTGAGTGATGAGTTTATTAATCATATTGAAGAAGGTCTTAGAGTTATTAACAGTATTAGCTTACAAAAAAATCATAGTCAAAATACAGACTTGAATAAATTTAAAGAAGCTTTTTATGAAAGATATGAAACTCAAGAAGTACCATTATCTTTAGTCTTAGATAAAGAATTAGGGTTAGGATATCCGGTGAATACCGGAACAGGAGATGTAAATCCGTTAATTGATGATTTAAATATACAAAGCGTTTCTGGGAAAAGCTCAGATCAGTTTAGTTTGTCTTCTTTTGAAAAAATGCTTTTAAACAAAATTATAGAAGCAAAAAACAATAAGGAAATTACAATTGAAATTAAAGAAGATGAAATTCCTGAAGAGGGAAATCTAAACGATTTAACAGATACGTTTTCTACATTAGCACAAGTAGTTAATCTTGAAAAAGAAAACTATGTACATCTTAACTTTTTTACAGGATCAAGTGCAGGAAACCTGATTGGTAGATTTTGTAATGGAGATGTAAAAATGAATGAATTTATTAATGAAATAGTAGAAGTTGAAAAAAAAATAAATTCAGATAAAATTTTAGCAGAGATTGTTCATTTACCTGAAGATCGATTAGGAAATGTATTAATGCGTCCTTCTGTCAGAAATTTTGAAATACCTTATTTGGCAAGGTCTCTAAAAAATAATGAACATCAAATACCTATAAGCGATTTACTAATTTCTATTAGAAATAATGCAATTTGTTTAAGATCTAAAAAGCACAATAAAGAAGTTTTACCAAGATTAACAACAGCTCATTATTTTAAATCGAGCACACTTCCTATTTATAGATTTTTATGTGATCTTCAAGGAGAAAATAAAAGAACTATGATTAGATTTGGTTGGGATTCTTTGAGTAATTTTTCAGATTTCTTTCCTAGAATTATTTATAAGAAGATTATAATATCGACGGCTAAATGGAAAATGAATATAAAAGATATTAAGCATTTATACGATATTAAAAATAATAAGATCCTTTTAAAAGAGATGCATAAGTTTAGAACAAATAAATCAATTCCTAAAATTGTTTATTTTGTTGAGGGAGACAATAAAATTTTATTAAATCTTCAGAATACCTCTTCGATACAAACACTTTTTAATCTTGTTAAACATAAAAGTAATTTCTTGTTAGAAGAATGTCTTTTTAATGAACATACGATTTGTACGAACTCAGAAAAGGAACATTATGTTAATGAATTTATTTTTTCATTTTATAAAAATCAAATATAGATATGGAAACTTCTGGCATTAAAAGAACTTTTATTTTAGGAGAGGAATGGGCTTTTTTTAAGATATATACAGGCGTAAGAACAGCAGATGATATTTTAGTTAATCAAATTTCAACATTGATGACTAACTGGTTGGAAAAAAAATACATTGATCAGTGGTTTTTTATCAGATACTACGATCCTAAATTTCATTTAAGATTACGTTTTCATCTTACAGATACTAAGTATATAGGAGAATTAATTAAAGACTTAAATGTTGTTTTTTCACTGTTAATTCAACAAAATTTAATTTGGAAACTACAATCAGATTTTTATATAAGAGAACTAGAAAGATATGGTAGTAACAGAATAGCAAATGTTGAAAACGTATTTTTTTATGATAGTAACATGGTTATCCAATTATTGGAGTTAATAGAAGACACGGAAAGTCAAAACTATCGTTGGTTAATAGGTTTGTTAATAATAGATGACATATTTGACTCATTTAACTTATCTGTTGAAGAAAAACAAGAAATGACAGAGACATTCATTCATTTTTTTAAAAACGAGTTTGTTTACGATACAAACCTAAAAAAACGATTAAGTCTTAAGTATAGAAACAATAAGAAAAATATTGAGGAAATACTTTCTAGAAGTAATACGTATGAAAACATCTTAAATATAGTAAACTACAAAAGTCAAAGTATTAAGCCATATATTAATGAAATCAAATCTACTGTAACAAGTAAAGAAATTTCTTCCAATTTAATTTTTAGTATATGTCATATGAGTTTAAATAGACTTTATAGAACAGAGAGCAGAAAAAATGAATTTGTGTCCTATGATTTACTTTTATGTTACTACAAATCAATTTTAGCTAGATTAAAGTATGATAAAAAAAGCTCATTAAAGTTAAAAGATAGTACATTAATTACTAATTAATAAACTTATTTTAAGATTATAAAAAGTTGAAGTGTTTTTTCTGATAAGGAAAATATTTCAACTTTTTTATGAAGTTATAAGAGCATTCATTAATTTCTAACTATAACTAAAGCTATATTTTTTTTAAAAAGGTGTAATTAGTTTGTACACCTTTTTAAAAAAAAATAAATTTTAGGTGTACAGAACTGTACAAACATTTAATCTTTTTTTATTTTCATTGTACAAACAGGTAAAAACTTTTTTGTACAACAAAATATTTTTTTTGATAATAAATTGTACAAAAAGCTACAATATCTGCTGTACACCGTTTTTCTAAAATAAATTTTAAGGTGTACAATTTTGAATAAGTATAAAACAAACAAGTCAGTTTTTAATATAATACTTAAAAAAGCTGCTTATAATAGTAATATGGTTATAACAACGGTTTGCATATGGTTTGTGATGGTATTAAAGTTAATGTTTTCGGTTTAACATAGACTTTAACAATTATAAGTGGAAGTAGATTCAGACATATCCGAATCCGCCGTAATTGCGGTTATATATTGTTGTGTGTAGTTTTTATTCTTTTCACATTTATATACTCAATTAATTTTCCACCAATAAAGACAAAAAAAGTTATAATTCCAGAAAATATCAGTCCAGTAATAAATGAGAAATTCCGTCCTGTATCTGAAATCACATTTCGCATTGCTTCTTTTTGTTCAGGTGTGATTTCATCTCCATTAAAAAGTCCATCTTTATTCAGGTCAAATTTTTGTAGAGCTAACTCCGATGAAATATCAGAGTAAGTTGCTCCTCCAACAATGAGGAGATAAATTCCGAAAAATATAGATGTGCTTATCCAAAACCATTTCCATTTTACATTCAAAAATAACTTTTTTCTATTCAGAAAGATTACTCCTAAAATCAGAATTGAAATTAGACTTGGAATAATTAAATGATATGGTAAACTTTTTTCGTTCATTTAATTCGGGTTAGGTTTGGTAAATTACTGCCAACGTATTTATGTATGATTTTTCGCAGGAAAAGGATGCGAGTTCATTTCCCACGAAAAATAATTAATTGTAGTGTGTTATTTTTCTAATTCATTTATAATTTCCATAGGAAACTCAGAGTTAGCATAATTATAATGACCTCTAATTGAGTATTAATCTAGCAATTATTTTTATACAGTGTTAGCAAATGTTAATATCCAATTGTAGTTTCGTTACTTTCTATTTTTAGTTTAGTTAATTTATCTTTTAACTTACTTTGTTCGGTACCTATTTTATTCATAATCCATTCAGATAGCTCTTTGGTGGAATCATAAATCACTTTTACTTGTGTTATTTTTGAACTATTACAAATTACGTCGTATAAATTCCCTTTTAATTCTAATTCAATTTCTGATTTTGCTTTGACTGTAATTATATCTGTTTCTGCCCTTTTTATTATTGGAGGCTCAGATGCTTCAGTTATACTTTGGTCTTCACATTGATATTTAACATTAAAGAAATCCATTTGATACCCATATTCAGTAGAGGGTTTTAATATTGTTATATCTTGGTTAGAATCATTTTTAATGGTAATATATAGTTTAACCCAATGATTGCTTTTAAATGAAGTTTTTTCAGTTTTTAAATTTATAGAAATATCCTTATAATCAATGTTTTTTGTGTTTTTATGAAGTGCACAAGATGTGAAGATTAAAAGAAAAATTATCAATTTTATTACTTTCATAATAGTTTGTTTATTATTTATAAATGGCCTCGTATAACCGTCAGTTACGGCTAAATTAGCGATAATTTTTGGTTTGATACTGATGTTAGCAATTCCGAATGGATTCGGAAGTAGTCGAATCCGTCATAATTGCGGTTATATATTGTTGTGTACTGTTTTTATTTTTAATCATTTTCAATTAGTCTTCTATGATAATTTATTTGTCCTAAATGATAGGTCAAATGAGTTGTCAGATGCACTAATAAATACCCGGTCGAAGTCTTACGGTCAAATACTAAAATTGGATATTCGTTTTCTAAAATATTTTCATCCAAACTGTCCAATGTTTTGTTAATCATTTCGATAGTATTTTCAATCATTTGAATTAATTCTTGCCTTGGAACATTTTTTAAAGAAAACTCCAACTCTCGTTTTCTTACATAACCTGTATAGCCTAATTCTCCTCCAACGTAAGTGTTTAAATTGCCTATCAAATGCAAACAAAGATTACCTGCTGAATTATTTACTTGTCCTTTAATCTTCCAGATATCTGCTTCGATTTTATATTGTTCAACTTCCGTTATCAAACGTTTCAAATCTCTGTTGAATAATATTTTTAAAGTGTCAATAATCATATCTATAAAATAAATTATCCTTCTAAAACTGTTACTGCTTCTCCCAAAATAAAAATTTTGTCTTGTAAAAATTCTGTACTCATTGTTCCAGTTCTTAATGAGGACTGATAAGCGTTTAATTTTGATTTGTTCAATTTTGTCGCCCAATATTTTGTCAAGAACGTTTGGATAGCACCAGTTACAGGGCCTTCATTGATTCCCGCCCAAGGCCAAAAATATCTGTAATGAAAATCAAACTTTGGGCTATCAGAAATGGCTGTTACTAAGACACCATTTATTCCTGTATATGAATTTATTAATGTTGCAAAATCAGGTTTTAAATTAGCCAATTCTACTGCACTTTTAATCTCTATTAAAATTATTTTATTATTCGGGCTGTATCTTTTATTTACAATTTGAGAAATTCCAAGAGCCTCTAACATTTTTTGAGGTACGTCAATTTCTTCTGTGTCATAAACAGGAAATAGCATTTTGATTTTACCCTCTACTTTCTCAATAAAAAGTTCAACATTGTTACAGTTGATAAATTTTATACTCTCAAATGAAGTTGTGTCGAAAATAATTTTTGATGATGCTAACGTGGCATGACCACATAAAGGAATTTCAATTTTTGGAGTAAAAAACCTAATGCTATACGTGTTGTTAGCAATTTGTTTAATAAATGCAGTTTCAGAAAAACCAATTTCAGTAGCAATTTTTTGCATTGTGCTAACTGTAAGTTCTGTGTCAGGAAGACAAACAGCTGCTGGATTTCCTTTAAATTTTTCATTTGTAAAAGAGTCAACGAAATATGTTTTCATTTTAGAAATTTTCTATGGAATTTAAAGTTTGTTCAAAATAGCACCCAACGGTTTCGGCTATAAGTAGTTGCGTGGGTTAGTACTTACTTTTGCAAGTACACACCAAACTGAAAATTCGCGAGGATTTTCAGAAGTAGGCGAGAACAAGCAATTACTTATAGCCATTGTTGTAAACAGTTATTTTTAGTTCAAATTTTGTTTAAATTCTTGAATTTCTGATATATAAATCTCATTCAAAAACTCGTTATAAACATCATCACGTTTGTAATGAATATTATTTTCTGCTTTTAATAAATTCTCTTTTGCTTTTTCGATTTGTCTAAGTTTTTGGTAGGCTTTTGCCATTCCAAAAAAAGATTCAGGAACATATTCCGATTGTTTTAAAGCTCGTTCAAATTCTGAAATTGCTTTTTCGTAATTCCCGAGTTCGTATTCGCAAAGTCCGAGATAAACAAATGATTGAACGTCTGCCCAATCCTCTTTTTGGTTTTGGATGTTGCGATTAAATAGTTCAATTGCTCTTTGATATTCCTTTTTTCCGAAAAAACATTCTCCTCGCAAAAAGTCGATATCTTCTCCCCAAGGTGCATCTACGAAGTTTGGTGTCAAACTGTCAAGTCTGTCAAAATCTTCGAGAGCTTTGTCAAAGTCTCGTATTTTTCTTAACCTTATCCAACCTCTGTAACCTAAATGTAATTTTGGGTCGAGTTCTACTGCTTTATTTAAAAATTTAAAGCCTCTTTCAAAATCTCCAGCTTTGTTTAAATGGACAGAGTATTCCATATATTCATTACTGTCTTGTGATTCAAAATTTTCAATCCGTAGGGATAATTCTTTAGATTTCACAATCCTATTTTCGTTCCAAAAATAGACATAGATTCCAAAACCTATTGCAATGACTAAAATAGCACCAATTATGTAGCCAAATATTTTAAAAAATTTCTTCAATTTGTCCGTCTTTAATTTTTAGCCTAATTAGGTTGTACGTGTTATAATATTTATCTCTTTTCCAATTCGTTAGTCCTATTGCAATTTGTTCTAATTCTTTAACTAATTGTCCATTATTAAATTCAGTACTTTTATAATTTTCGTCAATTTGAAATGTTTCAATTTTGCAAAGGTTTCCTGTTTTCGAAATATTTAGTCTCAATGTTATAAATCCACTTTTTGGTTCAATTTCAGTTTCGGATAATTGAATTTCTTTGAAGGCTTTTCTTAAAGTTGGGCTTTCGCCATCAATTCTACTGTTTGTTCCATTCCACCAATAAGGCACAATTCTATCATCGCAATCATTCTTTTCTTGCGAAAAAGATTGAATAGAAAAAAGTAATATTGTTAGGACGAGAATTTTTTTCATAATTGGTTATAACTTGCTTATATAAACATAAAATACATCGTTATACCTTCCTTTTAGGTATTAAAACGATATGTTTACATGTTGTTATATAACAAATATAAAAGTTAAATATTGAAACCATCAAAAAGGCTTTTTTATTTTTTGAAGACTTGTAGCATTAACATGAGTGCACATTACATTTTTTTTTAATAAGGTATTCATCGTTAAAAAAACAATCTCTCTTTTAATAATTTATTGAATATTTTTTCAGAGCTAAATTTAAAGAATAACTCAATTGATGAGGTCTTTCAGATTTTAGTTTCTTTGATAGAATGCTATTGCCCTATAACTTTTTGTACAAACATTTAATCTTTTTTTATTTTCATTGTACAAACAGATAAAAACTTTTTTGTACAACAAAATATTTTTTTTGATAATAAATTGTACAAAAATTTATAATATCTACTGTACACCGTTTTTCTAAAATAAATTTTAAGGTGTACAATTTTGAATAAGTATAAAACAACAAATCAGTTTTTAAAATAATACAAAAAAAGCTGCTTATAATAGTAATACGGTTATAACAACTATTATTACACTTATACTCTTATATATTGAGTTTCAAGAAAAAAAGGAAGAGTAAGTTATAGTTTGGGGTATATTTATCTCATAATCAGAGTTAAAGTTTTAACAACCCCCGCAAAAATAATTCAATTCATCATGAGTGGACAACAAACCTTAGCAGGGTATGATATGGTATTAACGCTATCTCAAAATACTATAAACTACCAGTTTCAACAGTTACATAAGCTAAACATTATTCATAAAAAATGGAGTGTTTTAGCTGGCAATACTACTACCGGAGATAAAAAACCTTTTCATATTTCTAATGAAGATAAAAACTTTACAACAAAACTCAACCGATGGATTTCTTTACAAGAAGAAATAAATCAGGCAAAAACAACTAATAATTGGACATTGGTTGGGGAGTTAGTTAAAAAAGTTGAAGAAGAAGGTGTTAATTTTAATTTTGGCTGGGATGCAAATTTAGAAGCACCAATTGTTCATATAAAAGAAAAAGAAAGCCAAAGTTTATTATTAGAAATTCGATTTAAAAGCGGGAAACTCTATTACAGACCGGAAGCTATAGCGGCCGTTACAGAGTATGAACTTAAAAATATAGTTTATGCCTTTACAGTTCCCATTGGTCAATTAAAAATTAATAAGAATGCAATGATTTTAGATGCCGGAGAAAAGGTGTCAGAGATTATTCGAAATAGCGGGTTAACAGAGCAGGATTTTACTATTGAAAGCTTGTTTTTAAATTTTGAAAATGCAAATATTTCTACATTTGATAAAGCCAGAAGTACGTTGCCGCAACAAGCAGCGGAAGCATTTCAAATAGCTGTAGAAAATTATTTTAATCTAACATTAAAGAATAGTGATAACCCATATGTGTTAGGTTATGGAGTACACCGTAAAAAAATTAAGGAGACAGAAAAAGCAATGTTTCAACCAAGTTCTTTAGGCTTTTCAACTTCTTATAGTTCACATCAAAAAAAGCAAGGAATGTTTAGCGGTCTTAATTTTTTAATGATGTTGAATGATACTAAGCCACCTAATAGTAGTACATCCGGAATTTTACCTCAGAGTTTATTAGAATTAGAAAAAGATCTTACCAGTACAATAGATGGTGTTTTTGCAATTCAAAAAGAACATTTTAATAGTTACGTCTATTTTTTAGATACATATGTTCAGGAAACATTTGCAGGTCTTGATAATATGGAAATAACAAATGGTTTTTCTGATGGAAAAATGACAGCTCAAAAAAATGAAACCAGAGGAGATGATACAATTCGTAGCGTATATACAATAACCCGTGAGCGAATTAAAGAAGACGAAACAGAATCTAGTATTACGGTTCGATATAAAATTGAAATTTCAATTGATGTAAAAATTTATGCATGGTTTTTAAAGGTAGGAGAAAAAACACTTTCAACATCCGGTCAGTACACAAAAGATAAGATAAATCAAAAAGGAGCTCCCGGATATTTAGATTTTACCATTAAAGCAGGAAAAACAGGACGTTTTGATTTAGATCATACCCTTACAAAGCCTAGAGTTGCTTTTAATGAAAACCCGGACTTGTTTGGAAATGGATTTTTACAAGATTTATTAAAAATTCTTACACTTATTTTAGCTTGGATTGTTGTGGTTATTGAAGGAATTATTAATCAGATAGCAGTAGATTTAGGTAAAGAGAGCGTAACAAGAAACAATGAATTGATTAATAAATTGAATGCTATTGATGTATTAAATCAAACCAATAAAATTATTTTACCCTTAGGAAAAGTTTACACGTTTAAAAACCTACGCTTACTGTCTGATAAAGATATTGTGGCCTACGATGTGGCTTATGCACCTGTTGTAGAAAAATAAAAAGATACCTCATGAAAACAGATACTCAATTTAGAATCACCAAAGAAGATAATGTTACGGTTGACTGTTACAGTGAATTAATGAATAATTATTTTCCTGAATCTTCTATTGAAGCAAAAGAAGATATCAGATCCTTAATGATAGGTCCTGAAAAACCTATGATTTTTTACCTAACCAAAGAGCGCAAATTAAATGCTGTTGTTAGAAGTGAGGGAGTAACTTCAGGATGGACGCAATTAAGTTTATCACAAAACGAGGTAGCTTCTTTTGAAATAGAATACAATGTTGAAGAAGATTCGTTTCAAATTGCAAAAGTTGAAGATAATAAAGTGTGGATATCGCACGAGATTACTTTAGGAACTACTCAATTTCAAACGTTAGATAAAAGTATAACTTGGACTAGCTTAACGGCAGCAACCAAAGAAGAGCAAATTAATAAAGTATCTTTAGGAGTTGAACATGTGCTTTTTGCAACAACTACTAAAAATAAAGATGCTACATACTACATTTCCCGATTAGATGAAATGGAAGTTAAACAATATACACTTCCGGAAAATGGAATGAAAGTAGCTCAGTTTGAGCTAGGAAATTTTTTATACAATAAAGGAGTGTTTTTATTGTATGACTTAGGTAAAGAACGCTCGTTGTTATTTCAATCATTTCCGGATCCGATATATGATAAAACTTCTAAAACTCGTTTTGAGCTAAATGAATTTATCAATTGTTTTACGTTACTAGAAGATAAAGAAGGAAATGATATTGTGTATGCTGCCGGTAATACCATACGCGAATTTGCAACCATGGAAGGGAGTGAAGATTTTAACGTAACAGATCTTCCGGTCGCTTTAAATAAAATCCATAAAATAAGAGCTGCTAGGCATGAAAATGAACGTAGTGTATGGGCGTTGGATTCACAAGGACTACACTACCAAACAAATCATTTTTTTGATCAAAGCACCCATGAATTTGTACACAATACATGGACGCAACCTATTTTAATGGTAAAAGAGGCAGAACAGTTTAGTTGTTTGAGAGGAAAAGATATTCGAAATCAATTGTTCTCTATCAATACAACTCATGGAAGTGAAGTAACGTGGTTATGGCAAGATGCTGTTACAACACTATGGAATCAACAAAATATTACGGTAAAAGCCGCAGACAGTATAAAAGAAATAGAAACGTATTCTGCACATATTCGTTTTAAATCTACCACAGTAACCAAAACATTTGCCGGAACTAAGGTAAATATAAGTGCAGATACTAATTTGTTTGTTTACATTGACAGTGAAAGTTATCGTATAGGACCTAATCAACAAGCAACAATAACACTAGGAGTTGTACCGGAATTTACAGTTATCTGTCCGGTTTCAGATATAGCATCATCAAATATTGTATTAAAAGCTGACTTTTTAAAAAATGATAAAGCTATTAGTTTAAACGGAAAAGTTTTAGACCGATTACAGGAAAGAATAGATTCCGGAGGAGGCTTAGAAGGACTTAAAAAACCTAATGGAAGTACTTTGGTACCTGAAGGAACAGATTCAGGAACCTTAAAAAGTGCTGCGGAAGGTTTAAAACAACTATTTTCTGTAACCAAAAACATGGAGGTAGAAGAAAAAAGTAGTATGCAACGAGCCACTTTTAATATACAACCCACTAATACAGGAGCTATTTCTTTATCACAAAATGCATTAGCTTTTAACGGAATTACTTTAGGAGACTTTTTTCATTCAGTTTGGGACACCGCCAAATCAGCATTTGAATTTGTAGTTGAAAAAATAAAAGAAGGCGTAAAGATTATTATTAAAGTAGGAGAACAGGTTTTTAATTGGATAGTAAAAACACTGCATGAAATAGGGAGGTTTATTCAAAAAGTATTTGATTCTATAAAAGTGTTTTTTAAAGACCTATTTGAGTTTTTAGCTTTTCTGTTTGATTGGGATGCTATATTAGAAACTAAAAACGCTTTTAAAGCTTTTGCTAACAATGCCATTATTAGTTTAAAAGATGAAGTAAAACATATTAAAAAGTTTATAGACGATACCTTAAATAAAGAGATAGAAAAGTTTTCTCCGGAATTGGTAAAAGTACCGGATACTCTATCTGAAGTAGATCCGTCTCAACCAGCAGAAGAACGAGAGGCTGATCCTCGCTCAAATTGGTTAAACTCTAAGAAAGATTTTATCAGGGGAGGACAAAATTCCTCAACAACTCCACAAATACCAACAGAGTTTTCTGATGTGTTGGAACGATTTTTTAAAGAAATGGGAAGTATCTTGGCTGAAGCCGGTAACGGATTTAAATTACAGGTTGATATTGTTTTTGATGGTTTTAAACGAGTCATCAACGGGCAACTCCCTTTTGTAGACTTCTTAAAATTACTACTTCAAAAATTAGCAGGACTTAGCTTGTTTTTAATTAAACAGTTAATGGATGCAGTGTTAACTTCTTTGGTTGCATTATTAGAAGTGGCTCAGGTAGGATTAAATAAAGAATGGAATATTCCTTTAATCTCTGATTTGTATAAAACCATTACTAAAGGAGATTCCTTAACATTTATTGATGTAATTTGTTTATTTATAGCCATTCCTACTACTGTTTTATATAAAATAGGAGAGGGAGAAGCTCCTTTTAGTAACCATAAATCGAAAGAAGCTTTTATAGCTTCAGGCACTACCATTTTTAAACTAACCTAAATCAATTTAATTATGTCAAATGAAGATGATGAAATACTAGATGATATTTCAAAATTTGTAGCCTATACAGGAGTAGGGTTATCTGCATTAGGAATTTTATTTTATCCTGTAGAAGAAGTTGGTAATGTAACTGAAACTGATTTAGGTTTTATACCAACCGTATCTAAAGTAATTACCGGGTTAGGTTTGGTAACTAGCACTTGGGGAGTAATAATGCTTTATAAAAAGCATGTAAACCTTCCGGATTCTGTAAAATGGATTTTAATTCCTTTACTTATTTTAGATGTAGTACTTTTAGCAATATTAGTGGCTGTAATGCTAGGCCTGAAAAAATTAAAAATAGCAGGAAATTTTGTAAGTAAATATTTACAACCGGCGGTTTTTAGTTTAGGAGGAGCCGGATTAATAGTAGGAATGGCGGTTTTTCCGGAATACTTATTAAAAACTTCATGGATAGGAAAAATAATTCATTATTTACCGGCAGGTTTAGGGTATGCACCTATTAATAAACATCCGTTTTATGCCATTGTGATTCTTGTTCGTACAGGAGGTTTAATAACAGCAACCGCAGGAGGTTTAATAGAAGAAATGACCGAAAACCAGTAATTTGTAATGAATAATAAAAAATAAAAACTCTCAGTATTTCTGGGAGTTTTTTGCATTCTACAGTATTGTTAGGTTGATAGTTAAGTTTTTTTAGTAAATTTAAACATTAACCCTTATGGATGGACTTAGAACTACTAGTTAAGAAATTTAGAGAAAAAGATGCGTATGCATTTGAAACCTTATATGAAATGTATTACCAAAATATTTCAGGGGTAGTATTTAATATTGTTAGAGACTCTGAAATAGCAGAAGAGGTAACACAAGATGTGTTTATAAAAGCATGGAATAATGCTGCTTCTTACTCCGAACAAAAAGGACGATTTTTTACATGGATGTTAAACATAGCACGTAATGCCGCTATTGATAAAACCCGCTCTAAAGAATTTAAGAAGAAATCTCAAAACCTTGATGCTCAAATTTTCGTAGATATAATACAAGACCATGAAAATTTAGATGAGCGAACCAATGCTATTGGTATTAGAAACTTTGTGAATAAACTGGCAGATACCTGTAAAAAGCTAATAGAGCTTTTGTATTTTAAAGGATATACACAAAAAGAAGCTTCTGAAAATCTTGAAATACCGTTAGGAACGGTAAAAACAAGAAGCAGAAATTGTTTGAACACTTTAAGAACGATGTTGGAATAATATGAATGTACAAGAATATATAGAATCGGGTATTTTAGAATTATACGTAGCAGGTTCTCTTACCGAAAGAGAAAATGCTGAGGTATATGAAATGCTACAAAAATACCCGGAGTTATTGAGTGAGATTGAAAAGATTGAACAAACAGCCTCTGTGTTAACGTCAAGTGTTGCTCCTCAACAAAATAAAGCTTCGTTTAAAAAGCTTTTAATAAAAATGATTCAAGAACAAGAAACGCCTGCCAAAGTAGTTTCTATAGGAAAAACACCATCTAAATGGATGCAATATTCAGGTTGGGCAGCTTCTGTACTTGTGGGAAGTACCCTATTGTTTACGGTACTTAAAAATACTTCTTTAAAAGATGAGTTGAAAGTAAGTACAGTTGAAAAGAAACAGTATGAAGAGTTGTTAAATGAAACTAAAACAACGTTGCAAATCAATGAGGATTTATTAACAGCACTTAGAGATAAAAACATAATTACCATTCCGTTGCAAGGACAAAAAGTAGCGCCGGAAGCCTATGCTAAGGTATATTGGAATAAAAGTAAAGAAACACTGTATGTTGATGTACAAGGATTACCGGAACCGCCAAAAGGAAAAGTATATCAATTGTGGTCTTTAAAACTCGATCCGTTAACTCCTACAAGTTTAGGAACTATGGATACTTTTGTAGGCTCGCATAAAATATTTACAGTGAAAAACCCAAATGATTCTCAGGCTTTTGGAATAACATTAGAACCTGAAGGAGGTAGTGTTTCTCCTACCTTGGAACAACTCTACACTTTAGGAGCAGTAACCTCATAAAAATTGAAATAGCCGTTTGTAAAATCGGCTATTTCTTTGGGTTAATTATAAATCCCCCCGATTTATAATTAACAATTGTATATATCAAAAAACGAATACAAACATTTTAAAAACGATAGGTTACCGTAGCTTTTGCAAAAAATGGTGTGCCGGGAGTAAAATGTATTTCAGTTATCGGAGCTGGTTCATTTTGTAACCTTGAAGTCGTGGCAAACTGTGTTTCATTCCAGGCTACATCAAAAATATTATCAATAGAAACACCAAAAGAAACCTGTTTTCTATGGTAATTAATCGAAAAATCATTTACAAAATACCCTTTAGCAACAATACTGTTATCTTCATTAGCAGGTCTGTTATCAATATACCTAAAATTAAATCCTCCGGAAAAAGCACCTAAATTAGTAACGTAAAGTCCTCCGGTAACAGTTACATCCGGAGCTAACGGAATATAATTTTCTCCGGTTTTATCTTCTACACTTCTGGCATTGGTATAGGTAGCATCAGTATTTATATATAACCATTTAGCTATTTGGTAGCGTATGCCTAAATCTATTCCGTAACGTCTGGATTTTCCTGAAGGCTCTACAACACCGGCATCGCCCACATAAACCATTTCTTCTTCAGAAAATAGATACCAAAGAGCTGAGTTTAAAATAATATTTTTAGTAGGTTTCCAAATACTACCTATATCTACTCCGTAAGCTCTCGGTAGCATTTTTTTGGTATTATCCTGTAAAATAACGCGAGCGTCATTAGAATGAAAACCTATTCCTGATTTTATAAAAAACTGTAAATCGCTATGCATGGTGTAGGTAATATTCAGTTTTGGATTAAGAATAGCCTTGTTTTTAGACAAAACGGTATATTCCGGTTGTAATTGATCGTTATATAAAAACTTAAAATAATCTAAACGAAGCGAAGGGTTAATCGTTAACTTTTCAAAGTCAATTTCTGTATTAAAAAAAGCATACATATTAGTTTGTTTGATATTTCCTAATTGTACCTTTTCTAGGATTTCGCTTCTGTTTTTTGTTTTTGAAAGTGCTATGTTATTAATTTTGTCGTATCGAATACCTAAACCAGCATGGTAATTAATATGACTGTCAGCATAGTTTTTAGTGTTTTTTATAACGGAGTTAAACCCGTAAATTTCTCTGTTTTCTTGCTGTTTTATTTGATCACCGTTAATAGGATCTTCTAAGAAAAATGTAAAGTTTGAAAACAATTCAAAGTTGTATTTTGTATAAAAAACATTGCTTTGTACTACGGTGTTTTCTTGTAAGTTTTTAAAATATTCAAGGTTAACATTACTTCTAGATGTTTTTCCGCCTTCTGTATCATCAATAGCTCCAAAGCGAGTTATGTTTCCGTTGTCAACTTCTCTTTGTGGAATTTGTCCTGAAGCATCCCAACTACTGGTAAAGTGAGAAGCTGTTAAAGTTACTTTGTCAAAATTACTAAGCGTTGTAGTATATTTTCCGAAGATATTAGTTCGATTGAAGTTCTGTGGCGATTCAAAGGGACCGTCATTTTCTATATATTCAAAGGCTATGTACGCATTTTCATTGCTTTGAGGTTGCATGAGATTAAACATACCTAAAGTACGCAGTGAATTAAAATTACCGTAGGTAACACTAACCTGACTTTGGTCAAGGCTTTTTTTGGTAGAAAAATCTACATAACCCGCAGTATTAAAATCACCCTGATTGGCTGTATAAGGCCCTTTACCATAGTTTATCTTTTGAATTGTTTCAGGAATAATAAAATGTAAATCGCTATACCCTTGTCCGTGAGCATGAGATACCATATTTACCGGCATTCCATCTACAGAAATTCGAACATCGGTTCCATGATCTACGTCAAATCCACGTAAAAAAATTTGTTCAGCTTTTCCACCTCCGGCATGTTGTCCGATAATTAACCCCGGAACTTTTCGTAAAATTTCCTGAGATGAATTTACCGGGTTTGTTTGTAAATCTATTTTGGTAACCGATTGTAAGGGGTTAGGAACTTGTTCTATAATTAATTCTTCTAATTCTATTGATTTAGGAGTTAAAGGGATGGTAACAACCTTGTTAAAATGGTCTTTATCTAACAAAAACTCAAGTTTTTTATAACCTAAAAGCCCTATATGAACAGTATTACCTATAAAATTATCTTGTAAAATAAACATTCCGTTACTATTTGAATGGGTATGCTTACCGGTAGAAGAGTTATAGATATAAACGTTTTCTAAAGGAATATTTTTAGCATCCGTAATTTGCCCTTTAAAAGGTTGTCCGCTTTTGGTTTGAGCGCAAACAGTAACAGAAATTAACAGTAATAAAACTATGTGACTAACCGTCTTCATATTTTAAATATTTTGAATTTTAGCAATCATTGTAGGGCCTAATTCATAGCTGCTTTCTACTAATTCTTTCTTTAGTTGAAAAGCTTTTTCAGGTAAATTATTGGCCTTGTAAATTTGAGCTAAATTATATAAAACTTCTGGCTCGTGCGTTTTTTTAACAATAAATTGATCGGCTATTGCCAGGGCCTTTGAATAGTTACCTTCTTTATAAAATAGCCATGCTAATAAATTATAAGTTTCAGGAGTGGGTCTGTTAATTATTTCTTGCTCAATTATAGGTAAAGCTTTCTCATTTTGATTAAATTCATTTAGGTATAATTTGATGAGGTGCTGGTTGTACATAGCTCCGTAAAGTTTGTTTTGTACAGAGGTTAAAAAAAGCTGAATATTTTTATTTTTCATAGCTTCATTATTCATATACTCTGCAATCTCAGCTTTTAATAAATAATAATCCGGAGAGTAATGTGTTTCCTGCACTTTATTAATAATTCTAAGAGCTTCCTCAGCATTTTTTTCATGAGAAAAAACAATCCAGGCAATTCCTTTTTTAGCATAAGCATTATCCGGATCGATGGCTAATGATTTTAAATAGAAAGTATAGGATTTTTCTAGTTCATTGTTATGACCATAAAAGTCGGCCAGATTGGTATACGTCCATAAGAGCAATGATTTATTTTTAGATGCCTCGGCTATTTTTAAAGCTCTTTCTAAAAAATGAATGGCTGTTTTTAAATCTCCTCGGGTATCGTTCCATTTAGAAGCACGTATATAGTAATCAAAATCATTGTTTTCTATTGTAGTTAAATAGTGGTGTGCTTGTTCATAAGCTCCTACTTCTAAATACACATCAAAAAGCATTTTTTGAGTGTCAAGTATTTTTTCACCGTCAGCTTCTGCCTTTTTTAATAAGCTTAAGGCTTCCTGAAATTTATGTTGTGAAATATAATTTCTGGCTAAGGCTCTTAAATAGGCTGCGGAAGATGCTTTTTGGTTAATCTCTAATAAATTGGTCTCTGCATTTTTTAAATATTGAACCTCTCCTGTAAGAGAAAAAAGAGAATTATTAACCGTTGCAATTTTAGATAAATAGGGGTATTGACTAGGTTGTTGCTCTAGCTTCTGTGTCCAAAAATATAAATTAGCCTCTTGCTCTTTAAACGCAGTAGGGGTAGTATGGTTTAAATACGCATTGTAATCGTTGGTATTCGTAGAAAAAGGGGAGGTATTATTGTGAGTGCAACTATACAATACCAAAGCTGAAATTCCGAAAATAAGTTTTGTAAGTTTCATAATATTGTTTTTTTGATATATATAAAATAGGTGGTGAGGTATTGGGGGCTCACCACCGTGGTTGTAATCTTACCAAGGAGAAGCAAGATAAGGGAATGAACTTAGGAAGGTTTTATCATTCTGGTCTACATGATCATCAGATAAAGAAGGATTTTCAGAAAAATCTTCTCCACCAAAGATTAAAAGAAGCTCTACCGTAATTACATCATCAGCTAAAGCCCTTCCGGTAAGTACATTGGTACCATCATAAAAAGTAGTAGTTCCGTCTAAAGAAACACTTAACACATCGGTAGCTAATACCGTAGTAAAAGTAGTTGCATCTAACCCTAAAGCATTTTTATCGCCATCATTTGCATAGGCAGGGCTTAAGGCTTTTAAGTTGGTTTCAAACATCATTTGAAAACCGGCTTTTTGTTGTGACGGAATGGTGGTGTTAAAGTTGTCTTTTTGACCCGAGTTTACAAAAACAGTATTAATGGCGGGTCTTCCCATTTGGTCTTTTTGTACATAGGTTCCTGAAAAATCAGGGTTCGGATTTTCCGGAATCATAGTATCATTATCATTACTACAGCCAATAAATGCTGCTATTGCTAAAAAGGTTATAAATAAATATTTTGAATTCATAATTGTAAGATTTAGAATTGGAAGTTTTACGATTTAGTTTTTGATTCTACCCAAGTGTTAATGGTTCCGGTGCTACCAATTTTATTTTTAGGCACCTCAACAACAATTGATAAAACATTGGTTCCGGCAAAAGTGTCGCTACCCGGGTTGTTGAATCCGGAAGCTTTTCCTGAAATAATTTCACCGTATCTGGCAAAATCCATAAAGAAAGGATCGTCTCTAGGGCCGGCAAAAAACATCATACCATTGCTGGTGGTAATTAAAGGTTCTTTACCGTAAGGGGTAATTGTAGCGGTAGCAGTAGGTGCTCCGGTATTAATGGTACTGTTTAAGCCTGTAGTAGCAGGTTGGTAAGGACCAAAGAAATACATTTGACCATCTCTGGGAGTTGCCTGAATAACTAAATCTTCTATATAATCTCCATCAGTGTCAATGTTAAATTCAATTAAAACATTTTCATCAAAAGAAGCAGAAGCCGTTTCAGAAGGACTCATTAATCCTTTTACGTTGGCTACAAATACAATATTATTGGTGTCTTCACCCTGGAAGGCATAATAATCAGTAATGTCTGAATAACTACTGGCTACATCCGGAGCATCAATATGGTCTGCTGCGATAAGCAAGCCAACAAAAGCCGCTAGTATAAAAGCTTTTCCTAAATGTTTTGTTTTTTTCATAATGGTAAAAATTTTAAAGTTAATTACTTATTTCAGCTTTATATACGAGGTAATTCACCAGTCGGTTTTTAAAACATGAAAAAAAATGTAATTTTTTATAAAAAAGAGAAGATAAGGTAGGGAAGGTACTTCTATAATAGTAGGTAGTTAGAAGGCTTAGTGAAATAAACTAATTGATTTTCTTTTTGTTAGCTGTTAAGTTTTGATATCGTTTATTAAATACGTACCTTTGTGCCATATGATAGGTTCTCTATATAAAAAAAGAAATCAGCGAGTTTTCACATTTAACTACTTAGTTTTTCGTGTCCAGTCGGACAAGTTTATCCCACCGGGATTATAAGTTGTAGTTTGACTCTTCGTTTATAGCGACTTAATTTTTTAATCCTATTTGTAATACCGCTTATTAATTTGATTATGCGGTTTTAACCTTTTATTACCTATACAAATACTAAAAAAGTATTTGTATATAACTTTTAATTTAAAAATAAGCCATGAAAATACTATATATCAAAAGAAGAGTAAAGAAAAGTTCTTTGCAAAAACATGAAGATTTAGGAGTACGAACTACACAGATAAAAAAATACTTTTTAGGAATTCCTTTAAAAACTTTATATAAGTATCAGGAAGTATTTCCTAAAGAATTAAAAAACAACCATAACTATCATTTATTCATATAAAACTAAAAGCATGACATTAAAAACTTACGACGCATTTAATCGTATAAGTCCACTAGAAATGGAGAGAGTAACTAACTTTCTTTTTACTCACCTAGAAAATTACGGTGATAAAAAAAGTGCTATCAGAAAAGCTATTGACTATGCGGCAAAAGAACGAACCGGTTTGGGCGGCTATGTATTTACAATGGAAGAAGCTAATGAATTAGTAGGAGCAGTAGTTATTAATAAAACCGGTATGGATGAGTATATACCGGAAAACATTCTTGTTTATATAGCCACTCATAAAGACTATCGAGGAAAAGGACTGGGGAAAAAAATAATGAAACATGCCATAGAGAATTGTAGAGGAGATATAGCACTTCATGTAGAAAAAGATAATCCGGCTAAATTTTTATATGAAAAGTTAGGGTTTACGAATCCGTATTTAGAAATGAGATTAAAACGATAGTATGAGACAGCTAAAAATAATAAAGCAGGTAACCAATAGAGAATCCAGATCTATAGAAAAGTACTTGCAAGATATTGCCAAAATAGGCTTGATTACTGCCGATGAAGAAGTAGAGTTATCACAAAAAATTAAGCAAGGAGACCAAAAAGCATTGGAAACCTTGGTAAGTGCCAACTTAAGATTTGTGGTATCTGTTGCTAAGCAATACCAAAACCAAGGGCTTAAGCTATCTGATTTAATTAATGAAGGAAATATAGGATTGGTAAAAGCTGCCAGACGATTTGATGAAACCCGAGGGTTTAAATTTATATCCTATGCCGTTTGGTGGATTCGTCAATCTATTTTACAAGCATTGGCAGAGCAATCTCGTATTGTAAGACTTCCTTTAAATAAAATAGGAAATATTAACAAAATTAATAAAGCAATAGCTAAGCTTGAACAAAATAACGAACGCCAACCTACAGCAGAAGAAATTGCAGCAGAGTTAGACATAACGATAACGGAAGTTAAACAATCCATGAAAAATACAGGGCGACATATATCTATGGATGCGCCTTTGGTTGAAGGTGAAACTTCAAGTTTATACGATGTTATGCGTTCTTCTGATACGCCCAATCCGGATAAAGAGTTAATAAGAGAATCACTTCAACAAGAAATTAATAGGAGTTTAGAAACCTTATCACCTAGAGAAAGTGATGTACTAAAACTTTTTTACGGTTTAGAGGGGGGTAAACCTATGAGTTTAGTAGAAATAGGAGAAACATTTGATTTAACCAGAGAAAGAGTTCGACAAATAAAAGAGAAAGCTATAAGAAGATTAAAACATAAATACAGAACAAAAATTTTAAAAACCTATTTAGGGTAATTATGCATAGAGGAGTACAGCCGTTTTTTTGTTGTACCCAATAATACGTAACACATAAAAACAAAGAATATATGTTAATAATACAAGTAAAAGAAGGCGAAAATATTGATAGAGCTATCAAAAGATATAGGCGAAAGCACAGAGATGTTAAACTTTTAAGAGAGCTTAGAAACCGTAAAGAATTTAAGAAACCATCGGTTCAAAAAAGAGAACAAACAAAAAAAGCACAGTACAAAGAAAAATACCTTTTAGAACAAGAAAAATAGATGATGGATATACATATAATAGACTTAATTATTTTTATTGTTTACTTGATCTTTATGCTGGGAGTTGGGGTTTATTTTTTAAATAAAAATAAATCACATGATGATTACTATGTAGGAGGTAGAAATATGTCTGCCGGACACATAGGGCTCTCCGTAGTAGCTACCGATGTTGGTGGGGGGTTTTCAATAGGTTTAGGTGGTTTAGGATTTTTAATGGGATTGTCAGGAAGTTGGATGTTATTTACCGGTTTATTGGGAGCGTGGATTAGTGCAGTTTTTTTGATTCCTAAAATATATCCAATAGCTAAAAAACATCACTTTTTAACCTTTCCGGAATCGTTAGCTTTTCACTATAACACTAAAGTAGCTTTTATTGCCGGAATCATTTCTTTAATAGGGTATATAGGATTTACCAGTTCTCAAATTTTAGCAGGAGCAAAATTAGCATCCGCTACTTTTCCGTCTATATCCATTACCAATGCGGTTTTAATCATGGGAGTTATAGCGGTTATTTATACTGTTATAGGGGGTATAAAAGCTGTTATTTATACAGATACCATTCAGTGGATTATCTTAATGGTAGGGTTAGTAGGTATTGGCATTCCTATAGGTTATATAGAAATAGGAGGATGGCAAGCTATAAAAGAAACAGTACCTGCTCATTTTTTATCGCTAACCAACGTTCGGTTTATTGATTTGTTTAATTGGGTAATAACTATTGTGCCTATTTGGTTTGTAGGAATGACTTTATACCAAAGAATTTATGCCTGTAAAGATGAACAAACCGCTAAAAAAGCATGGAAAATTGCCGGACTTTTTGAATATCCGGTAATGGCATTTATGGGCGTTGCTTTGGGGTTATTTGCCAGAGTGGCTTTTGAACAAGGAATGTTTACAGCTATTGGCTATGCTCCGGGTACAAAAATGGATGCCGAATTAGGACTCCCTTTGTTACTACGATCAATACTTCCGGTGGGATTAATGGGACTTATGATGTCGGCCTATTTTTCAGCCATCATGTCTACAGCAGATAGTTGTTTAATGGCGGCTTCCGGTAATTTAAGTACTGATATTTTTGGGTATTTTGGAAAAAAAGTAAGTATTAAAAACTCGCAGATAATAACGTTTTTAATTGGTGGTTTGGCTATTATACTGGCAACTATGATGCAAAATGTATTGGAGTTAATGTTATATTCCTATGCCTTTATGGTGTCCGGTTTATTAGTTCCGGTGTTAGGAACGTTGTTGTTAAAGAAACCCTCTTCAATAGCTGCATTTTATGCCATGATAACCGGAGGGATCACTACGTTAACTCTTATTATTTCAGAAGTTAAATTACCTTTAGGGTTAGATGCCAACTTTTTTGGAATAGTACTGTCGGTACTTGTTTTTTCTTTACTACAGAAGTTGTACGGCAGTGAAAAAATATAAAGATACAATGGAAAATTTAAGTACCACTTTAGAAACACTTCGTAAAGAACTACATGCAAATCCTGAGGTATCAGGGCAAGAATATCATACGCAAAAGTATATACAAACATTTTTAAAAGAACATACAGTTGGCAAGGTACAAGCAATAGCAAACACCGGAGTTGTCGCTGTTTTTGAAGGAAACGCAACCGGAGATACGATATTGCTGAGAGCAGATATAGATGCGTTGCCCATACAAGAAAACAATGAGTTTTTACATAAGTCTAAAAAACAAGGCGTTTCTCATAAGTGTGGACATGACGGGCATACCGCGATACTGTTAGGGGTTGCCATGAGGCTTTCAGAGAAACCAATACCTAAAGGAAAAGTTATATTACTTTTTCAACCGGCAGAAGAAACCGGTAAAGGAGCACAAGCGGTATTAAATGATCCGTTTTTTAAAGAGTTGTCTATAGATTATGCGTTTGCATTGCATAATTTACCCGGATTCGCTAAACATGAGATTGTAGTAAAAGAAAATGAATTTACTGCTAATGTTAGGAGTATTATTATACAATTAACCGGAAAAACAGCTCATGCGGCAGAACCGGAAAAAGGAATCAATCCGGCGCAAGCGATTAAAGATATTATCACGTTTGCTGAGCAACATACCTATACAAATTCAAATTCAACAGATTTCTTTTTAATGACACCTGTATATATCAGTATGGGGGAGAAAGCTTATGGTGTTTCTGCAGGGTATGGTGAAATTCATTTTACGCTCAGAAGTCAATCTACCCTTTTAATGGAAGCCCAGTGTATTGCCTTACAAAACTATTTACAAGAAATTGAAAAAGAATATCAGCTAAAGGTAGCCGTTTCATGGTTAGAAGAATTCTATGCAAGTATAAACAACAAAGAAGCGGTAAGCATTGTAAAAAAAGCAGCAAGAAACCATATGTTTTCTGTACAACTTAAACAAATTCCGTTTAAATGGGGAGAAGATTTTGGTCTTTTTACACAACAATACAAGGGAGCAATGTTTGGGCTGGGAGCAGGAATAGCTGTACCGGCCTTACATAACCCCGACTACGATTTTCCGGATGATATTACCATGACCGGAGTAAGCATGTTTTATAGTATTGTTAATGAAGTACTCAAATAAATGACACACACCTCATACATAGAACTGTCTGAAAAGGCAGTACAAAATAATATAGAGTTTATACAAAAAATGCTGGGAGATGACGTTACCTTTTCATCGGTAGTAAAAGGCAATGCTTATGGGCATGGAATTCATCCGTATTGCACATTAGCTTACGCCAGTGGAGTAAGACATTTTAGCGTGTCTGATGCTAATGAAGCTTATGAAGTGTTAAAAACATTGCCACACCAAGATGTTACGATTATGATTATGGGCATGATAGATACAAGTCAACTAGCATGGGCCATAGAAAATGGTATAGAATTTTATGTGTTTGAAAAAGACCGGTTGCAAAGAGCCAATGAAGAAGCTCAAAAACTTAAAAAGCAAGCTAAAATTCATATAGAGATAGAAACGGGGATGAACAGAACGGGTTTTGAGCCTAAAGAACTATCAACCGTTTTACAGTATATAGAAAAAAATACAAGCCACTTAAAAGTACAGGGTATTTGCTCACATTTGGCAGGAGCAGAAAGTATTTCAAACTATAAAAGAGTAACCGACCAACAAAAAAAGTTTACCGGAGTACTTAAAAAAATAGGCAATCAAAAACCCATGGTAACGAAAGCCCATTTAGCGAGTTCAGCAGCAACGATTCGTTATCCTAAAACCCGACTTGATTTGGTACGAATAGGGATTTTACAATTTGGCTTTTTTCCTACGCAAGAAATTTTAGTACACTATTTAAGTAAGCACAAACTGGTAGCCTCACCTTTACAAAGGGTCATTTCATGGAAAACCCAAATCATGGACATACGAACCGTAAAGGCAGGTCAGTTTATAGGCTACGGAACCTCGTATTTTACCAATCATGTAACCAAAATAGCAATTATTCCCGTAGGGTATTCATCCGGTTATAACCGATCATTAAGTAACAGAGGTAAAGTACTTATCCGTGGAAAACGATTTGATGTTATTGGTACCATAAACATGAATATGATGGCGGTAGATGTAACGCATGCTGAACAAGTAGAAAAAGGAGATGAGGTAGTATTAATAGGACAGCAAGGAGAACAGGAAATAACCGTGTCTTCATTTAACGACGCAATACAAATAATTAATTACGAATTACTAACAAAATTACCGGAAAATTTACCGAGAATTATAACTAAATAAAATGGCAGAATTAATTATCTATTCTGAAAGAATAAAAGAAAATATAAAATATTTAAGTGATTTTTTTGAAGCAAATAAAATAGCGTGGAGTTTAGTAACCAAAGTATTCTCAGGAGATAAAACTTTTTTAAAAACTATTTTAACAAAAGATGTTATAAAAAAAATAAACTCAGTAGGAGATTCACGATTAACCAGTTTACGAAACCTACGTGAGGTAAACCCGGATATAAAAACCATTTACATAAAACCTCCGGCAGAAATTTATGCTGAAGACATAGTGGAGTACGCCGATATTTCTTTAAATAGTTCTTTGTCAACTATTTTAGTGCTAAACGAAGTAGCAAAAAAGAAAGGCAAAGTGCATAAAATTATTATTATGATTGAGCTAGGAGAGCTGCGAGAGGGAGTGAAAAGAGATAACATACTTGAGTTTTATGAAAAGGTATTTAACCTTTCTCATATAGAGGTAATAGGTATTGGCTCTAACTTAGGATGTATGTACGGAGTGGAGCCTACCTTTGATAAATTACTACAACTTTCTTTGTACAAAGAGCTGATTTCTGCCAAGTTTAATAAAGAGCTTAAATATGTATCCGGTGGTACCTCAATAACCTTACCGTTGATAGAAAATACGATGCTTCCTAAAGAAATTAACCATTTTAGAATAGGAGAAGCTGCGTTTTTCGGGATAAGTCCGTTAGACAATAAGCCGTTTAAAAAACTGCATACAGAAACTTTTGAGTTTTATGCTAATATTATTGAGCTAAAAAAGAAAAAGATAGTGCCAGATGGTATTATTAGCGATGCTAATGTGGGGCATACCTCCGAATATGACAAAAACAACGTACAAGAAACCTCATATAAAGCTATTTTAGACTTCGGACTGTTAGATGTAGATAAAAACGATTTATTTACAGATGATAAAGACATTTCTTTTGTAGGTATTACCTCTGATATGCTGGTGATAGACGTAGGAAATAACAAAACCAGTTCAGGTGAAACTAAATTTAAGGTAGGCGATAAGGTAAACTTTAAGCTCAATTATATGGGAGTAGCAAGACTGTTAAGTTCTAAGTTTATTGATAAGATTTATAAAAAAGATAAATAGGATTTATATTCTGGTATCACTATCATTAGACATCCGGTGTAAGCATCGGATGTTTTATAGAAATGCACAAGATAATTTTTGTTTACTATGTTACTATAAACTGGTGATGAAAGATTATGTATTATTTCTTTAAACATTTATTACCTGATAAATGTTTACTTACCATTAAAGGTTTTTATTATTATTAACCTATTTTTGATAAAAATTATAGTAATTAATGTTAAAAACAATCCAAATAATAGCGGTTATTCAAGGTGTCTTTTTATTACTTCTGTTATTTCAGAATAAGAAAAAATATAAAAACGTAACATTTTGGTTGTTTACACTAACGGTTATTTCTATAGTACTATTTATTATTGGTGACGATGATAATAACCTGTTTCAGGCTAATGCTGATTGGTATTTATTTGATATAACGCTATTCATAACTTTCCTGTTTTTATTCTTTAAATACTTTAAATCTGGCATAGAAAAGTTTAATAAAAAAGACCTGCTTTTTTTTATACCCAACATCATCTATTTAATAATAGAGGTAATTGAATTAAAGACAACGGATGAAGTATTTTTGGTAGAAGTAGCAGAACTTACTATAAAATTTACATTTTTGGGGTATCTCGCATATATTTTGATTGATTTGTTTAAAAATAAAAGTAGATATTGGATTCTCTACATGGTATTACCTATTGTTTTTATACTAGGATTATCTCATATAAATGAACTACTAATACTTTTTAATAAGCAACCGGTTATTATTTCTAATGATAAAGATTATAACAGCTATGTGCTAATTATCATAGCATTTCTATTCTATTTTATAACGTTTTATTCTATTACTAAGCCCGATGAGTTTTTACCAACAGAAAAACAGAAAAAGTATAAAACTTCAAATTTGAATAGTGTATTGGTGGAGGAATATATAATTGCTTTAAAAGAAGCGATGGAAAAAGATAAACTTTATACAGATCCTAAATTATCCATTCATAAAGTATCCGAAAAACTTAACATTCCACGTCAATATATTTCAGAAGTTTTAAATCTTCATTTACATAAAAGCTTTCTTGATTTTGTGAATGAGTACCGTATTAATGATTTTATTGAGAAGGTACAAAACGACCAATATGCTCATTTCACACTCTTAGGTATAGCTAATGAAGTGGGGTTTAATTCTAAATCAACCTTTAATGCTACTTTTAAGAAAATCAAAGGATTAACACCGTCTGAGTTTAAAAATTCATTAAGCTAATAGTAGCAATAAGTCCGTAATAATTAATCTGCACCTCCTTAAAAAAAATTAACCAAAAATAACCGTTTACTTTGGGTATCATTAAGCCGCAATAAGGTAAAAAGTACAGTTGTTTTTGTAGTTGTTGAATTCTTTTTCTAATCAGTACACTATACTATACCTATTTGACTTAAAACCTAAGTTCAATTATTAATAAGTTGAAAGATTATCTGGTAACTCTTCATTGTTCTGTTGAGCAATTTAAAAGAGTACTTAGTATTAATTTTTATTCTGAATAAATAGTTGGGCTTAGGCTTTAAAAATGATAAAAAAGTTGATTTATTAATAATTATAGGAATATGGAAAATACAGGCATATTAAACAAAGTAGCTCAAATAACGCTGTTGTTTTGGTTGATGAAAATTGTAGCTACCACTTTAGGTGAAACTTTCGGAGATTTTATTTCAATGACTTTAAATTTTGGTTATTTAATAAGCTTAGGCATTACAGCTGTTGTTTTTGCTATACTGTTGGTCATACAACTTAACAGTAAAAAATACATTCCTTATGTGTATTGGTTAGTTATTATAGCTACTACTACTTTAGGTACAGAAATATCTGATTTTATAGACAGAACTTTACATCTAGGTTATATAGGCGGTAGTATTTTGTTATTTACCGGATTACTTTTAACACTTGTACTGTGGAAAAAAAAGTTTAAAGATGTAAAAGTATATCCTATTACCAACAAAAATAAAGAGCTGTATTACTGGATGGCAATTTTGTTTTCAAATAGTTTGGGTACAGCATTCGGCGATTGTTTAAGTGATGTTATGGGGTTGTCGTATATACAAGGAGCTCTGGTTACAGCATTTATTATAGTTGTTGTAGTAGTAGTACATTATGCTACCAAAATAAATGAGGTATTGCTGTTTTGGTTAGCCTTTATTTTTACCAGACCTTTTGGTGCCACTTTTGGCGATTTTTTAACAAAGCCAATCCATAAAGGAGGGTTAAATCTAGGTACTTTAAATGCTTCTGTAGTAGCTTTAGTAGTTATTATTATACTTATTTACATAGAGCATAAAAGGCATCACAAATCATTAGAAACCAATACCAAATAGTTAATTTAAATTTATTTATTATGAAAAAACTAAATGTTTTATCGTTTATGGCTATTGCTTTAGCCATTACATCTTGTGCACAAAACAAGAAAAAAGAAAATGTACCTCAGGAGGTAACTGTCAGTTTTAATCAAAAATTCCCGAAGGCTAAAAAAGTAGAATGGGCTAAAGAGAATGATAAAGAATGGGAGGCCGAATTTAAAATGAATGGTGTTGCCTATGCTGCTAATTTTTTAAACTCAGGAACATGGATAGAAACCGAATACGAAATTAAAGAAAAGGAAATACCTAAAAATATTAAAGCAATTTTAGATCAAAACTTTAAAGATTATGACATTGAAGCATCTGAAATTTCAATAACTGTTGAAGGGAAATCGTATGAATTTAAAATAGAGGTTGAAGAACAAGAATTTGAAGCAGTAATTGACCCTAAAGGAGTTTTAACTAAAAAAATAGTAGAAGAAAGTCAATCGGATGAAGATTAAAACAGCATTTAGTGTGGTCATAAGTTTATGGTCGGTATTCGTATGGTCACAAGCTAAAAACATAACGGTTTCAGGAAAAGTAGTTGATGCTTCTTTAAATGAACCATTGACTTATGTAAATGTAATTTTAAAGAAAAATAAAGGAAACAATGAGTTTGTTGCAGGGGTTATTACTAATGATAAAGGAATATTTTCGTTTGAAAATAGTACCCCTGGTAATTACTTCTTAGAAGTTTCATACCTTGGTTATAAAACCTATACAATTCCTGTTTTTATAGGATCAGCCTCAACTTATTTGAATTTAGGAGATGTTAAACTTGAAGAAGATGTTTCACAGCTAGATGAAGTGATAATTACCACTAAAAAAGATGAGATAAGCGACAAAATGGATAAACAAACCTATGCTGTTAGCACTAATCTATCTCAAAGTGGAGGTACAGTACTTCAAACCTTAAAAAATCTTCCGGGAATTACTACCCAAGAAGGAAAAGTTCAGTTAAGAGGTAGTACTAAAGTATTGATACTTATTGATGGTAAACAAACCGCAATTACAGGTTTTGGTAATCAAAACGGATTGGATAATATTCCGGCATCAGCTATTGACAAGGTTGAAATTATAAACAACCCGTCATCAAAATTTGATGCAAACGGTAATGCAGGGATTATTAATATCATCTTAAAAAAAGAAAAACAAAATGGGTTTAACGGAACTATAAGCATAACTTCAGGTTTAGGAGCGTTATGGGAGCGAAAAGCAAATTTACCAGGTATTAGACCTCAATACAAAATAACTCCTAAAACGAACCCATCTGTTGCTCTTAACTATAGAAAGGAAAAGATAAACCTATTTTTTCAAGTTGATAATTTGTATACAGAAACCTTAAATAAAAATGAATTTGTAACACGAAGTTATAATGACGGAACGGTAATTAATCAACAATTAAAACATAACAGAAATACTAATTTTTTTACTTCAAAAGCGGGATTAGATTGGTTTATAAATGATAATAATACATTGACTGTTTCCGGATTGTTTAGTAAAGAGAGTATTAAAGATTATGGCGATCAGCCTTTTTATAATAAGCAGCTAACACAGCAATTAAGACTATGGCAATTTTTAGAAGATGAAGTAGTAACAGCTGGTATGGTTTCAGCTAATTATGAACACAAATTTTCAGATCCGGGACATACATTAAATGCCTCTTTTAATTACACATTTGACCGTGAGGATGAGAAGTATTTTTTTACTAATACTATGCCTTCATTTACTGCTAACGAATCTTTTTTTCTAATAGCAGATCAAAAAGTTGTTGATGTAACAATAGATTATTCTAAACCCTTAAAAAACGGACGTTTAGAAACCGGGGTTAAATTTAGAAACCGAGTTATTCCAACCAATATGCAGTTTAACCCGTCTGCTGAAAATTCAGTATTAGATACAGGCGCAGATGGTAAAGCAGAGTATAAAGAAGTTATTCCTGCACTATATGTAAACTATACTTATGAAACTGAAAAATGGGAAGCAGAAGCAGGCTTACGGGTAGAGTATGTAGATTTAAAATATCAGGTAGATCCTAATCATAATACTTATACAAGCGATGGTTATACATATTTTCAACCATTTCCTAATGCTCGAGTGAGCTATAAAATAAATGATAAAAACAAACTATCTGCATTTTATAACAGAAGAGTTGATAGACCTGACGAGGTAGATATTCGTATATTTCCTAAATATGATGATGCAGAAATTATTAAAGTTGGAAATCCTGCACTACAACCACAGTTTACCAATTCGTTTGAGTTAGGCTATAAAAACCAATGGCATAAAGGGTATTTATATACAGCTTTATATCATCGTATAACAAATGGAACCATTACACGTATAGCAACCAAAGGTGATAATTCTAATCTTATTTATAATGTATCACAAAACGGAGGCAAAAGTGCTAACACAGGTTTGGAGGTTGTCATGAATAAAAAATTATCTAACGTTTGGTCAGCAAACTTAAATATGAATGGTTACTATAATAAAATTAATGCCTTTTCAGTAGTGAATAAGTATCCGATAGAAAGTGTTTTTTCTGCACAAGAGCAAATGACGTATAGCGGAAATGTAAAACTAAATATATTGGCAACACTCCCTAATAATTTTGAAGCACAGGTAAGTTCAATTTATCTGGCACCCGATATTATACCACAAGGTAAAATTCAATCACGATTTTCTGTAGATTTAGGAATTAAAAAAACAATTCAGAAAGGTAAAGGAGAATTGTTTTTAAATGCAACAGATGTTTTTAACACCTTGGTTGTTAAAAAGAAAGTTAATGGAGAAACATTTAATTATGTTGGTAATGATTATTACGAAACGCAGGTGATTAGGTTAGGGTATAAGTATAAGTTTTAACTTGGATTTTGTTGATGAAATGTAGTATGATGCTAAAATAAGAGGATTCATTTTTTTGAATCCTCTTATTTTTTAACTAGTTATGAACTGTATTTTATAATACAATATTTAACAATACCTTTCCGGAGCGAAAGGAGTCATATCTAAACTTGTTTTTTTCTCTGAAATCAGTTCAGAAACTAACTTTCCGGTAGCAGGACCTAAACTCCAACCCATCATGGCATGACCGGTAGCTACTGTTACATTACTACAATGTGTAAGTTTGCCTATATAAGGCAAACCGTCGGGTGAACAAGGGCGTAAACCGGAGTCAACATTTTCAATATCCTGAGAAGGAATGTGTAAGTCTTTATAATAATTTTCAGCAGCTTTAACAATAGTACGCACTCGGGTAGTATTGATATGTGTATTAATACCCGCTATTTCCATTGTTCCGGCAAATCGGGTAAATCCGTTCATTGGCGTTACAGCAACTTTAGCTTCCATTAAAATAGCCGGAATGGTAATTCCGGTTTTTTCTTTCACATTAATACGGTATCCTTTTCCGGCCTGTACAGGAATTTTTATTCCTATTTTTTTGGCCAGTAAAGGTGTCCAGGAACCGGAAGCCAAAACAAACTCATCCGCTTTTATTTCTTGGGTATGTGTTTGTATGCTTACTACTTTAGTACCCAATTGGGTAATGTTTAATACTTCTTCATTGGTTATTATGGTAACCCCTTTTTGTTGAAGATAGGCTAGTAGCTTTTTCATAAACTCATCCGGAGTCATATGAGCATCCGAACGGTAATGAATGGCACCTTTAATATTTAATGCTACTTCAGGCTCTAATTGCTGTACTTCTGCCAGCGTTAAATTATCAACAGTTAATCCCTCTTTAATAGCTCTCTGGCCAACACTCCATTCTTTCTCTCCGGCTTTATCTGTTTGATAAAACATGAGTAAACCTTTATCTTGATAAAAAAAATCAAAGTCGCTAGACTTTTTAATATCCTCATATAGCTCTTTACTCAGCAGATTGATATTTTTAATAACAGGAATTGATTTGGCTACTTTTTCATGAGTAGAAGCTTTTTTAAACAGTAAAGACCATTGTAAAAAATCAATATCTAATCGAGGTTTAATAGATAGAGGGCTGGAAGAACTTAACATCCATTTAAGTCCTTTAGTAATCATACCCGGAGCAGCTAATGAAATAATATGACTAGGGGTTATAATCCCGGCATTTACACGAGAAGCCCCTGAAGTCATATCAGACTTATCAATAACGGTAACTTGGTGCCCTTCTTTTTGTAGATAATAAGCAGAACACAACCCTATAATTCCACCCCCAATAATAACAACACTTTTACCCATGCTTGTTACAACTTGTTTTTAAAGTAAATAATGAAATTTATGTCAGTTTAAGTAATGTATATGTCGTTTTAAATAACTTGAAAACCAAAAGCATACGGATCCTCTTCATCATCAATAATAATAGTATTATATCCATATACCTTTGCCCAACCTTGAATGCTAGGTACTATGGCTTTATGACCGGCTAACGTAGTTTCTTCAACAATACGACCAATAAACTTACTACCAATAAAACTTTCATGAATAAAATCTTCTCCAGGTTTTAAACGGCCTTTAGCATACAGTTGTGCCATTCTGGCTGAGGTTCCGGTACCACAAGGACTTCGGTCAATAGCCTTATCTCCATAAAAAACAGCATTTCTTCCAGAGGAGCTAGGATCTATAGGATTACCTGTCCATAACATATGTGTTACGTCTCTGATAGTATCGTTTTCTGGATGAATAAATAAATCAGGATACTTTTCATTAATTCGCTTACGAACCACTTGTGAATACTGAATTATTTTAGAGGCAGTAAAATTATGAATACCACTAAAGTTTTGCTGAGGATCCACAATCGCATAATAATTACCTCCGTAAGCAACGTCAAAAGTAAGTTCACCTAATTCAGGACATTCTATACTTAAGTTTTCAGCAGCTAAATAACTTTTTACATTGGTAAGTTTAACCCAGTCTACTTTTTTTCCGGTTTGTTGGTATTCAATATGAACCAATCCTGCCGGAGCTTCCATTTTTATGATTCCGGGAATTTTTGGAGTAATTAACCCTTCTTCTACGGCTATGGTAATGCTACCTATAGTTCCATGTCCACACATGGGGAGACATCCGGAAGTTTCAATGAATAAAATTGCAACATCATTTTCAGGATTATGAGGCGTATATAAAATAGAACCACTCATCATGTCATGGCCTCTGGGTTCAAACATCAAGCCTTTTCTAATCCAATCAAACTCTTTAAGAAAGTGTTGGCGCTTTTCACTCATGTTAGCGCCTTTTAAATTTGGTCCACCGCCGGCAACTACTCTAACAGGATTACCGCAAGTGTGAGCATCTACGCAAAAAAATGTTTTTTTCATGGTATATTTTGTTAACCCCAACCTAACCCCCCTTAAGGAAAAACACCCTTCTAAACTTTTCCTTTCAGGTGAGGTATAGGTTAGTATATTGTATTTTTAGTTAATTGATTGTTTACCAATCTTAATATACCTAATGGATTTTCATTTTTTAACTCGTTAGGTAGCAACTCATTTGGCCAGTTTTGGTAGCTAAAAGGTCGTACCCATCGTTTTATAGAACTTGTTCCAACAGCAGAATATCTGGAATCTGTTGACGAAGGATAGGGGCCACCATGAACCATTGACGGACATACTTCAACCCCCGTAGGAACTCCGTTAAAAATAACTCGCCCTACCTTATTACTTAAGAGCGAAAGTAAATAATTATACTCATTTATTTCTAAAATATTTCCTAAAATTGTACCTGTAAGCTGACCTTCTATGTTAAAAATAGCCTTTTCAAGCTCTTGTTTATCCTTGCATTTTACAAGTAATGAAAACGGACCAAAAACTTCTTGATGTAATTTGGGGTTCTTAATAAAATCTTCTCCGGTAACTACCGCAACGGTTTGTTTTGCATAGTTAGCATTAGGCTCATTAGGATATTCTGCAATAACCGTAACATTATCTTCATTTAAAATAGTTGCTCGGTTATGCTGATATGCTTGTTTGATTGCAGGATGCAACATACAAGTAGGGTTTACCTTTATAATTTCTTCTGACAATAGTTTGGTGAACTTATGAAGCTCTTCGCTGTCAATACCTAAAATTAAGCCCGGATTGGTACAAAACTGCCCCGTACCAACAGTAATAGAACCGGCGTAGGTTTTTGCTAATTCTTCTCCTCTTGTTTTTAAAGCTTCCGGTAAAACAATTACCGGATTAACACTTCCCATTTCTGCAAAAACAGGAATAGGCTCTTCTCTTTTAGCAGCTAAATCTAGTAAAGCTCTTCCGCCTCGTAAACTTCCGGTAAAACCTACAGCTTTAATGGACGGGTGTTGTACTAATTGCTGGCCTACCTCAATTCCACTTGAGTTTAAGTTTGAAAATACACCCTCAGGCATATCTGTTTTTTGAGCAGCTGCTATAATTGCTGAAGCAACCAATTCACCGGTACCTGCATGCATAGGATGCGATTTTACAATAACCGGGCATCCTGCCGCTAGGGCAGCAGCGGTATCTCCACCTGCGGTTGAATAGGCAAGAGGAAAATTACTGGCACCAAAAACAACTACAGGACCTAAAGGTACATTCATTCTTCTTAAATCCGGTTTTGGTAGCGGTGTTCTGTCCGGTATAGCAGTATCTATGCTGGCTTCAACCCACGAACCCTCTTCTACTAACTCAGCAAAAGAACGCAATTGAAAAACAGTTCTTCCTCGTTCACCAATGGCTCTTGCTTCGGGTAATCCGGTTTCAGAACAATAGGTTTGTAGTAGCGTATCTCCAAGATTTAGTATTTCATCAGCTATAGCGTTTAAAAATGCCGCTTTTTTTTGTCCGGGTATTGTTTTAAAGCTTTCAAAAGCTTTGGTAGCTAATGAAACAGCTTCATTGATTTCTTCAGAAGAGGCCTCAAAAAAAGTAGGTTCATTGTCTGTGTTTAGCTCCGGATTAAATGTTTTATAGGTAATAGTCCCTTTGGCTGAAATACGATATCCTATGTGGTTTTTTCCTGTAATTTTACTGGCAGCTGCAGTTGTCATAATTAATATGTTTTGAAGATGAGTTTATGAAACATCATCTCAGTTTTTAAAAGAATCTTATTTATACAGTTAGTTCTAAACTTTTATAGTCTGGTAAAGTTGGTCTGTTTTTCATACCTTCTTCTATAACTTGTAATACACGATTACGTTCTTCACCAATTAAAGGAAGTCTTGGTGCTCTTACATTTTCAGTTCCTATACCGGTAGCAACTTCTGCTAACTTAATATTCTGTACTAATTTAGCATTAATATCTAATTCAAGCAAAGGTAAAAACCAACGATAAATAGCTAAAGCTTCATCAATACGACCTGCTTTAATTAAACTGTATATAGCAACGGTTTCTGCAGGAAAAGCACATACTAAACCGGCAACCCAACCTTCTGCACCCAAAACTAAACTTTCTAAGGCAAGTGTATCTACTCCCGTTAACACGGCTAATCTGTCACCAAAACGATTTTTAAGTCTTGTAACATTAGAAATATCTCTTGTTGATTCTTTTACAGCTTGAATATTAGGACACGAAGTAAGTAAATCTTCAAACATATCTAAGGTAACTTCTATCCCATAATCTACCGGATTGTTATACACCATAATAGGTAAATTAGTAGCATTAGCTGTTTGTTTGAAATATTCAATAGTTTCTCTTGCATCTGCTTTATAACGCATCGGAGGTAGCATCATTAAACCTGCTGCACCATCTTGTTCTGCTTTATTTGCAGCTAAAATAGCTCCTTTGGTAGTTTGTTCTGCTATATTCATAATAACAGGAACTTTACCGTTAGCTATACGAACGGTTTCTTGTATAAGAATACTTTTTTCTTCGGTTGATAAGGTAGAAGCTTCTCCTAAAGTACCTCCTAAAATAATTCCGTGTACACCTGCCTCTAATTGTGCTTTAATGTTAACCTCAAACATGGCAAGGTCTAACATATCATCATTTGTAAATTTTGTGGTTACTGCAGGCATAACGCCTTTCCATTGAATGCTCATTGTGTTTGTTTTTGTTACAAAGTTAGAGGGAAATACTACAGTTGTTTTCCTTAGTATTATCACATATTGATACTATATTACCTTAAATAGTTGTTTTTTATATTTTAAATGTGAATATTTGATAAATTTGATAAAAAAGTATCATGAAAGTACTACCGTTTAAAATACCTAAGGCAAAAAATATAGGTCTGATTTATCAGGAAGATAAAGGGGCCTACTTTTATGATAAATTGCATCAACATGATGAAATTCAAATATGTTATGTAGTTAAAGGTGAAGGAACTTTATTAGTAGGAGATTTAGTAAATGAGTATGCAAGTGGCGATATTTTAGTTATAGGAGGAAATCAACCTCATGTTTTTAAGAGTGATACATCTACCATACAAGAATCATTTATGATGTCGCTTTTCTTTACAAAAGAATCTTTTGGAAAAACGTTTTTTGAGCTGGATGACTTTAAGGAAATTGAGTCTTTTTTTGATCATGCTAAAACAAGTTTTAAAGTACTTACTAATAAAGAAATTCTAATTAGTTATTTTAATAGGTTGCCTAAGAGTGATGATTTTGAGCGTTTTATTGTTTTTTTAGAGCTGTTAAAACTAATCATTCAGTCTGATGTTGAACGATTGTCAACATTTTTATACCATAAAAAGTTTACAGATAATGAAGGGAAAAGAATGGGGAAGGTGATGGATTATACCTTATCTAATTTTGACAAAAAAATTGACTTGGATGAGGTTGCGGGTATAGCCAATATGACTCCGAATGCTTTTTGCCGATATTTTAAGCAAAGAACCAATAAAACCTATTTTACTTTTCTTAATGAAATTAGGGTAGAAAGGGCGTGTAAATTATTACAAAATAAAGAGCTTTTAATTACAGAGATTTCAGAAAAGTCCGGTTTTAAAAATATTTCTAATTTTAACAGAAAGTTTAAAGAAATAAAAAAGGTTTCTCCTTCAGAATATCGATTAAATTACTAAAACAAAGCTGATAAGTTTGGTTTTTTAAAAAATTAACAAATTTTTAGTTGTGGTTGTTTTATATTTGAGGCGCCTATTACATACGCTTTATGAAAAAAAACATCACACCCTTACTACTACTTCTATTTTTTTTTAATTTAAAAATAAAAGCGCAAGAAACATTACCTATATATTTTGATTATTTATCAGACAACATTTTTTTAATTCATCCGGCTTCAGCGGGGATTGGAGAATGTGGTAAAATCAGGCTAACTGCAAGACAGCAATGGGTAGGCGTTAAAAATGCTCCGGAATTACAAACATTAAGTTTTCATGCTAAAGCAGGGGAGTATTCTAAAGCTGGGTATGGTTTTGTATTATTTAATGATAAAAATGGTTACCATTCACAAAAAGCATTTCAAGGTACGTATGCCTATCATTTAGATTTAGGAAATGAAAACCTTTTTAACCAGTTATCATTTGGTTTATCGTTGGCAGTTGTACAAAATCAGGTTGATCAAACTACATTTTTTAACGATCCTACCGTGAGTCAGGTGGTAGAAAGTAATATGTATTTTAATGCTGATTTTGGTATGGCTTATCACTACAAAGGTTTTTCATCATACTTTACAGTAAAAAATATCTTATTGTCTGCCAAAAGCAATTTAAACTCAAACTTTGAATCTCTTAATTTAAGAAACTATATTATTGGCGGAGCTTACTTTTTTGGAGATGAAGACAAGATTCAATTTGAACCTTCTCTGATGCTTCAACTTAAAGAACAAACAAGTGAAAAAATTGCTGATATAAACTTTAAAGTGTATAAAAAGTTGTCTAATATGCAACTTTGGGGAGGTATTTCTTACAGACGCAGTTTTGACGGACAGGTTTTTGGAGATTCTCATTATGTAACTCCTTTTGTTGGAATTAACTATAAAAGATATATGTTTGGATATACTTACACCAAACAAACAGGCGACTTAATTTTTACCAATGGAAACTTCCATCAAATATCATTAGGTATGAATGTATTGTGTAGAAAGCGTAGAGCATCAGCTTGTCCTAATATCAACGGAAGCCTTTTTTAAAAAGCGGTTTCTTCAATAGAAATATTAATACCGGGAGGCACATGCTCTTCCAGTATTTCTGTTAATACAGTTTTATCTATATTAATACAAAACTTATGAGAGGCTTTTAGGTTTTCTAAATTAAGTAAGTTATGTTGCTTAAGGATATTTTGCGTTTGCATGGCCACAGCATAACCTGAATCTATAATTTTAACAGACGGGCCAACAATTGCCTCAATTTGATTTTTAAGGTAAGGATAATGTGTACAACCTAGCACAATACAATCTACATTAGCCTCTATCATAGGAGTAAGGTATTTCTCAAGAAGCAAAGTCATTTCACTTGAATAAATTTTACCTTTTTCTATTAAGTCAACAAGGCCTTCTCCAACGCGTTCCATAATAGTTAACTTACTATCTAAGTTAGCAGAGGTTTTTTCAAAAAGCTCACTGTTTAGGGTTCCTTTTGTGGCTAAAATACCAATAACATTGGTTTTGGTTTGTAAGGCTGCAGGTTTAATGGCAGGCTCAATACCAATAAACGGTATGGTATATTTTTGTCTTAAAACTTTGATGGCATTAGTAGTTGCAGTATTGCAAGCCACTACAATAATTTTACAATCATTTTTAAGTAAAAACTCGGTATTTTTAATAGAGAGCTCTATTATTTCTTCCTTGGTTCTATTACCATAAGGAGCATTTTTACTATCTGAAAGATATAAGGTGTTTTCTTTGGGTAAGAGTTGTTGAATTTCTTTCCATATAGAGGTGCCTCCAATTCCTGAATCAAATATTCCTATTGAGTTTTTCACTTTTTGCATCATAACATTTGTGTCGTCCTAAAAAACCATTACAGTTTTTTAGTATGATTAAAGATATAAAATCTCTCAACAAACACATGTTTGTT
>NZ_JBOCUK010000030.1:0-45603 GCF_050606265.1 Tenacibaculum sp. TC6 | reverse complement strand
CTTGATAAGTACATCTTTGAGAATATCGACCAAGTAAGAGAACAAACACAAGATTGATGTATGATTATAACCATCATAGACCCCATGACAGACTGGGTAGATAATCACCGATAAAATACGCAGAAATTTATGCAGTTCTAATTAGGGGAAGCTCACATTGGGATAATATTTCATTCTCATCTAATTTTTTCTCATATATTGCGATTAAAAAATAACCTTGATTGATCAAATTAACAGAGAAATTACATTATCCAAAACACCTAAACGAATTATCTCTCTAGTTCCTAGTCAAACAGAATTGTTAGTTGACTTAGGTTTAGAGGAATTTTTAGTGGGTATAACAAAATTTTGTGTACATCCTGTTCATATTAAAAAAACAATAACTATTGTTGGAGGTACTAAAAATATTAAAGCAGACAGAATTAAGGAGCTTAAACCTGACATTATTCTTTGTAATAAAGAAGAAAACACTAAAGAAATAGTTGAAGCATGCGAAAAAATAGCTCCAACTCATGTTTCTGATATTTTTACCTTATCTGATGCCAAGGAGCTTATTCAACAATATGGTGAGTTATTTTCTTGCAGAACTGAGGCTAATAGAATAATACAAAAACTAAATTTTAAACTTAACGAATTTCAAGAATTCGTAAAGGATAAACCTACAAAAAAAGTTGCTTATTTTATATGGAGAAACCCATGGATGGTAGCTGGCAACAATAATTTTATAAATCATTTATTATTACTAAACAACTTTGAAAATATTTACAGTAATAAAAATCGTTACCCTGAAATTGAATTAAAGAAAATCCGAATTGAAGGTGATCCTGATCTTGTTTTATTATCATCAGAACCCTACCCTTTCAAAGAGGAACATGCCTTTGAAATAGGGAGATTTACACATCATGCCAAAACGATTTTTGTTGACGGTGAAATGTTTTCTTGGTATGGTAGTAGACTTTTGAAAGCTTTTGATTATTTTAAACAGTTACACAATCGAATCTGAAAATTCCTGATCTAAATATTTTATCCTATTCAATTTCTCCAAAATTTTCATTGCTTTAAAAGCTGATCTGTCACTTTTACACTCATCGATATATTTATAATCATTAGCTCTTTCAACCAATTTTCCATATCTATCCTCAAGATGTTTTCTATACTTATGTAATTGATCTACTCGTAACATAGTTTAAAATTTAACAACCTTATAAATATACACAATATTTTGATTTACAATTAATTATTATTTTATTTTTTACTCAATTAAAAGCAAAAAAAGCTCCACCAAAGGTGAAGCTTAAAAATAATATATCTAACTTTTTTATATTTTATCTTGCAAAGCAAAAACTCTACGAAGTAAATCAGTATTACGTAAACCTACTTTTTCTCGTATTCCTTTCTCTTCTACCGCAATCATAGTAAAAACTCCTTCTAAAGCTTCTTGAGTTACATAATCTGTTAAATCAGGATTTACCTGTTTTACAAAAGGAATGCTATTGTATTTAGAAATTAAATTAGCCCAAATTTTATCAGCACCAACCTTAGCAAATGAATTCTGAATTACCGGGTGAAATTTACCATACAGAGCTGTATTTGTTTTTCCTTGTAAATATGTAGTGGCAGCATTTTGCTCTCCTAATAATATATTTTTTGCATCTGTAAATGTAATTTCTTTTACCGCATTAACAAAAATAGGTGTTGCTGTTTTTACTGCATCTTCAGCAGTTCTATTAATAGCCCTAAGCCCTTCATCTGCCAATGAACTTAATCCTATTTTACGCAAGCCTCTGTCTACAACCTGTAATTCTTCCGGTAGTAAAATTTTTACTAATTCATTTTTATAAAAACCGTCTTTTGCGGTTAATTTAGATACCTGATGCTGTATTCCGTTATCAAGTGCCTGGCGTAATCCATTTCCTATTTGTTCTTGAGTTAACCCTCCTTGACTTGGCAATTGACTAACTACTTTTTGCAATTCAGCACAACCAACCAACTGAAGCCCTATAAACAATACTAAAAATTTTTTCATTTTTTATATTTTAATTGAATTTTCCTTTTAATTAGAAACAATAATCTATATAAGGTCACTACTTCTTAAAACTATCTGTTTTTTTATCATAACTATATGGACAATGTTTGCACCCACTCTTACAACAATACCCTCTTCTCAAATGGTATTTTTCTGTAAACACTTTATATCCCTGCTCGTTAAGATAATAATCTCCTTCTTCTAATTCTATTCTTTGTTTGTACATACCACAAAAATACCAATCAATTATTTATTTAAACGTAAATAGTTTAATATATTTTATGAGAAATATAATTGCTTGAAATTGGTTTTATTATTTTTGTTGGATATGATTTTAACAAAAGATATTGAAGAGAAAAGCTTGGTATGGTTAGCCAACAATAATCAATACATTATAGTAGAAAAAATTGTTGCAGAGATACTCACTTTATTAACAAACAATACTCCTGAGGAAACCATTACAAGTTTTCTTTCTGATAAGATACATGTGCCATACTCAGAAGCAAATCAGTTCATTAATGATATTAAAAAATTATTAGAGAAAACAGGAACATTACCCTTTGAACAATGTAACACTCCTATTCCTTCTTCATTTGAACATAGAAAATATTATAAAATAAATAATACCGTATTTTTAGTTGATTTTCTATCTGACTATGAAGTATCGCTAATACATCCAAAGTTTGCTCATTTAGAAGTAAAAAAACAAGAAAAAATAAACTATCACTATCAGGTATTCACGTATAAAGAAGCTATCTTTTTTTATTGCAATGATGAATATATTGGTCATTGGTCTTTTAATGAAAGTCATTTTTTTCAAGGAAAGTTTTCAATGAAAATAATAGAGCATACTCATAGCTATAAAGAAGATGATTGGATGGGAATTTTTCATGCTTCTGCGGTTAGCAATGATGAAAACGCTATACTTTTTCTTGGTGATTCCGGTAATGGAAAAAGCACTTCTTTAGCTTTATTACAAGCCAATGGTTTTACCTGTTTAGCAGACGATTTTGTTCCTGTTCTTGCAAAAAATAAAGAAGTGTATAGTTTTCCTTCAGCAATTTCTATTAAAAAAAATAGTCTACCAGTTCTTTTACAGTTGTATCCTGAATTAGAAAACACTGCTGAATATCACTTTAAAAAGCTAAATAAAGTTGTACGATATCTTCCTCCTAATAATGCTGATTACACACAGCACAAGCCATGTAAAAAACTTGTATTTATTAAATATGTTCCTGAAAGCAATTTAAGTATTACCAATATATCAAAAACAGAAGCCTTTCAACAATTAGTTCCTGACTCTTGGTTGTCTCCTATTCCTGAAAATGCTGAAACATTTTTAAATTGGTTTAGTGATTTAAATTGCTACAGATTGGTTTACTCTGACAATCAAAAAATGATTCAAACTGTAAAAAAATTGTTTTCAAATGAACTATAAAGAAACCTTATTTTTTGTTGGTAAATGTTTAACCATAACGCATGAAAAACACAACAAAGATGGTGTTGAAAATGAAATAATTTCCGGTAACGTTGATTGGGATGCAGTCGTCAAATTAAGTACAGCTCATTATGTTTTTCCGGCTTTATATTGCAATTTAAAACGTACTGACTTACTTAAGCATATTCCACAGGACCTGGCTGAATATATGGAACATATTACTAACCTCAACAGAGAACGTAATCTTCAAATTATAAAACAGGCTCAGGAAATTAATGATATACTTTTAACTAATAATATTACACCTATCTTTTTAAAAGGAACCGGTAATTTACTGGAAGGATTATACGAAGATGTAGGTGAACGTATGGTTGGAGATATTGATTTTTTAGTCCCAAACTCTGATTTTTCAAAAGCTGTAATAAGTTTAAAAAACGATGGATATAAGGAAAAAAATATCGACTTTATTGATAATACTTTATCAGAAAGACATTATCCTAAGATTACAAAACATAATCGTATAGCTGCTGTAGAAATTCACTATAAAATGATTTCAGATGAAAAATATTTTAACTATAATCATGTAAAAGAGAATCTAAAAAAAAATAAAGACAACACCTCGGTACTTTCTTTTACTGATCAAGTTTTAATCACTTGTTATAATAAACAAATAAATGATAAAGGGCAGTGGTATAAAACTCCCTCTTTAAGAAACACTTACGACCTATACCTTCTTTCTTTAAAAACATCAGTAAAAGACTCACTAAAAAATAATAAAAACTTCAATTACTTAAATAATTTTGTTGCTAGTTCTAGCTTTTTAATGAACAATCCTAATTCTCTAAAATATCACAAGACTAGAGACACTTCTAATTTTATAAAAAAACAATTATTCTTTATAAAAAATCTTAGAATTAGCCGTTACAACAGAAAAATATGGGGCATTGTTTTTCTATATAAACACAGGTTAAACTTGTTAACTCTATTCATATTTAATAAAAAAATAAGAAAATATGTTATTAGCAGGCTAAAATCTAAACTAAACCTTTAACCTCATCAAAGTTTAACCCTCCGTAGTTACCCGAACTCATTAAAAGCAGAGCTGTATTTTTCAGATTTTCATTAAAAAGAAAATTTTTAAAATCTTCAGGGTGCGTATAAATAATTAAATCTTCTCTTTTAAATGCTTTTGCTATTTGATCTTTAGTAACTTCTTCTAGTTTTTTAATTTTTACAGCATCCGGAGAATAAAAAACTACCGCTTTGTCTGCATTTGATAAGGTTCCTTCATACTCTTCTAAAAATTCAGCATTTAAACTACTATAGGTATGTAACTCTAAACAGGCTAGTAATGTTTTATTGGCATATTGTTTTTTAACTGCTGTTGTTGTTGCTTTTACCTTACTTGGACTATGCGCAAAATCTTTAAAAACTACCGTATCTGAGCTCTCTGCTATTTTTTCTAAACGCTTACTTGCTCCTTTAAAACTAGCAATAGCTTCGTAAAAATCTTCCTCATCTATTCCCATGTGTTGACATATCCATTTTGCTCCTGCCAAGTTTTGTAAATTATGCTTTCCAAAAATTTCTAACGGCATTGCTCCATCGGGAGTATCGATATAAGTAGTTCCGTTTTCTATGGTGTAACCAGGAGTACGATATGGATATTTTTTTATCGAGTGCTCAGACGCTTCCACTACTTTCTTTACTTCAGAATCTTCTTCATTATATACCATAATACCTCCATTGGTTAAAGAATTAGTAAATATTGAAAACTGCTCTACATAATTTTCAAAAGTTGGAAATACATTAATATGATCCCAAGCAATACCGCTTATTAAAGCTATGTTCGGTTTGTACAAATGAAATTTAGGTCGTCTATCAATTGGTGAACTCAAATATTCATCCCCTTCCAAAACAATAAATTCATTTTCTTCGGTTAAATGCACCATAGTTTCAAACCCTTCCAATTGAGCTCCTACCATATAATCTACCTTTACATCATGGTAATTCAACACATGTAAAATCATTGAAGTTATGGTTGTTTTACCATGTGACCCCCCAATAACAACTCTTGTTTTATGTTTTGACTGCTCATATAAAAACTCCGGATACGAATATATCTTTACTCCTAACTCCTGTGCTTTAATTAACTCCGGATTATCTTGTTTTGCATGCATCCCTAAAATAACCGCATCTAATGTTACGTTTACTTTTTCAGGAAACCACCCAAATTGCTCAGGTAGTAATCCATATTTTTCTAAACGAGATTTAGAAGGCTCATGTATTGTATCATCACTTCCTGTAATTTGGTATCCTTTTTGGTGTAAAGCAATTGCTAAGTTGTGCATTGCACTGCCTCCAATAGCTATAAAATGTATGTTCATATATCCATGTGAGTTTGCAACAAAAATACAAAACCATGGTACAAATTCGTTATCTTTAAAACCAAAACTCAATGAAAACTCTTGTTTACACGCTAAATACACTGTTTCACGTATTTTAAGTTGCTCAACACCTATTAAAATCCGTGTTTTACTAATTATTAAACCCTAAAAAAACTAAAAACTCTTTCTGAAAAAATTTTAGAATATGAAAAAACTAACACCCATTTTACTCATGATATGCTTATTTTCAACCACCATAAACGCTCAGGAAAACTATAAAGGTTTATGGAATAAAGTACTTAAGTTTGAAAATGACAATCTTCCTAAATCTGCCTTAGAAGTAGTAAACGAAATCTACAATAAAGCGCAAAAAGACAAAAACTCACCTCAAATTATAAAGACTCTTTTTTATAAAAGTAAAATTTCATTAGTACTGGAAGAAAACGCTCAATTAAAAGTTATCAATCAGTTTAAAGAACATATAGCATCCAGTAACTTTCCTACTAAAAATGTTCTTGAAAATATTTTAGCCAACTTATATTGGCAATATTTTAATCAGAATAGATGGAAGTTCTATGACAGAACACAAACTTCAAGTAAAGTTGATAAAGATGATTTTAGAACTTGGGATTTAACAACGCTTTTTAACGAGGTACATTCTTATTTTGAAGCTTCTTTACAGAACACTCCGCAGCTACAAAAAATAAAGATTCACGACTTTGAAGATATTTTACAACTTACTGAAGACACTAAAACATTTCAACCAACTTTATTTGATTTTTTAGCACATAACTCATTAGAGTTTTACAAGACCACAGAAACTAATATAACTAAACCGTCGTATGAATTTAAGATTGATAATCCGGATTTTTTAGGTGATTTCAACAAATTTTCAACACTAACGCTAGCTTCTAAAGATAGTCTATCACTCCAGCTTAATGCCTTAAAAGTATATCAAAAGCTTATTCAATTTCACCTTAACAGTAAAAATTCAAATGCTTTAGTAGCAAATGATATAGAACGCTTGACTTTTGTAAATGAGCATGGTACTTTTTACGATAAACAAAAATTACTTTTAACAACTCTCGAAGCTTCAAAAAATAAATATAAAGGCAACGAAGCATCAGGTTTATATGCGTTTGAAATTGCCAAGATATACAATGAATTAGCCAACACGTATCAACCTAATAAAGATGAAACGTATCAATTTAAAAACAAAGAGGCTTTAACTATTTGTACTCAAATCATTACTACTTACCCTAAAAGTTTAGGAGCAAAAAAATGCACTATTTTAAAACAACAGATAACCTCAAAATCACTGAGCATACTAACTGAAAAAAATGTTCCTGTAGAACAATTTTCTAAAGTATTAGTGAATTACAAAAACGTACATGAGATTTATTTTTCTGTCTATAAAATTACTTCTGATCAAATAACTCAACTTAATGAAATATATAATGAGGGCAAACAAGTTGATTTTATACAGAAATTACCTAAAAATGAAAGTTGGTGTTCCGATTTAAAAAATGAAGGAGATTACCAACAGCATACGACAGAAATTGGTCTTCCAAAATTATCCGATGGTAGTTTTTTAATATTAGCTACTACAGACAAAAATTTAACTAAAAAATCAACCTTTGCTTTTTCATCAATCCAAGCAACGGATATTGCTTTTATTATCAATCACAATCAAGAAAACAACTATCAGATAGTTGACCGAAATACCGGTATGCCTCTGGCAAATGCTAAAGTGCATTTTACCAACACAACCAGAAATCATTATGATAAAAAAATTGACACTCACTTTACTACAGACAAAAATGGTGAGTTTACATATTATCCTAATAATCGCGAATATTTCCCTAATGTTCGTGCTATAATAACTTACAAAGGCAAAACAGCGACTTTTGGTTATTTTTATATCAATCCTAAATATAGAAACACTTCTTCTGTAGAAAAAGCCTATACAGAAACGTTTCTTTTTACTGACAGAAGTATATACAGACCCGGTCAAACGATTTATTTTAAAGGAATATCTATGGAATCCTTTAAAAACAAAGCAACAGTTAAAACCAATGAAACTGTTGTAGTCACGTTAAAAGATGTAAACCATCAAAACATCAAAGAAATAACATTAAAAACAAATGATTTTGGTTCTTTCTCTTCTCAATTTATCATTCCAAAACAAGGATTAACGGGGCAGTTTGTAATTGAAACATCTATTGATGGCAGAAAAAACTACACCTATATTTCTGTTGAAGAATATAAACGTCCAAAGTTTGAAGCTGAATTTTCACCGATTACTTCCAGTATAAAAATAAATGATGTTGTAACTATAAACGGTTTTGCTAAAGCATATTCTGGAGCTACTATTTCTGATGCTAAAGTAGTTTACCGAGTACATCGTAAAGTTGAATACCCAAGATGGTGGTATTGGTACAAACCTTTCTTTATTTCACAACCTCAAGAAATTACCTATGGTGAAACAATAACCGATAATTCCGGTAACTTTTCAATTGAATTTAAAGCATTACCGGACGAAAGTGTTAACAAAAAAGATTTACCCGTTTTTACTTACGAAATAACCGCTGATGTAACAGATATTAATGGTGAAACCCGAAGTGCTACCACACAAGTAAAAGTGGGCTATCACACACTACTTGCTGAGCTAAATATTCCTGAAAACATTGATAAATCTGAAGGAAAAACCACCATAAAAATTAATACTAAAAATTTAAATAATGAGTTTGTAGCAGGTTCAGGAACTATTTCTATATACAAACTAAAAGCTCCGAACAGAATTTTACGCAAACGTCCTTGGACCGCTCCTGATTACCAAACAATTCCTCAAAAAGAATTTGAGAACAAATATCCTCATGATGCTTATACTGATGAAGATAATTTTATGAATTGGGATAAAGGAAATGCTATTCAAACACTAGCTTTTAATACCGAAAAACAGAAAGAACTGATATTAGACAAATTTAAAAACTGGCCTTCAGGAAAATATTTAGCTGTTTTAGAAACCAGTGATAAATTTGGTCAAAAAGTAGAAGCGAAGCAGTTTTTCACGCTCTTTTCTCCTCAAGATAAATTACCCGCAGATCAAAAACTTATTAGCATTACTGCTGATAAAAAATCATATAAAGCCGGCGACAAAGTTGTACTAACCGTTAGCTCTAATTCAAAAGATATTAGCTTGGTTTTGCTAGTTGAAAAACAACGTAATATTGTTGAAAAACACTATATCCATCTTACTAAAGATCATAAAAAAATCACCATTCCGGTGACAGAACAAGACTTGGGTGGTTTCGGCATTCAATGGTATTATGTAAATTATAATGCTTTTGATAAAGGCAATTTATTAATACAAGTACCCTACCCTAAAACTGATTTAGAAATTACCACGAAAACCTTTAGAGATAAACTCTACCCGGGTGAACAACAAACATGGAGTTTTACAGTAAAAGGAGCTAAAAAAGACATGGTTACTGCCGAACTTTTAGCAGGAATGTACGATGCTTCTCTTGACGCTTTTAAACCACATCAATGGCAATTTACACCTATACAAAAACCGATATACCATACATATAATAATGCAGAGGCTAATGCTAGTTTTGGTGTTTCTCACTTTAGAGTTCAAAATTTATATGATAATAACAATAACATAACTATAAATACCGAGCTCTTTAACGCTCAGTATAATTGGTATGGGTTTAGCTTTTTTAATAGTCCTGTTTACATGAAAAGAGCTACATTAAATGAAATGAATGATGCTCCTGTTGAAGCTGAGCTTGAAGAGGAAACTGTAACCGGTAACCTTATGGCTTCTCAACGAAAAAAAGTAGCCCGACTTTCTGAAAATGCTAATGGAGTTGCCGATTCTGATTTACCACCTCCGGTTTCAGGGGAATCTGACACGAATGATATTGCATCTACAAAAGTGCAAATCCGTAAAAACTTACAAGAAACTGCTTTTTTCTATCCTCATTTAACAACGGATAAAGACGGAAACGTATCTTTTAACTTTACCGCTCCGGAAGCATTAACCAAATGGAAATTACAGTTATTGGCGCATACTAAAGAGCTAAATTCTGCCACTAAAACATTAGAAACGGTTACTCAAAAAGAGCTTATGGTTACTCCAAACGCTCCTCGTTTTTTACGTCAGGGAGATCAAATTACCATCAATACTAAAATAGCTAATCTATCTGATAAAAACTTAGAAGGTACCGCTCAACTTATCTTAACAAATCCTATTACCGGTAGTGAAGTTAATCTGTTAACAGCTTCCGGTAAAACACAATCTTTTTCGGTAGCTAAAAACGGCAATGCCAATGTTTCTTGGAACTTATCTATCCCGGAAAACCTGGAAGCTGTTCAATATAAAATTATAGCTAAGGCGGGTGATTTTTCAGATGGTGAGCAAAATGCTTTACCTGTATTATCCAACAGAATGTTGGTTACAGAAACACTCTCTATGTGGGTAAAAGGTAACCAAACCAAAACTTTTAGTTTAGATAAGCTAAAAAACAACAGCTCTTCTACTCTAAAAAATCATCAATTAACATTAGAGATTACGTCTAATCCTGCTTGGTATGCTATACAGGCACTACCTTATTTAATGGAATATCCTTATGAATGTAGTGAACAAACTTTTGCTCGTTATTACGCCAATACTTTAGCTAGTCATATAGCAAACTCTAATCCTAGAATTCAAGAAGTTTTTAATCAATGGAAATCTTCTGATGCTTTACTAAGTAATTTAGAAAAAAATCAAGAATTAAAATCACTGATTATTCAAGAAACTCCTTGGTTACGAGACGCGCAATCTGAAACCGAACAGAAAAAGAGAATTGCTTTGTTATTCGATTTAAACAAATTAAGTAACGATCAACAAGCCGCTATTCAAAAATTAAAAAATATGCAAATGAGTAACGGAGGTTTTCCTTGGTTTAAGGGTAACTATTCGCCAAATCCGTATATTACGTTACATATAGCTAGTGGTTTTGGGCATTTAAAACAGTTAGGCATTACTACTTCTGATAGTACTCAAGAAAGTATTATACTAAAAGCTATTCAATTTTTAGATAATGAAATTGTAGATATCCATAAAGAAATGCTTAAACAAGCGCTTAAAATAAAAGAGAAAGAAGGAAATAAGAAGTATGAAGCTTTTTTAAAGAAAAATCACTTAAGCAATTTTATTATTCAGTATTTATACATGCGTAGCTTTTATAAAAATGTACCGTTAAATAACAATACTGATAAAGCAGTTAACTTCTACACCCAACAAACAACAAACTATTGGAAAGATTTTGACCTCTACAGCGAAGGGTTAATGGCTTTAATTAATCACAGAACCGGAAATAAAAAAACAGCTACGGCCATTTTAAAATCTTTAAAAGAAAACAGTATTACTTCTGAAGAACTAGGGATGTACTGGAAAGCCAATAAACCTAGCTGGTTCTGGTATCAAGCTCCTATTGAAACGCAAGCGCTTTTAATTGAAGCCTTTACTGAGATTGAAAATGATGCTTCTACTATTGATAATTTAAAAATATGGTTATTAAAAAATAAGCAGGTAAGTCAATGGAAAACCACCAAGGCTACTACCGAAGCTATTTATGCGCTATTACTTCAAAATAGTGACTGGGTGTCTTCTACAGAATTAGTTACAGTTACCATTGGTAATAACGTGATTAAACCTTCAGAAAACCCTAACATTAAAGTAGAAGCCGGAACAGGCTACTTTAAAACTTCATGGAAAGAAAATCAAATTACACCTAACATGGGCAACGTTACCCTTAACTCAAACAGCAATTCTATTGCCTGGGGTGGTTTGTACTGGCAGTACTTTGAAGACTTAGATAAAATTACAGCGGCAAAAACGCCTTTACAATTGAGTAAAAAACTGTTTAAAAAGATCAACTCAGATACCGGTAAAAAACTGGTAGCCATTACTGATAATTCAACACTTAATGTGGGTGACCTACTTACCGTTAGAATAGAACTACGTTCTGATAGGGATATGGAATTTGTTCATATGAAAGATATGAGAGCCAGCGGTGTTGAGCCGGTTACAGTTTTATCTGAATATAAATGGCAAGACAGTTTAGGATATTACGAAAGTACCCAAGACGCCGCAACAAACTTCTTTTTTGATCGTTTACCTAAAGGAGTATATGTTTTTGAGTATGATGTAAGAGTAAATAATGCCGGTAATTTTAGCAACGGAATTACAACTATTCAGAACATGTACGCACCTGAATTTAGTAGTCATTCTAAAGGTAACAGGTTAATAGTAAAAAAATAATGGATATATTTGGCATATAATTTGACAAAAAACACAAATTAAGAACAATTAAATTTTTTATTATGAGAAAACTATTTTTATTCATTGGTTTCGTAACCTTGTCTGTTTTAACAGCAAATGCACAGGAGATCTCTGAAAATGCTTTAGGTATTCGTTTTGGAGATAACAACGGATTTGGTGGAGAAATATCATACCAACGTAGATTAGGAAGCGCTAACCGTTTAGAGGTTGATTTAGGTATTAGAGGAAATAAAAACTATAGTGCTTTTAAAGCTACCGGATTATACCAATGGGTATGGCAATTAGAAAACCGTTTTAACTGGTACGCCGGTGTTGGTGGTGGTGTTGGTAGTTGGAAAGTTAAATCTACCGACATTTCTAGTACTTCATTATTTGGTGCCGGGGTTATTGGTGTAGAGTACAACTTTGACATTCCGTTATTAATTTCATTAGATTACCGTCCTGAAGTTGGTTTTAGCGATGGTTATGACGGATTTAATTCTGATTTCGGACTAAGTGTTCGTTACCAATTCTAAATAAAAAACTAAAAAAGAAAAGCCTTCAACTCGTTGAAGGCTTTTTTTATTTACTTAGTGCTTATTGATGTTTTACTGGTTCCTCCATTGGTAATGGTACCATCTGCATATTTTGCATACGGTTTAAAATAATAGGTTGTTGATGCCTTTAATCCACCTATAAGTTCTTGATACTCTTTTTCTATAAAGTTTCCTTGCACTCCAGATATTACTACTTTTTTACTATCTGAAAAATCTGCGGTAGTACTATATTCAAACCCTATTTCTACCGGTGATTCTTTTTCTACCTTTACTACCTTAACCTCCGGAGTAATTTCAGTTTGCGATACAAAAAACGGCTTACTCGCTATTTCTAAAGTTATTGAGCGTGTATCTTTTACATTAGCTCCTGTTACTACTTTTAATTCTTCTCCATAGAAATGATTCCCACTTACTTTTTTAAAATATCCTCTGATATAATATGTTTTTTCTTTTTCTAAGTTTCTAAGATCACCAACTACTATATTCTCTATAACGCCTTTAGCTACCGTAGTATTTCCGTTTTCTATTTTAGGGTTAGGAGTTAACCCGTATACAAAACCTCTTTCTATAACTACAGAGTTAGGGTTTGTGTCTTTAAAAGCTCCTTTTACTAATACATTTACTGATCCGTCTCTGTTAACAAACAAATCTGTATTAGGTTGAATTGTAAAACTTGTTTCATACCCTACATTTAAGGTGTCGTCATCAGAGCAACTCAATGTTACCATTGCTAAAAATCCTACAACCAATCCTCTTAATAAATTCTTCATTTTAATTTAATTTTTCGTGTAGAGGTGAAACAACTGAATTCAAAAACACCATAACTAAAAAATGTTAAAAAAATGTTAAAGGATTTTAACTACTTATAAAATCCTTTCTTTCAGGCAGAATACTTTCTTTTAGGAATCATAAAAAAATGGTTATCTATAACTATAAAAAAACACTAGTTATTCACTATACTATTACTTTTTTGTAAGTTTGCCTTTATGAGCATGTTACTCAAAAAAATAGCCATTACCCTATTAACCCTCTTAACGGTTTTATCTACTGTTTCTTTCACAGTAGAAAAACACTTTTGCGGTAACTTTTTAATAGATATTTCTTTTTTTGGCAATGCCAATTCTTGTGGTGGTGAAAAAGAAGAAGATTGTAGTGATGCTTTTAAATCAGAAAAAAAATCGTGTTGTAAAGACGAGCTAACGTATATAAAAGGGCTACAAAATGTTGATAAATTATTAAAAGAGAAAACAGTTGTAACTAAAGTTGTCCATGCTATTTCACAAACTAAAATTACGCAACCTGAGTTAACTTTTTTAAAACGGTATCGTATTCCTTTTAAAAACTATATCCCCCCAATAATAACTCCTAACATACAACTTCTCAATATGGTTTTTATCATATGATTTCATATTTAATTTTTTAGTTAAGACTAAAATTTAACTACTCATTTTGACCTAAAATCAAAATAATTACAGTTCACATTATCGTGAATATGAATGATAAAAATTATAAAAATGAAACCGACATGTTCAAAATAATTATTAACACACATCAGAATAATTATTTTTAACATCAAAGGTTACATGTGACGATTGAAAACCAATAAATATAAACACATGAAACACATATTAAATACGTTTGTATTGTTTTTATATGCCGTAACGTTTTCTCAAAATTCTTTAAAAGGAATTGTCTTAGAAAAAAAGCAATCCGGAAAAACAATTGGTGTTCAAGGAGCTTCTGTTTACTGGTTGCATACGCAAACAGGTACAACCACCCAAGAAAACGGATCTTTTACACTTCCTTATAAAAAAGAATTTAAAAAACTAATTATAAATTATATAGGCTATAAAACAGATACATTAACTATACTCAATAATAAATTTGTAAAACACGTATTAAAAGAAGCCCATGTTTTAGATGAAGTTACCATTAAAACACAAAGGCAATCGGTACAAAGGTCATTTTTACAAACCCAAAATGTAATGACTATTGATAGCGGAGAATTATTAAAAGCTGCCTGTTGTAATTTATCTGAAAGCTTTGAAACAAATCCTTCTATTGATGTTAATTTTTCAGATGCCCTAACGGGTACAAAACAAATTCAAATGTTAGGCTTAAAAAGTCCGTACTTATTAATCAACCAAGAAAACATTCCCTCCATTCGAGGTGCTTCGCAAGTATATGGTTTAACTTTTACACCCGGTACTTGGGTGGAAAGTATACAAATAACAAAAGGAGCCGGAAGCGTTATTAATGGCTATGAAAGTATTTCCGGACAAATTAATACAGAATTGGTAAAACCTTTTACTGATTCTCCTTTTTTTATAAATGTATACAGAGCTCTTGGCGGCAGAACAGAATTAAACATTCATTTGAATCAAAAAGTAAGTAAAAAATGGCATACCGGTTTGTATTTGCATGGTAACTACAGAGGTGAGCGTTTTGATAGAAATAAAGATAGCTTCTTAGACGCCCCTTTAGCCAATCAAATGAACATAATGAACAGGTGGCAATATATTGATGCCGAAAAAGGATGGGTAAGTTTTTTAAATCTCCGTTTTTTAAAAGACCGTAAACAAACAGGGCAAGTTAATTTTGTTCCAAACCATGATAAAGGAACTACCAACGCATGGGGTAGTGAAATAAATACGACCCGCTTTGACGCTTCTGCCAAAATAGGTTATGTTTTTCCTGAATTACCTTTTCAAAGTTTTGGCTTTCAAACAGCCTATAGCAATCATAACCAAGAATCTTATTTCGGATTAAAAGATTACTCTATCAAGCATCAAAGTTTCTACGGAAATGCCTTATTTAGCTCTATTATTGGTGACACCAGACATAAATTTAAAACCGGAATAAGCGTGGTTTATGATAAGTACCATGAACAGGTACTTACTAATTATTTTAACAGAACAGAAAAAGGTGTTGGAGCCTTCTTTGAGTATGCTTTTGATAATTCTGATGATTTTAGTATTACAGCCGGTATTCGATTAGATTATCATAATGTATTAGGCACCTTTATAACTCCCAGATTACATACAAGATATGTAGTATGGAACAAAGGTGTTTTAAGGGCCTCTATAGGAAAAGGAAAAAGAAGTGCCAATGTTTTTGCAGAAAACCAGCAACTGTTTTCTTCGTCAAGAACCATTAACCTAATGCCAAATCAAGGAAAAATATATGGTTTGAATCCGGAAACAGCATGGAACTACGGAATTTCATTTTTACAAGGTTACAAGTTGTTTGGTAAAAAAGGAGATATTACCTTAGATTTTTATCAAACAAATTTTGAAAATCAGGTAGTGGTAGATTGGGAAAACGCCAGAGAAGTTTCTTTTTATAACCTCTCAGGCAAAAGTATAGCCAATAGTTTTCAACTAGAAGTAAATCAAAACATTATTCCTTATTTCAACATTAGAATGGCCTACCGAATCAATGAAGTGACAACCGATTATTTAAGCGGTTCTTTTCAAAAACCTTTATTGGCTAAAAACAGGTTTTTTACCAGTATTTCTTATGAAACATTACCAAAAAACAAGGAGGCTAAGTGGAAGTTTGATGTAACTTATAATTGGTTGGGCAAACAACGCCTACCCAATACTACTCACAATCCTAGTGCATATCAGCTTGCTACATATTCTAGACCATACAGCTTATTAACTACACAAATAACCAAAGTATTTTCAAAAAGGTTTGAAGTATATGCAGGAGCAGAAAATATAACAAATTACAAACAAGAAAACCCCATAGTAGGCAGTGATAATCCATTTGGTAATTATTTTGACACTACTATGATATATGCTCCCATATTTGGAAGTAACTTTTATACGGGGTTACGATTTAAAATAAATTAAAAATTAATAAAATATGAAACACCTAATTTTAACCATAACCATGGTACTATTTTGTGCTACAATGCAGGCACAGGAAAAGAAAAAGAATGCAAAAACTACTATTAAGGTAGATGGAGTTTGTATGATGTGTAAAAAAAGAATTGAAAAAGCTGCGTTGGCTACCAAAGGCGTTAAATATGCCGTTTGGAATGTAAAAACACATGATTTAGATTTAATTTTTGACGAACGCAAAACCGCTATAAAAGCAATCGAAGAAAATATTGCCAAAGCAGGACACGATACGCAGGAAACAAAGGCAACTGATGAAGATTACAACAACCTTCATCCTTGCTGTAAATATAGAGATACTAAGGTGATAGATGACCATAAAAATTAGAGAGTAAACATTATTCCCGACATTACGAACAAAGCTTATAAAATGTAGGTATCTATTTTTTTAAGAGTACTCCTATTAGAGTTGAGTGTTAAAGCTCAAATTAAACACTTTATTTTGTTTCAATAGATAATCATTCTTTCGTAATGTCGGGTATACCCTTATTGATAATCATAAAAAACCGCAACCTATATTCATAGGTTACGGAAAATTGATATATGATGAGTATACTTACAAATGGTAAGCCTTTTTTAACTTCTCAACAGCTACTTATGAAACTGTTGGAGTATCTTCTTCAGAAGACGATTCTTCTGCTGAAGTATCATTAGATATTTCATCCTCAGATGGTGAGTTTAATCTCCCCTCTATTGTTTGATGATAACTAATCGTTAAGCTATCAACTTTATCTAAGATTTCTTTATAAACAGGGTTATCGGTTAAGGTATCATAGGCTTTTACATAATCTGTTAACCCTTGAAACATGGTAATTGCCTCTAAACGTAGCCCCGCAAAATTAACGATAGGACTCACTACTGTTTCTTCTACACGTTCTACAAACTTTGCATTAAATAAGGTATTGGCGTCTTTTAATTCGTTTACCCAAGTAGTAAGTTGTAAAGCTGTTACTGCCTCAGTTAATACACTTTCCTTTTCAATGTCTTTTAGAATTGAATTAACAATACCTGTTTGCTCATTATAAGTTCTTCTGGCAATCCCCGCTCCATGCTTATCAATAGTTGCCAGTAATTGCTCTGCCGCTATTACAACGTTTGGGGCATAATGATATAAATAAGATGAAATAACGCCTCTTATACCTATAATAGCATTATCTCTGCGTGCATCTATTTCCTGTAATTCCTTAGTTATACTACTTCCTTGTGTTTGTTTATACACTTCCTGCAAAGTGGCTAATTTAACATTAAGCGCATTTACAGGCTCCGTTAATAGTAAACTATCAATATCTACTTTGTTTACCATATCTAACACTTGGGTTAAATACTGTATAATTTCTAAGTTTTTAAACTTGTAAAATGTAGGTTGAATCATACAATTTTTATTTTTTTAAGATTAACAATTTTTGTTGAAGGCAATGTAGTATTGCATCATATAGCACTGATAAATATACAATTAAATGATTATCACCTAGTAACTCCAGTACTTTTTAACATAAAAATAACGCTTGTTACAGCCATCAAAATTTTATAAAAACTAGCTAAAAAAACTCCTGCATCAGTGTAACGCTCATCTAAGTTCTGGAAACCGTGCTGCGTGAGTGTAACGCCCATTCTGAGTTCTGGAAAGCGTCCTGCATCAGTGTAATGCCCATTCTAAACTCTGGAAACCGTGCTGCGTCAGTGTAATGCCAATTCTGAGTTCCGGAAACCGTGCTGCGTCAGTGTAACGCCCATTCTGAGTTCTGGAAACCGTGCTGCGTGAGTGTAACGCCCATTCTAAGTTCTGGAAAGCGTCCTGCGTCAGTGTAATGCCAATTCTAAACTCTGGAAACCCTGCTGCGTCAGTGTAATGCCAATTCTGAGTTCTGGAAACCGTGCTGCGTGAGTGTAACGCCCATTCTGAGTTCTGGAAACCGTCATGCGTGAGTGTAATACTTACTTTAATACAAGTATTTTAACAATAAAAAAATAATAAAACCTAAAAATGAGTGATTTATAAATTAAATAGCCTACATTTGTTCTGTTCAAGACGAACACTTATTAATTGTAAGGTTTTATTTAGTAATTAGTTTTTTTGAGAGAATACTCTCTTCTTGCCTTTTTTTATTTCATCATTCCTCTATCGTTTTATGTGTTTAGAAAACATTGTAACTGTTTTTATAGTATTATGCTATATAAATATGATTTGTAAGAGTTCTCTTAAACAACAATATTTATAATTTAAATTTTAATACAAATGCAAGAAGGCACAGTAAAATTTTTCAACAACACAAAAGGATTTGGATTTATCACATCAACAGAAACAGGAAAAGATATTTTTGTTCATAACTCAGGATTGATTGATAATATTAGTGAGAATGATAAAGTTCGTTTTGACACAGAGCAAGGGAACAAAGGGTTAAATGCTTTTAACGTTGAACTTATTTAGTAAAAAGAATAGTATTTCTTTTATAATAAATGTTATAATTAAAATGGTGAAAGATTGTCTGAAAAGGCAATCTTTTTTTATTACCACAAAATCAATCTTCTAGGCTTAAAATGTATGTTAATGGAGGGGTTTAAAAATATTCTAAAAAAAGAAACCCACTTAAAAAATTAAGTGGGAAAATTGCTATGAAAAAGAACTTAAGACGTCTCTTAAGTATTGTAAAGATACCGCTAATAATATAGAATACACCTTTAAAACTATAAAACTTTTAATTTATTTAGCACATTTTTTTCTACACCTTAAAAAACCGCCCTGTATCAGTTTAATACCCATTCTGAGTTCTGGAAACCGTCCTGCATCAGTGTAATGCCCATTCTGAGTTCTGGAAACCGTGCTGCGTGAGTGTAACGCCAATTTTAAACTCTGGAAACCGCCCTGCATGAGTGTAACGCCCATTCTGAGTCCTGGAAACCGTGCTGCGTGAGTGTAATGCTCATTCTAAACACTGGTTTGATTGTATTAAAGTATATCTACTCCTATTATTTTATAGATTATAACCAAAGTTATTCAGAGAGTAAATTTATTCCTTACTTACAAATAGATACAGAAAAGAGTTTTATTTTTAGTATGAGTAACGTAATCTCTGTAATATTTCTACTAAAAAGCTTTAATCAAAAATAAACGTGGCTCCTCCACTAATAATACTTGCTTTTAAGCCTGTATTTCGTTTATAATAATCATATTTAATATCAAAGCTCTTAAATCTAAACTTACTGATTTTAAAGCTTGAAAACGGGTTACTATAAGATACTCCTACACCATATTGGTGTGCAATAAACATAGATAAATCATAATCAGAAGTATAAAAACTACTTGTAGAAATATGTTGATCGTAAGGGGCAAAATAAGTTGCTGCTGTTTGAGTATAATAACGATAAGAAGGATATAAAGTCCATTTATCTGTTAACTTAAAAGGTAATTCTATGCTAGCTGTATGTGATTGTATGTTCCAATTATCAAAATAATACCTATAAAAAGTACGAACTACAAATTGCTCATTGATATAATAATTAAAACGGGTTCCTAAAGCTGTTTTAAATCTAGTACCGGGTAATCGTTCTACATCATCGGCTAAATGAAAATTTTCAATATACGTATTTGCTACATCACTAAAATACACACGTTGCATATGATTTGCTAAAAGTCCTTCTTGCTGAGTAAGGTCTAATAAGAAAGACATTTGTGCCCTTTTTGATAGAATTTGACTAAAACTTATCCCTAAAGAATAGGTATTTCTATTTGTTTTATTATAAGGTGTAAATTTAGGAAGGTAATTAAGATTTCCTGTTACCACATAATCATTAATATTAAAAGGCTTCCAATTATGTCCTTCTCCTCCTCTTCCTCCTCCTAATTCATATGGATAAATAACACTCCAAGAATCTAAAAAAACATTGGCGTTAACACTTAACTCAGTGTTTTTTTCATTAAACAACTTGGTAATACTTCCTCCAAAACCAAAAGAAGTATAATCAAACTCATTGGCAAAAGACACATTTGCCGACCAAACGGTATTTCTATCTTCTGAACTATGTGAATAGGTACCTGAAACACTGATAAGATTATCAGCTTGAGAAGCTCCGGAGCTAGCAACAAACGGATCAGCCGGTTGTTTTCCATCAAAAGGGTTCAAATTACTGGAAGAAGCAGAAGTGTAAGCAGAAATACCCGCATCAACTATTAGTATATCATCATCATTTAAAGGAATTGACACTACTATATCTGTAGCCACATCAGATAACTTCTCTGTTCCAATCCCTCCCGTAACTGATGCATTACTACCATCTTGTGTATAATAACTAGCTAACAACTCCAGTTCAGTAGCTTCTAAAACTCTTTTCTTATACGTCTTTTTTTCCTGATTTTCTTGTGCATTTAATGCTACTGATATAAGAAAAAAACATAAAATTTTTAAAATCTTCACGTAATTATTTTTTTTACAAACACTTAATATTACTTAATGGTATTACTATAGTTAATTACAGCCACAACCTCCGCCTGTTTTACCTCCATTTCCTCCTACAGCACTCTCTCTATAAGAATGAAAGGTTTTTACATATTTCTGCGATTTTTTATCTGCCAATACCATATCCGGATCATTTATATTTACCTTCTCGTATTCTTTAACTGCTACGCACGAGCTAAAAGTTACCGTACAAAAAGCGATTATTAATCCTTTTTTTATCATTGTTTATCTATTTTTACATTATTTGAAGTAATTACATTCCCTTTTTCATCAATAATAACACACTCTATATTAGGTAATTGGTTTATTCTATCCAAACCGCTTTCTATACCCATTACAAATAAAGAAGTAGCCAAAGCATCAGCTAATTCGGCTTTAGGAGCAAATACCGTAGCACTTATAATGCCTGTAGAAGGATAACCTGTTCTCGGATCTATAATATGAGCATATCGCTTTCCATTAAACATTACAAATTTTTCATAATTCCCTGAAGTAACTACTGCGCCATTTAAAATAGGCAACAAAGCAAAGGCTTTCTGTTTGTTTAACGGGTTGGTAATAGCCACTTTCCAATCAGTGCCGTTAGGTTGTTTACCCCAAGTATTCATATCTCCGGATGCATTAATAATTCCGGCCTTCACTCCTTTTTTTTGAAGAAGATTTTTTGCCCTATCAGCAGCATACCCTTTACCAATAGCTCCAAAGCCAATTTTCATTCCTTTTTTAGTCAAAAAAACGGTGCTATTAGTTTTATTTAATACTATATTCCGGTAACCTACCTTTGCTACTGATTCTTTGATAGTTGCTACAGAAGGCATTTGTTTCATAGAGCCATCAAACTTCCATATTTTGTCCATAGAGGCATAAGTTATATCAAAAGCTCCGTCACTAAGCTTAGAAATATTTATGGCTCTTTCTATCAAATCAAATAGTTCTTTATCTACTTTAACAGGAGCAATACCTGAATTTTTATTAATTCTTGATGTTTGTGAACTAGAATCCCAAGAAGAAATTAATTTTTCAATTCTTGAAATTTCTCCTGTTGCCAAATCAATAAACCCATTAGCTTCTTCTTGAGTATTTGCAACCACTGTTACCTCAAAATGGCATCCCATTAATTTTAAAGATTTTTTATAAATGTGTTGAGCTTTTACTGAAAAACAGCTTAACCATAAAAAAATTATCATTACTTTTTTAGATACCTTTCTAAATTTCATTTGAATATTTATTTTCAGGGCTTCATGTTATATTAGCGATTAGCTTACATAAACTTACAAAAGTTAACACTCATTTTACTTTTTTAGTAACGCTTCTAATTCTCCTATATATTCTTTTACTGAAATATTTTTATATCCGGTTTCACCCAAAGTTTTCCCGTTTTTATCAAGCAATACTACGAAAGGAAAGTATCCTTCCTTATTATAATCTTCTGCTAGCTTATTGTTTTTCTTCTGCTGTTCTTCAGAAAGTCTATTCTGTTTTCTTTTCGGAAAATCTACTTTTAACATCACATAATGATCTTTTGCATATTCCCTAAACTCATCTGTACTAAAAATTAATTTGTTTAACTTCATGCATGGAATACACCAATCAGACCCTTCAAACACCATCAGTATTGTTTTGTCTTGTTCTACCGCAACCGATTTTGCTTCTGATAAATCTAAATACCACTCTTGGGCTTGTGTTATTCCAAAGGTAAAGATGGCCATAGCGGTAATTATTAAATTTTTCATCACTTTATTTTATTTTAACATTTTTAAAGGAAAAAAGTTTTTTATCAAGTAACTCATAAACGTAGAAATATACCAAATAGTACAAAATGAATATCAATAAATAGTTACTTGGTTTTGAAACTACTATAAATGTAATGTTATTTTTTTTAATTAAATAAAACTTTAATTATCAATTTATACCTTATTGTTCTTAACTGATTATTTTAAACATTAAAAGTTAAAGTGTTTTAACTTTTATAAAAAAATAACTCCTGTAAGTTAGAACTTACAGGAGTTATTTTTTGTGGAGACGCCGAGAATCGAACTCGGGTCCAAACAAGCAGATCAAAGGCTTTCTACATGCTTATTTCTTAGTTAATTTTCGACTAAAAGCTGATTAAGAACGACCTACTTTTAGCTTATCTTCTTAAATTTCGAAAACTCATCGAAGTGCTAAGTTTTCTATGTTTACTTTTACGATGCCCATAAATGAAACGCCGTAAACCAAGGCTTTTCGTGGACATTTAGCTTTCCCGCCTAGCGGGACGTGGCTTATAATCTTACTATAGTTCGGATTAAGCAGCTAAAGCGTAGTTATCTTCGCCGTTTATAATGTTGAAATAAGTTTAGCGAGTTATCATTTCACTCCTCGGCATGCTTACATTTTCACTGTTCTTGCTGTCAAAACCAGTCGTCCCCATTGTAATATGGTTATTCAATCATGGCTTTATTTTCACAGCAAAAAATATACCGGTTACGTATACTTTTGCCTAACATACTACCTATCTATTTTTCAATACACATTTAAATGTTAGCCGTGTAAAAATAAGTGGATGCAAATATAAAAAAATACTACTTGTAAAATCATTTTAAAAAAAGTATTTTCGCCAAGATTGTTATAACTTACAACATTTAAAGTCAAATTGTTTAATTTTAATACAAAAAGGAATGAAATTCGGAATTATAAAAGAGCGTAAAAATCCACCGGATAAAAGAGTGGTTTTTTCTCCGGAGAAACTACAAGGGCTTCAAAAACAATATCCACAGGCTGAGATTGCCGTAGAAAGCTCAGATATTCGTGTTTTTTCAGATCAGGCTTATCATAATGCCGGATATACCGTTACCGATACTTTAGAAGATTGTGATGTTCTTTTAGGCGTTAAAGAAGTACCTACAGAGTATTTAATTCCTAACAAAAAATACTTTTTCTTTTCTCATACTATTAAAAAACAGCCTTATAACAGAAAATTATTACAGGCAGTTTTACAAAAAAATATTGAGTTATACGATCATGAAACCATTATTAAAGAAAACGGTGCCCGCCTAATTGGTTTTGGTCGTTACGCCGGTTTAGTAGGTGCTTATAATGGTTTTAGAGCCTTAGGTTTAAAAGAAGGTACTTTTACCTTACCTAAAGTAGAAAGTTTACCGGATTTAGAAGCCGTAAAACAAGCTTTAGACAACATAGAAATTCCTGCTATTAAAATTTTACTTTCCGGTACCGGAAAAGTAGCTAACGGAGCTAAAGAGATTTTAGATCACCTTAAGATTAAACAAGTAAGTGACGCTTTATATTTAACTTCTAAATTTTCTGAACCTGTATATTGTATAGTAGATGTGATGGAATACAGCAAAAGAAAAGATGGTAAAGTGGGTGATAAATTTGAATTTTATAAAGACCCAACCGGATATGAAAGCAACTTTATGCCGTATGCAAAAGAAACCGATTTCTTTATTGCCGGTCATTTTTACGGAGATGGTGCTCCGTTTTTATTTACCAGAGAAGATGCTAAAAAAGAGGATTTTGCGATTAAATACGTAGCTGATATTTCTTGTGATATTGACGGACCGGTAGCTTGTACTTTACGAGCGTCAACCATAGCTGATCCTATTTACGGATACAATCCTAAAACGGAAAGTGAAGTGCCTTATACTGATCCGGACGCAATTGTAGTAATGGCCGTAGATAATCTACCTTGTGAGTTACCTAAAGATGCCAGTGAAGGTTTTGGTACCATGTTTTTAGAACATGTGATTCCGGCTTTTTATAATAACGATAAAGATGGTATTTTAGCACGCGCTAAAATGACAGAAAACGGAAGATTAACAGAACGCTTTTCATATTTACAGGATTATGTAGATGGAAAAGAATAAAAAATAATACTCCCGCAACAGCGGGATTTTTTTATGCTACCAGACAAACAGTTTTTAATAGATACCGCTAACATGAAAATGCCTTTTGGCAAGTATAAAAACACCTATTTGGTTGATATACCGGAATACTACTTAGTATGGTACAAAAACAAAGGCTTTCCTAACAATAAACTAGGAAAAATGATGGCATTAGTTTATGAATTAAAACTAAATGGGTTAGAAGATATGTTAAGAAAAATCAGGCGTTTGTAATGGGTTATTTTCTTGCTAACCTTTTTTCCACCAACACTACAGTGGTAATTCCAAGTGTATAAGCTATTAAATCTCCAACACTAAATGTAGCACCAAAAATAATTTTTGCCCATCGGTTATTTTGTAAGCCTATTACTTCTAAAAAAGAAGTTAACTGCAACAACTCTACCACAAAAGAAAAAATCAACACACATATAGCCGCTTGCATTGTAGTGATTTTAAAAAATGATTTTAGTAGATAAAACAGTAAAATAACAACTAAAAAATCACCCATAGTATTTCTGATAAAACCTTTAGTTTGTGCTATAATGAACTCAACAAGTAAGAGAATTAGGAATACTATAAAATATTTTAAATGGAATTTCATATGGGTTTCTTTTTCACATAAGCATGTGCCACTAAGATACTAAATCAACTTAAATTCAATATATATTTCTCCATCAATGACTAAAAATAATTTATCACTGTTTTTAAGGGACTTAATTTGTATATACCCTATACCATCTTCGTAAGAAATATCCGGTTGTTTAGCAAATCGGTTGTTGCTTACTCCGTATAAAACACGTTGAAAGGTAAGTAGGTTTTTAATCTTTAACGTAAGAGGTTTATCTTTTTCAATATGTAAAGTACCATGTAACGGAGCAATTAATTCTAAATTAGTTTTTAAAAATTCCGGTGTAAAAATAGGTTGCTCATAAAATTCTTTTTTAGTCAACTCAATATCAAACATCCATTTTTCATCTGCCGGATAATGTGTTTTTAAATAATGTTTAATCGGAATGTTAAAATAGTAGTCATCATAAATTTGTTGCCATCTGCCATTAATTACTGAACCTGCTGCCCAAGTAGCATCCACAACTATCCATTTTTTATGAATTTTTACTACATTCCAAGCATGATTGGGCACAAATTGCTCGTTACCTATGTCGTATATAGAATTTCTTACGTAGCCTCTTATTACTTCATTTTCAAAACCTAAATGTGTATATACTTTAGCTAACGTTTGAGCGTATCCTTCACAAACTGCTTTTTTAGTAGTTAATGTTTGTCTTACAATACTATCTTTAATCGCTTCTAGCTTCTTTATTTTTTCTTCTTCATTTCTATATCGAAAGCCAATTACTTTGTTTTTAGCTTCTTTATAAGCCGACAAATTGTATTTTACATGATGTGATACCCAGTAAAAAGCAGCCTTAGCCCTTTCTTCATCAGAAGAAAAATCTTTTAAAATTTTTCCTGCAAGCCCTTTGGCAGTTAAGTTTTGAGAATATGTGTTTAGGATATCTTCAAAACTTGTTGCTTCTTGAGCATTGACAGTACAAGCCAATAAAAACAGGGCAATAACAAATAAAAGTCGTTTCATCATTTTATATGGGGAGTTACAACTTTAATGATAAAATCAAAAACTATGCCTATAACGACACTACTACTTTTCTAATAGCTACTAAATTAGTTAATAATTTTTCAAGGTATTTTAAATCCAACATGTTAGCTCCGTCACTTTTTGCATTTGCCGGATCAAAATGAGTTTCTAAGAAAAGTCCGTCAACATTATTCACTACTCCTGCTCTGGCAATAGTTTCAATCATATCCGGTCTTCCACCTGTTACTCCACTTGATTGATTAGGTTGTTGTAATGAATGTGTTACATCTAAAATTGTTGGCGCGTATTGTCTCATGGTAGGAATCCCTCTAAAATCAACAATCATATCCTGATAACCAAACATAGTTCCTCTATCGGTTATCCAAGCTTTATGGTTTCCGGAATCATGAACTTTTTTTACAGCATGTTGCATCGCTTCAGGACTCATAAACTGTCCTTTCTTTAAATTTACCACCTTTCCGGTTTGAGCTGCCGCAACTACTAAATCTGTTTGACGAACTAAAAATGCAGGAATTTGTAAAACATCTACATATTGAGCTGCTTTTTCAGCATCAGACACTTCATGAATATCTGTTACTGTGGGTACCCCAAATGTTTCTGCTACTTTACGTAAAATTTTCAATGCTTTTTCATCCCCTATTCCTGTAAAACTATCTACTCTACTTCTATTCGCCTTTTTAAAACTACCTTTAAAAACATAAGGTATTTTCAACTTGTCAGTTACCGTTATTATTTTTTCTGCTATTCTCAAGGCCATTTCTTCTCCTTCAATAGCACAAGGGCCAGCTAAAAGAAAGAAGTTATTTGAGTTACTGTGTTTTATAGTAGGAATTTCAGATAAATGCATATTCAAGGTTTATTTTTTAACAAAAGTAAGAAATAAAATTAGCTTATATTTAGTGTTCAAAATCAATTTAACATGAAGAAAAACACAATTATTTTATTTACTCTGATTTTTCTGGCTTTTGCTTGCAAACAGACGAAACAATCTATTACCTCCTCTACTACTCCAACCTCTTCTAACGTAGCCCAAAAACCTACATCTCTTATAGATTCTTCAACCGTAAGAAAACATTTATATACACTTGCTTCTGATGATATGGAAGGAAGGAAGCCGGGAACGGAAGGTATGGAAAAAGCCACTAAATATATTGAGAATGAATATAAAAGAATTGGATTAAAAACCTTTGCCGATTTAAATAGTTATCGTCAAAACTTTACTCATAATGGTATTGAAATGAGTAATATTATAGGTGTTTTAGAGGGGACATCAAAAAAGGATGAATTTGTAATTGTATCTGCCCATCATGATCATTTAGGTATCAAAAAAGAAGGTGACGGTGATCGTATTTTTAACGGTGCAAACGATGATGCTTCTGGTGTTGTTGGGGTACTTACTTTAGCGGAGTATTTTGCAAACAAAGGAACTAATGAGCGTAGTATTTTATTTGTGTGTTTTACCGCTGAAGAAATGGGATTGGTAGGTTCTGAATACTTTGGTAAAGGAATAGATCCTTCTAAATTTGTAGCAGGTATTAATCTTGAATTAATAGGAAAAGAACCTAAAACAGGTCCTAAAACAGCTTGGTTAACAGGGTTTGAACGTTCAGATTTTGGTAAAATCATACAAAAAAACTTAGAAGGTACGGGATATCAACTTTTTCCGGATCCATATATTAAGTATAATTTATTTTTTAGGTCTGATAACGCTTCGTTAGCACGATTAGGGGTTCCTTCTCATACGTTTTCTACAACTCCTATAGATGTTGACCCTGATTATCATAAAGTAACAGATGAGGCAAAAACGTTAGATGTAGGTGTGTTAACCGAAACTGTTAAAGCTGTAGCTAAAGGAACTGAAAGTATTATTAACGGAATGGATACACCAACTAGAGTGGTACTGAAAAAATAACTATAAAACGTTTGTAAAAATAAGGTAAAGCAAGAATTAAGTTCTTGCTTTTTTTTGTGTCTCTCTTATTTTTTTCCGTTTGATATATTTACATTTTATTAAGATTATTTTTACATTCTAATGTTATTTTATATTGTTTTTTTAATATATTCGTCAAAAGTTAACAAAAAACTCTTCTTAATTATGAAAAAACAAATTTTGAGTTTAGGAATTATTTTAGCAATGCTTTCCTGCTCTACGAATGATGATTCTTTTGAAGTAACAAACCTTCAACAACAAGAATTACTAACCAAATCAGAAATTAACAAAGTTATCAAAGAATCTTTGGAAGCTAAAGGCGACTTTAAATGGTCTGAACAAAATGTTCATACGATATGGAGTGCTCTTAAACATGGTAACAACATTTTAACGATTGGTTATGGTAATTCTAAAACCAACTTTGAAAGAAGTGCTACTTCAAAAAACATTAAAGATGAAATTTTAGCTTTAGTTCAAAGCCTAGAAAGAACATCATCTAAATCCAAAAATGAAATTTACGCTGACGAAAACATTAATGTATTAGATGTTAAAGTTACTAACCAAGAAACCTTAACTGCTTTATTAAATGATAGCAGAGTTAGATACATTGAACCGGCAGACTATAGTTTCTTTACTTCTGATGAGCAACAACAACGTTCTGACTCTTCAGGTTCTTCAGGATGTGGGTATAGCCAAGTAACACTTAACAGTAACGATTATCGTACAGTAGTACCAGGAGCCAGAGTTCCTTGGTCTTTTGATGCGCATAAAATTCCACAGGCATGGAGTTATAGTACCGGTGCCGGAGTAACTGTTGCTGTAGTAGATACAGGATTATCTCCTGAACAACGATGGATGAATCAATATTTTAATGATGGGTATTCTTCTGGAAGAACCGTTCAAAAGTATGGTACATTCGTAGATTCATGGTGGTCATGGTCAGATAACTATGACGGAGTAAATGATAAATGTGGACATGGTACAAGTATGGCCTCTGTAGCAACTGCTCCAAGAAATAATGATAACCTACCGGTAGGAGTAGCTTATAATGCTAACTTAGTAACCTACAGAGCTGTAGAAAATGTTGTTATTGATGATTATCATGAAAAAAGAGGTATTTCTGAAGCTTTAACTGCTTTAGGAAACAGAAGCGATGTAAAAGTAATTTCAATGTCTATTGGTTCTCCTTTCAGCATAGGTAGAGTTGAAGATGCAGTAAAATATGCCTACAACAGAGGTAAAATGATTATTGCTGCCGGAGGTACATCTACTTCATTTACTACTTGGTACGGTGTTATCTTCCCTGCTTGGATGAGCGAAACAGTAGCTGTTACAGGTGTTAAAGAAGGTACTTATAGCAAATGTGATGTATGTCATACAGGATCTGAAATAGACTTCACAGTTCAAATGCAAAGAAGAAACGGAACGGATAATAAAGTGCCTGTTTTAAGCTACTATAACGGCAAAGAAAACTACGTAGGTGGTTCATCTGTAGCAACAGCTACTACTGCCGGTATTGCTGCTTTAATTTGGGGTAAAAATCCGGGATGGTCTCGTGAGCAAGTTTTACAAAAAATGAGACAATCTGCAGATTTCTATCCTAACAAACATTCAGAATATGGATACGGAAATATTGATGCTTTAAAAGCTGTTCAATAACTCACTCACTCACTAACCTTGATCAAAAGCCTCGAATTTCGAGGCTTTTGTGTTTTATATAGGCACTATTTTTGTTATTTTAGCTATAAAACAAATCATTATGCGTAAATTAAATGTTCTCTTTTTACTGCTACTAATAGGATGCTCTTCTAGCAAGGTATTTTATGATTATGATAATGAAACCAATTTTACTTCTTATAAATCATTTAGTTTTTTTGAAGATGCCGGAGAAGGGTTAAATCAATTAGATATAAAAAGAGTAAAAGAAAGAATTACTAAACAACTTGAAGCAAAAGGTGTACATTATACTGAAAAACCGGATATTTTTATCAATTTTTTCTCCAAACAAAGAGAATCTGAAAATAGAAATACCATTGGAATTGGTATTGGCGGCGGTGGAAATATTGGCTTTGGTATTTCCGGAGGCATCCCTATCAATGAAAAAAAGATTGTTCAATCATTAACTATTGATTTTGTTGAGGCAAGTAATAATCAATTAATATGGCAAGGCATTATTGAAAGTGAGTTTAATGAAAACTATTCTCCCTATCAAAAAGAAGAATACTACACTAAAACAATTACTAAGGTTCTTAATAAATATCCTCCAAAATAGTAACCAATGGCTTATGATCAATTTTTAGCGGAAAGAATAACCCATTTTTTTGATACCCGAAACATCATTGTCACCACCAAAAAAATGTTTGGGGGAGTATGTTTTATGGTTGATGATAAAATGTGTGTAGGAGTTGTTAAAGAAGAGGTAATGGCTAGAATTGATCCTGAGATTTATGAAGAAGCACTCACTCATAAAGGATGTTCTGAAATGAATTTTACAGGTCGTCCTATGAAGGGTTATGTATTTTTATCCGGGGAGGCTATCGACTTAGACCAACAACTTTATTATTGGCTACAATTAGCTCTTGACTTTAACCCAAAAGCTAAGTCGAGTAAAAAGAAATAATAACTTATTTTTTATATAACAAAAAAAAGCGATGAGTTTAAAACTCATCGCTTTTTGTATTTCCAGTTCTATATTTTTTAATAGTCCAGTTTTCTCAAATAATCTAGTTTTGCTTGCCAAATATCTAGTTCATCTTTAAATTCCTGTATTCCTTTACGTACACTAACAACTAACGGATTATCTTCTGTTGCGTTAGATATAAAACTCAAGTTGTTTTCTAATTGTTGCATTTCACGAACATTTTCATCAATTTTTCTTCTGATAAATAATTGTTCACTATCCAGCTTTTTATAATCTTCTTGTGTTAGATATCCTTCAACAATATTCTTAAACTTCATTAGCTCAATCTCGCCTCTGTTCATATTCAAGTTATTCAAATGAGCATCAATAGTTTTATTGAATTTCTCATTCAAATGACGAGCATTTCTAGGTAACATTCCTAAATTTTTCCATTTTAAAATTGCTTCCTGTACTTCTTCAAGCGTTACGTTTTCTTTTGATTTAATTTCGTCAATAAACTCTTTTTTAGCTTCAACTACAGCTAATTGTTCTTTATTAAGCTCATTCTTACGTTCGTGTAATCTATCAAAATAGTGGTTACAAGCATTTTTAAATCGGTTCCAGATTTCATCAGAATATTTTCTAGGAACATGACCTATTTTTTTCCAATCTGCCTGAATACGTTTCATCGTATTTGTAGTAGCTTCCCAATCATCGCTTTCTCTTAAACCTTCAGCTAGCTCTACTAAGTCCATTTTCTTTTTTAAGTTATCACTCTGCGCACTTTTTTCTTCTTTGTAAAAGGCATTTTTATCAGCATTAAATTTTTTAGTAGCTGCTTTAAATTGTTGCCAAATTGCTTCGCTCTTACTGTAAGGCAGTTTTCCTATGTCGAAATATTTTTTTCGTAATGTTTCTATTTCAACAATACTTTTTTGCCAATCGTTGTGCGTTTTATTTTTACTTGTATCAAACTTATTGATTTCTTCTACAATCTTCATTTTAGCATCAATCATTGTTTGATACTTAGATTTTAAATCTTTAAAGTATTGATGACGCTTATCATGTATTTTCTTAGTTGCTTCACTAAACCTGTTCCAAACGTCTTCTCTGTATTCTTTTCCTACAGGTCCGATATCTTCTTTCCATAAACGGTGCAACTCTTGCAGTTCTTTAAATGCTTCATTGATATCTTCTTTATCATTTAAAGCCTCTGCTCTTTCTATAAGTCTAATTTTTTCTTCTAAATTATGCTTAAAGTCTAGCTCCCTAAAGTCTTTATTTAAGTGTAATAAATCGTAAAAACGCTCTACATGATGATGGTAAGTTCTCCAAGTATCATTATATCTTGTTTTAGGAACAGGACCTATAACTTTCCATCTATTTTGAATTTCCTGAAAATCATTATACATTGTTTCAACATCTCCTTCTTCAATTAATGTTTTTAATTCTTCTATAAGAGTATTTCTTCTTTCAAGATTATCTTTAAGCTGCTTTTCTAATTGTGAATAGTAACTGTCTCTTTTTTGTTTGTAATCTGCTAACAGTTTATTGTATTCCGTTTTAACCGGGCTAGAAAACTGGAAGTCTATTGAATTACCTCCTTCTGCTAAAAATGCTTCCTTTTTTTCTGCTAACAGTTTTCCAAACTTTGAGTTGAAAGAGGTTTTGATAGCATCAATATTATTTTTTAGCTGTTGTATAGGATGTGCTTTTAATAACTTACTAAGCTCATCAACCAACTTTTCAAGTTCCATAGCCTCATAATCAAGCATAGGAATTTCATGCTTTTCACCTGATCTTTCTGATTCTTGAGCTACTTCATCTTCAATTTCATTAACTGCTTTTTCAATATCAGTTACAGACCCGTTGTTTGTTGGTTGTTCAACCTTTTCTTCTTTGTTTTCTAACATATCTACAATGTTTAAGTTCCTTTTAATTAGATGTTAAAGATAAGCATTCTTATAAAAATGCAAACTTTATTTTGATTAACATTATATTATTTATTCCATATTTCCCAAGCTTTTTCTGCTTGTTGCTCTAACATTTCTAATCCGTTTTTTATATCTGCTCCCATTTTTTTCCCATTTTTCAAAAAAGTGGTTTCAGCCGGATTGTATATTAAATCATATAATAAATGTTTGTTTGTGATATCATTGTACGGAATTTCCGGTGCATTCTCTATAGCAGGGTGAGTTCCTAAAGGTGTACAATTAATGATTAACAGATGTGAGTTAATAATTTCTTTATTAAGCTCTTTATATGTTAAATTACCCTCTTTAGCAGCTCTTGAAACAAATTGATATTCAATACCTAATTCATCAAGCACGTAAGCTACTGCTTTTGATGCTCCGCCGGTTCCTAAAATTAAAGCTTTTTTATGGTATTTTTTTAATAAAGGTTGAAGCGACTTTTTAAAGCCATACACATCAGTATTAAAACCTATTAGTTTTCCGGCATCTGTAATTTTTATGGTATTTACTGCTCCTATTATTTTTGCTTCCTTATCTATTTCATCTAAAAAATCAAAAATCTCCAGTTTATACGGAATGGTTACGTTCATTCCTTTTAAATTGTTTTTATGAGTTTTTAACTTTTCAGGAAATTCATCTAAGTTCTGAAAATCGAAGTTCACATATTCATGGTTTTCTAGCCCTAAATTGGAAAATTTAGTGGTAAAGTAACCTCTTGAAAAAGAATAAGAAATGTTTTTTCCTATTAAAGCAAACAAACTTTTATTTTCGTTTTCTACCATAAAAATCTATGATTAATATTAAAGCAATTCCCAATATTACAAAGCCTATAGATATCCATGTTTCAGAACTGTAAATATCAGGCATGTACCTTTCGTAGTTTTCTACTATTTTATTTCCTTTTTGGTCAAGTAAAAACTCAGCTCCTACTTTTTTGTATATCGTTTTTTTCCAAGGCCATACAATACCTAAAGATCCTGTTATAAAACCTATAATTACTGCAGTTACTACTTGATGCCATCTTTTTAGCACATATCCTAATACGTGTGAAATAGACACCAAACCGAATGCTGAGCCTGCGGTAAAAACTCCTATAATTTTCAGATATCTTACCTTTATAGGGTCTTTTAGTACTTCAAAATTTCCGGAAAACACATTGGTCATTACGCTTCCCAGTACATTAACACTATCTACTAAAAGTAACACGTAATTTCCTAATAATATCAATATAAAAGAGCCGGATAATCCGGGAAGTGTCATTCCTGAAACGCCTATAATTCCGCAGATAAATACAAACCAAAGGTTATCGTTTTCTTTTGCCGGTGTCATAAAACTTATAGCCAATCCTACCGATGCTCCGATAAGCAGTGCTATTCCGTTTTTTAAACGCCAATCTGCAAAGTCTTTAGATATATAATAGATTGATCCTACAATCATTCCGAAAAACCATGCCCAAACGTATAATTCGTGGTTTTTTAAAAAGTAATCCAGTAGTAATGACACACTAAAGTAGCTAAACATACTTCCTGCCATTACCAGCACTAAAAATTCCAGATTTGTATAACGTGCAAAACTTTTAAAGCGCCCGTTAAAAAGTAATTTAAAAGCCTTTCCATTTACACGTTGAAAAGTAAAAATAAGCTCTTCGTAAAATCCCATAACAAAAGCAACCATTCCGCCGGAAACCCCAGGTACTTTATTGGCTCCTCCCATCGTCAGTCCCTTTAAAAATAAACCGACTTTTTGTATGAATGTTCGTTCTTGATACATTTGGTTTGGTTAGAGAAACGAAGTTACGTATTTCTACTGCTTTTTCACTGCTATTTTTTCTAATAAAATTATAAGACCAAAACCAAGAGCTGCTAAGGCTACTGCGTATAGTATTTGAGGATCACCTTCATACGATGTTGGCGATATTGATAATTCATTAAAAGGCACTTGTTCTCCGTGTGAATTTGTTCTATAAGTCAACACTTTTTTCCAAGGCCAAATTTTGTTTAATGATCCTAAAATAAACCCTGTTAATACAGCCAATGTATAATTTTTATAATGAGCAAATAACCATTTTAATACTCTGGAAAAACTGAGTAATCCTAAAATAGCTCCTGCACCTACTACTGCTACAATTGTTATGTTTCTATTACTTACGGCTGTTAAAATTGGTTTATAGGCTCCTAGAAGTACTAAAATGAATGAACCTGAAATTCCGGGTAAAATCATAGCACAAATGGCTAATGCTCCTGCTAAAAACAAAAATAAAAACGAAGAATTTTCAGAAACCAGCGGATTTAATGTTGTGATATAGTAAGCTAAAGCAGCTCCGATTACGAGTAATATATAGGCTACTGAATTCCATTGTGTAATTTGCTTAGCTATATAGATAATACTTGCTAAAACTAACCCGAAAAAGAAAGACCATAGTAATACCGGATGTTCATCTAACAACCAAGTAATTACTTTTGCTAAAGAAACCACACTGATAAATATTCCTAATAGAAGTGAGATTAAAAAGTTTCCGTTTAATTGATTCCAGGCTTCTTTTAATCCTTTGTTTTTTAACGTTTGTAATAAGCTTAAATTTATATTACTTATTGACGTTAATAATTCTTCATAAATCCCTGAAATAAACGCAATGGTTCCGCCTGAAACTCCCGGAACAACATCTGCAGCTCCCATGGCCATTCCTTTTAATCCTACCAATAGGTAATCTTTAATGGTTCTACTCATAAAGTTTGGTTATTTTTCTTTCTTTTTTGTTGGTTTAAAATGAATTATTTTTTTCTTCTCTTTAGGCAATGTATCTTTCTTCTCTTCTTGTTTTTCTTTTTTCTTTATTCCTAGTTTTTGACCTAATTCTTTTAAATTATTAAAGTTTACTTGGTAAGATAAACCAACACCTTGTGTATATCCTTCGTCATCAACTGAATATTGAACATCATTTTGCCTGTTAAAAACGGTTCCTCTAAAATTTCCTTCTTCATTAAGTAATACCTCAACTTTTACTTCTCCCACTACACTTGTTTGCGTATTATTTCCTACCGGAACGCCTACTTTTCCATTTACCAATACTCTGTCACTTAACTGCGTGCTTACAGATACATCAACTTGATCATCTGTATTCAAATTATTTACATTTCCTCTATCTCCTTGTGTGTATCCTACCCCTACCTGAAACTTATTATCATCACTATTTAACATGTTTGATAAAATACTTGATGCTATTTCAGAGGCTGTTCCTGTTAACCCTGTAGCTGCACTACTTCCTATAGCTTCTCCGTTATAAAATGTTCCGAATGCTAACAGAAAAGAGAAATGTTGCATTTTGGTATTCAAATCATTTTCGTTTAAAATAAATTCTAACTCAGAACTAACGGTTGAATTTGCATTAGGTATTTTAATATCAAACTCTTGTTTGGAGTTGAATAATCCTCCGGTAATTTTTGTATATAAATCAATAGGTATTTTTCGGCTAGAATTTACATTATCCAGGATTTGTGCCGGGTTAGCTTTGGTTCTATATATGGCTGTTATGTCTAGCTCTGCATCATAAGGACTTCCATTCCACGATATGGTTCCTCCTTTTTGCACCACAAAAGGTTTTGTGATTCCGGCATATCTAAAATTATAAACCCCATTATCTACTTTAAAATCGCCATACATATTAAATTTTCCTCGGGTATTGATATCTATAGCTAAGTTACCTTGTCCGCTTCCTTTTAATTCACTTCCGGACACTTTATCTATTACCACTTGAGCTACAGCATCTTTGGTAACATCTAATCTCATTCTAAGATCTAATCCTTTAATATCTTCAATATGTCTTTCTTTTTCTTCTTTTTCTTCTGCTCTTTTTTCAAAATGAATTAATTTATAATTATCAATCATTTTTATATCACTTAAAGGAATAACAAATACGGTACCCGGCTCTGTTTTTCCGTTAACTTCAATATCTAAATTACTTGTTAGTCCGATAATTTCTGCTCTCCCATTTAAAAACCCGGTTCCGTAATACGGCATTTCTTCACTTTCTTTAGTATCTAATACCAACATATTGTTAGTAGTAATGTCTAAATCCAAGAACCACATTTCAAAGTTTTGGTGTGCTATATACCCTGATAATTTTCCTTGTGTTTTGTATTTTGTATCTTCTAAAATAACATTATCTAACTTAAATTGCTGCCCTTCCAATTCAATATTGGTATTTCCTTTTAAGTCAAAATCTACATTCAGATACGGAAAAGCTAACCCTGCTCCTTCTATTGCTAAAGTTCCATCAAAATCCGGGTTTCTTAACACTCCTTTTGCTGTAAAATCACCGGAAACTTTTCCTCTTAATCTAGAAAGCACTTCTTGTCCTAACGGGCTAAACGCATCTATTTGGTATTCTTTTAAAGAAACATCTAAATCTATTAAAGGTCGTTGCGTTGAAAAATCCAGACTTCCTTTTGCAGAAATACTTTTAGCTCTGCTATTTGCCAGAGACATATTAACATCATACTTCTCATAAGAGTTATCTCCTTCAACTTCTAAGGTTAAATTACCTTGCTCAAATCCGTTAATTTTGAAATCTTCTACTAATACGTTTGCCTTGGGACTTATTTTGTTTTCTATTTGTTTAAAATCTACAACTCCGTTAATTCTACCATTTAGCTGTAAACTATCAATAGGAGGTAAAAAGCTTTCTAGATTAACTTTTGTAAAGTTAGCGTGCAGGTCTTTATAATTAGTGCCTTTAACTTCACCTTTGAGTTCAATTTTTTGCTCGTCAGATTCTAAAACAAAAGGGCTTATTAAAAAATCATTTTCTTTGATATTGAAAGTAACCTTATTTTCTTTATTGTTTTTCGGATTTACTACCCAATCAAATCCTCTATAGTTCAGCGTTGATTTCTGAATTCCTACAACTCCTTTTTGTTCTTTGTCAATTGTATAATAAAAATCCAAGTTAAAACTTTCTGTAAACTCTTTTCCGCCTTTAAACTCTGATTTAAAAAACAGCGTATCGTTTTGAGTTCTGTTTAATAGGTTTAGTTTTTCAATATCGTAATATTTTGTATCAACCTTTCCAGCTGTTAAGTGGGTGTTGTATAGCGGATTTTTATTATCTAATCTTAAGACTATATTATCAATTAAATTTTCATAGATTTTAATTTCCGGAGATGAAAAAGTTAATCTTAATAAGTTTTTATCTGAATTAATTTTCCCTTTCACAACTGTATTACTTCCTATTGAAATATTAGGAAGAAAAACATCAATTATTTGATTGTATATGGTAAAATCAAAGTCTAAAAACTGATTTGGTGTTACTTTAAAAGGTTTATAGTTTGTATATACACTTCCCAGAGCATTTTGAGTTACGTGAGACAATTCTTCAAACAAAAATTTTCCTTCCAGTTTTCCTTTTACAATATCTTCTGAATTAATTTCTATGGTTTTAATACTATCTTTTACCGTAGAGCTTACATAGAATTTTTTAAATGTATAGGCTTGTTTTTGGTTCGTATATACAAAGTTTTCAAAAGTTGCGTTTCCTACTATATCGTCAAAAGTATTACCGGATATATCTAAAATTACTTTTCCTTTTAATTGAGCAATGCTATCTCTGGTAAAAAGATTTGTTTCTTTAAGATTAATATTATCAATGTTAGCTTCAAAGTTAAATTTGTTTATTACAGATGAAAAATCTGCCAACCCTTCAAATACTATTTTAAAGTTTTCATCTTCTGCGCTTAAAAAACCATCAAACTTTTTATTTTGAAACTGTCCGTTAACACTTAAATCTTTGTACTGATATTTATTAAATTCTACACTGCTAACCTTTCCAATAATAATGGTATTTACATTATCAACATCAAATCCGCTTCCGTTCACATCGGCTTTTAATGATATTTTACCCAACAGAGGATCATTAGCAAAAACTCCTAAATCAAATCCTCTAAACTCAACTTCTCCAACATACGTAGCTTTATCAATATTATCTATATTGGTTAGTTGTAAATCGGAAACAGTAGTTCCTATTTCTGAGTTTACAGTTAATGTGGCCTCCATTTGATCAGGAGTTACCTTTACCAATCCGTACATAGTAAAGTTTCCCAATCGTTGAAACTCTGTAGGTAACTTTTTTCCTAATAAATTAGGCAATACATTTCTTAGCTGAAAATAATTGGCAGTAACATTTTTTACATCGGCGTCAAAAACAAAACCTCTATTGGTATTCAAAGCATTTACAAAACCTAAATCTCCAATTATTCTCATTCCGTTTTTTGAATGTAGGTTTACATTGGTTGCACTAAAGTTGTTTAGTACTCCATCAACAGAACCTGTAAAGTGCATCATATCACCACCACCAAGTTCATTATACAGTTTATTCAAATCTTTAACTGCTAAATCACTCTTTTTAAACTTGGCATTAATATGAACTTTATCATTAAAATCAGCAAAATCTTTTCGATTATAGGTTAGCTTAACATCGGTATCTAACCTCGTATTATTGTCTGTTTGTAAAATAGTATTTTCAAACAGCATAGAAGTCTTAGTATAAGTAAACTGAGTTGATAAATCGGTTACATTTATCCCTCGGTTTTCTGTAAAATACATTTCTTTGATATTCATAGATACGTCAGGACCTACGATAGAGAAATTATGAAGCTGGGCTCCTGCATTATGTGCAGAAAATTCTAAAGGATTTTTTTTGTTTTCATCAAACAATTTAAAAGTTAACCCATCTAACCCAATACGCTCACTGCGCAAAATAAAAGGTTTCGACAAACTATCTCTGGGTTTACCATCTTCAAAGCTTTCAATAAAAATAGAGAGGTTATCATTTTTTTCGCCTTTGTACGTGCGTAAATAAAAATGAATTCCAGATAGTGATGCTTCTCCTAAATCAACTTTATTGTCAACCACCTTTTTTGCATTTTGTATAGACGTTTTTAAATTATCTACAAAAATAAGGGTGTCTTTATGGTGGTCTCTAATTTCTATGCCTTTCAACTGCACACTTCCTAACCACGACAAATCAATTTTTTTTACGACTATATTCGTTCCAAAATTATCGTTAATGTATTTAGTAGCATAGCTTCCTAACTTACTTTGTACCACCGGTAATGACAACAAAATAATTAGTAATAACAAAAAAAGTACTGCGTACTTTATTGTTTTAAACACTATTTTTTTAGCTCTTTTTATAACGAAAACCTTAAATTGATACTAATTAACAAAAGTACATACCAAACCCCAAAAATCTTGCCTTTATTGTAAAGAAAATTAGAATTTAACGAATTTCTAACGCATTATGAATATTTTTGCAGTTTAATTCTTGTAATTTGAGTACACAAAACATTTACATCCTAGGTATTGAGAGCTCTTGCGATGATACAAGTGCTGCAGTTATTTGCAATGGTAAAGTGTTAAGTAACATAGTTGCTAACCAAGAAGTACATGCTAAATATGGTGGAGTGGTTCCTGAATTAGCTTCAAGAGCGCATCAGCAAAATATTGTTCCTGTTGTACAACAGGCTATTGAAAGAGCCGGTATTACTAAGGAAGATTTAAGTGCAATTGCATTTACCAAAGGACCCGGATTAATGGGGTCTTTACTGGTAGGAACTTCTTTTGCCAAATCACTGGCATTAGGGTTAAATATTCCGCTAATTGATGTAAACCATATGCAAGCTCATATTTTAGCTCATTTTATAGAAGAAGAAAACAGTAAAATACCTCCTTTTCCTTTTATCTGTTTAACTATTAGCGGCGGACATACTCAAATCGTAAAAATTTCTAATCATTTTGATATGGAGATTTTAGGCGAAACTATTGATGATGCTGTTGGGGAAGCTTTTGACAAATCGGCAAAAATATTAGGTCTTCCCTATCCGGGTGGTCCTTTAGTTGATAAATATGCTCAACAAGGAAATCCTAAAGCTTTTCAGTTTAGTAAACCTAAAGTTGGTGATTTAGAATTTAGTTTTAGTGGTTTAAAAACCGGTATTTTATATTTTATTCAGAAAAACGTAAAAGAGAATCCCGATTTTATTAAGGAAAATCTATATGATATTTGTGCATCAATCCAACATACTATTATTGAAATTTTGATGGACAAAATTAAAAATGCCGTTAAGCATACTCAAATTAAACATATTGCCATTGCCGGTGGGGTTTCTGCAAATTCTGAAATTAGAAAACGCTTACAACAAGCTGAAAAACATTGGGGATGGACTACGTACATTCCAAAGTTTGAATATACTACTGACAATGCCGCAATGATTGCTATTACCGGTTATTTAAAATATTTAAACAAAGAGTACTCTGATGTTTCAATTACCGCTAAAGCCCGATTAAAAGTTACCGAATAAACCTTATGCTATTTTTTAAAAACAGATTACTGCTAGGCATACGCTACTTTATACTGTGGCTACTTTATTTTGCTTTTGCACGATGTATATTCTTAGCCTTTTATTATACCAAAACCATAGAGTTAGGTTTTTTAACGGTTCTCAAAACCTTTTGGTACGGACTTAAACTAGATATTTCCTTTACCGGTTATTTAGCTCTCATTCCCTTCCTTTTATTAGCCGTATCTGTATATATACCTAAGAAAAGTATTGGCTTTATTCTTAAAAGTTACACTTTTATAGTATTGGCTGTTATTAATTTATTTATGCTTGTTGATGTTATTTTATATAAGTCTTGGGGAGTTCGAATAGACTCTACTTTGCTCAATTATATAAACACTCCAAAAATAATGCTTGCCTCTATATCTTTAAATCTACTTATAGGCGGTATTTTAGTTTGGCTGGCCATTTCAGGACTTACTATTTATTTTTTTAACAAACATCTCACCAAAGCTCTCAACAATTTACACAAAGGAGCATTTTGGGAAGTTCCTGTTTTTCTACTTCTTTTTGGCTCTTTAGTACTTCCTATACGCGGTGGTATACAAACCATTCCTATTAACCAAAGTAATGTATATTTTTCTAATCGTATGTTTGCCAATCATGCGGCTGTTAATTTTATATGGAATTTTGCCAATGCGTTAACCCATAAAACTGAAAATTCAAATCCGTATAAAAGTTTTGACACAGAAATTGCTAAAAAAATTATCAATAAAACACGCAATCAGCTTTTAACCGGTAACGATTCTATTTTAACTACCGAAAAACCAAATATTATTCTTATTATTTGGGAAAGTTTATCGGCAAAAGCAGTAGGTGTATTAGGTGGTGAACCGGGCGTTACTGATAATTTAAATGCTCTTGCCAAAGAAGGAATCTTGTTTACTAATTTTTATGGTAATGGAGACAGAACCGACAAAGGTTTAATTGCTATTTTAAGTGGCTACTACCCACAACCTACTCACAGCATTATTAAAACACCTAATAAAGCAGGTTCTTTACCTATGCTAACAAAGGAAGTGAAAAATTTAGGGTACAACACCTCTTTTTATTACGGAGGCGACACTAATTTTGGGAATATGAATGCCTATTTAAGAAGCGGTGAAATAGATTATATAGTTGACGGTAGTATTTTTGACAAGGATGATTGGAATTCAAAATGGGGAGCGCATGATCATATTCTTTTAGAGCATTTTATGAAAGATTTATCAGCTCCGAGCCTTAAAGAACCGTTTTTCAAAGTAGGACTCACATTAACCAGTCATGAACCTTATGAATTTCCGGGCTCTTATAAATTTGGTAAAAACTCAGAAGAAAACCTTTATAAAAGTGCTCAAGCTTATACAGATAAAGCTATTGGTAAATTTATTGAAGATGCCAAAAAACAACCTTGGTGGAAGAATACATTAATTGTTATTATGGCTGATCATGGACATCCGTTACCTAAACATGAAGGTTATTTTAACGGGGCTAAGAAATTTCAAATACCTATGGTGTGGGCAGGTGGTGCGCTTAAACAAACCGGAATTACCGTTGATAATTACAGTTCGCAAATTGACTTTTCATATACATTAATGCACTTATTGAAAGGAAACTCGGCTAAATTCACCTTTGGAAAGCACATTTTTAACAACTCAGACCAACAATATGTTCATTACATATTTAATAAAGGTTTTGGTACACTTTCTAAAAATGGTTCTTTTATTTACGATTATGTAAGTAACAAACCTGTAATTGAAAAAGGAAACTTTCAACCTTTAGATTCATTAGGCAAAGCTATTTCTCAAGAAGCTTATCAAGATTTTCTGGATAGATAGGTATGGAATCTTTAATTAATTTTTGTAGCCAATTTTCTGTACTAGACAACTCTTCTATCGAGGCTTTAAAAAATTGTAATTACGAAATAAAAGAGTTTAAAAAAGGTGAACTTATTTTAAGAGAAAACAGCCATTGTAATTATTTTTATTTCATCACAAAAGGATTAGTCAAAATGTGTTTTACTTCAGAAGAAAAAGAGTTTATCATGCGCTTTTTTCCTGAACATATTTTATTTACTAATTTAGAAAGCCTTGCCTCAAAAAAAACATCTAAGTATAAGTTTATTGCTTTAGAAAACACCTCTTTACTTCGTGTAAGTAGTAACAGTTTTGAAACGCTTTGCTTAAAACATCACTCACTGGAAACATTCTATCGAAAGTTTATGACATTAGCCAATTTAAACATGATGGAAAGAATTAGTGAAATGCTGGAAGAAGATGCCAGTAAGAGGTATGAGAATTTCACTAAAAAATTTCCTCAATTAGTCCAACGTATAAGTTTAGGCGATTTATCAAGTTATCTAGGCATTACACAAGTTTCTTTAAGTAGAATCAGAGCCAAGTAATCGTTTTTTATCATTTGTAAAAAAATAAGTACCGGCTAGTATAGAAATTTGTACTACTTATTTTTTTAACCATGAAACATCAAAAAGAACTAACCATTGTAAATAGTTATTTAAACTATCCTAAAGTTACTTTAATTCCAACTTCAAAAAACTACTTTATACATATTGCTGCTGAAGTTGATCAAAACACAATTCCTTTTTTTATTAAACAATCATCTAAAAAAAAGACCCTGATAAAATTTTGTAAACAACAAACCAAAAAGCTCGAAAAAATAGAAGGAGTTGTAAATTGCTCCGTTTTTAAAGCTACTGTTATTCCTCCTGGTCAAGGACAATATATACTTGAAAATAGTAGTAAAACTCACTTAGCTAAATTTGATGTTGTTATTTTAATTGAAGTAAATAGTTCTACAGTTTTACATCAATTACAAACCAATAGTACATTTACTGATTTAATGATTAAAATTAAAGAAACAGCCTCTTTTATACATTGCATTACAGCATCAAACGTACGAAGAATTGGAGCTGTTAATCATGCCCGACAAGGTGTTTTTCTTTTCAATTATTTTTATGGGAAAAGTATTGAACAAAATTTATCAGTATGGGAATATACAGCCGGATGGTTTGAAAAAGAAACCGATTTAGATAATTCTACCTTATTACTTCCTATTCACAAAGAAGACTCCGCTTATACCATAATAAACCATTGCAGATGGAACACTTTATGGGACATTATTCCTGATTTACTTTTTAAAAGAACATTTAAAAAATATGTATTAGATAATTTTTATGCAAATCAAGTCGGCGCCCAACCTATATTATACAAATTAGCCTAAAACAAGAGCTCTTTTCTTTAGCATAGAAAAGAGCTTTTTCAACTGTAAGATATTGTCTTTCCAACGATTTTCTATTAACTTAGCTTTTCAGCGTATATTTTTTTAAAACGCTGCTTAAAATTTCAACCAAACTACAAACGTATAAAGCCATGTCTGACATATCTAATCTTACTGAAAAAGTGTATAAGGATAGAATACAACTACCTTTTCATTTTGACACTGCTAAAATGATTGAAGAGTTTAACTTTTTAAAACAAAAACATCTTTCTCATTATGAATATTATGATGCTATTCCTTTAAGAGGCCCAGCACATATGATAGACCCCAGCCTTCCATTTCCTCCACCTGCAGAAGATTATGCTGATGGTTCATGGACGGATTGGTTAGATACTAACTCTTTAAAAAGCTCACCTTACTTATTAAGTGTAATTGATTTTTTTAGAAGTAATACTAAAGTAACTTTGGTAAGGTTACTTCGATTGGCTCCTGGACAGGTAGTTAAAGAACATACAGACCCTACCCTTGCCTTAGAAGTTCATAAATCTGTAGTAAGACTTACCATTCCTATGATTACTAATGATAAAGTTACATTTTACCTGAATAATACACCAGTACCTATGAATCCCGGTGAGTGCTGGTATTTAAAACTTAACGATCCGCATAGGATTACAAATTACGGAGAAGAAGAAAGAGTTAATTTAACCATTGATATGATTCCTAATGAATGGTTACGAGCTATTATTGATGAAAGTCAAAACAACGAATAAAAAAAATCCCAAGCGAAAACTTGGGATTTTTTATTACGGATATGTCCCGTCCTGAAATAGCGTTACACTAAAAATTAAGTGTCATGAAAAACAAACATGTAAAACGTACTCAAAAA
>NZ_JBOCUK010000029.1:0-46540 GCF_050606265.1 Tenacibaculum sp. TC6 | reverse complement strand
CAGGTGGGAGAGTAGGTCGTTGCCTTTCTTTATAAACCTCATTACTTGATGTAATGAGGTTTTTTGTTTTATATGATCTCTACTATTACAACTAAAAAAAAGCCTGTATAAAGCCTTTTTTATCCTTATATACCCAATCCTTTATTGTAAAGTCTACTTGGCTTAGAAAGACTGTTTGAACGATAGCACCATAAAAAAACTCAACCTGAATAGATTGAGTTTGTGCTGTATAGTTATAATCTTAGGAGTTCTTATATGGAATCTTATTTGTATTATGTAAATTTTCTTAGAGTTAAGAAGTGGTATTGTTTTGAATATCATTTTTTTTAAACTATATTTATGTTCATATTAATAATGATAATGAAAAAATTGCCAGATTTATCTAAGTTTGATGAAATATGTGATAATGATGAGGAATTTAAAATGCAAATGCTAGCTATTCTTATAAAAGAGTTCCCTCTAGAAAAAAAAGCATTTTTAGATTCAATAGAAAGAAAGAGTTATAGAGAAAGTGCAGAAATTGTTCACAAACTAAAGCATAAGATAAATCTTTTAAATTTAGGAGACGGTTATTTGTTGGCTTCTAAATTTGAAAGTCAGTTGTTCAATAATTCCAAGGAATTATATGATGAGTTTATCATTATTCTTAACCAAATAGAACAATTCCTTAAAAAACTATAAATGATAAATTCAATAATAATAGATGATGATGAACTAGCTAGAGTAATTATTGAGAAATATTGCTCTAAAGTAGATTACATCAATATTCTGTCAACTTTTGATAATGCGCTTGATGCTATCGATTTTATTAATACTAATAAAGTTGATTTAGTATTTTTAGATATTCATATGCCTGAATTAAGCGGATTTGATTTTATAGACAGTTTAAACAATCCTCCAAATATTATATTAACCACATCAGATGAAAATTTTGCTCTTAATGCTTTTGAGTATAAATGTATTATTGATTATCTGGTAAAGCCAATTAAATTACCTAGATTTATAAAAGCTGTAACTAAGCTTGATGTAAAAAAAGAAGAAAAGAGTGTTCCGAAGGAAGAGATAAAAAACGGAGAAGAGAAAAATGAGCTATATGTTAATATAGACAGGAGATTGGTTAAGATATTAATTCCTGATATATATTTAATTGAGGCTAAGGGTGATTATATTAATATTAAAACGGAAACAAAAAATCATATCGTTCATACTACGATGAAAAAGATAGAGGATAAGCTTCCGGACGATCTTTTTTTGAAAATACATCGATCATATATTATTAATCTTAAACAAATAATTGATATAGAAGATAATAGCGTACTTATAAAAAAGGAAGTAATCCCTGTAAGTAGATCAAACAGACCAGAGTTAATGAAGAGGCTTAATTTATTGAATTAGAAATGACATTTTAATACAATTCCTATCTCATTAAATTCAAAGCCTGAAGCATTCCCTATTGCTTGGTTGCTGTATTCAGCAAAGCCAGTAACAATAACAGTATTGCTAAATTTGTAACCTAAGTTAGCTTTTATTCTAAAACTTTGTTGTTTACTGTCATTATTAATTATTTGATAACCATAAGCAGCATTTCCATTTGCTATTAGTTTTTGAGATGGTTTGGTAAAGTTAACATCAATAAATCCTTCAAAAACAAAATATTTTTTCGGGCTGAAGTATACTTCAGCTCTTTCTTTATCAAAGCCCATTATAACTGTATTTAGTCCTACTTTTAAGGGAGTTTCCTTTTTTAATAGATAATATAATGAGGAAAATAGCAAATTTCTATTGTTATTATCTGATTGAATGGTATGATAGTACTGTGTAAAAAGCCCAATATTTACTTTTGAGATGATATGATAATTAGCATAAAAGTGATTTTGACTTATTTTACTATTAACTAATTGTACGTTGAAATTATGATATTCTTTTTGATTATAGATATTTAAATCTTGATTATAACTAAGTTTTATATGCGCGCCAATGGTGTAAATAAAATCTCGATAACTGTTATTTCCAGAAATAGAAGTATTGCCAATATTCCCTGTTAGTTTTATTTTATTAGTAAGTTGGTAAGAAGCTTTTACACCAAAGCTACCTTGCTGAGAAGATTCACGAGTAATTGTATTTGATGCTTCTCTGAAATGATAAAAAGCACCAACAGAAGTTTTGGTAGAAAGAGGATACGTAAAATCTGTATTAGAGTTTATTGATTGGTTATGGCCACTATCAGATGTAATGCTGTTTTTCTGAACTATCTGCATTGTATATTTTTGGGTAATTGATTTTTTTAAATTAATAAGTTGTTGGTTTTTTACGTCTAACAATAAAGCTTTATCTATAGTTTCTAAAGCTAATTGATCTTGATTATTTGCCTGATAAGTATAAGCAAGTCCAATATATATACCCAGTATTTTAGGGTTTAGTAAAATACCTTTGTTATAATGATGTATGGCAGTTTCAAATTTTTTAAGATTACTATATGTGTTGGCAAGACCAAGTTCAATAATAGGATTTGGGTCATAATTTTTTTCAAGTTCTTTATATTCAATTAAAGCAACTTCAAATTGTTTATCCCAAAGTAAACATTCTGCAGCATTAATTCTGAATTCTAAATTGTGAGGCTCTGAGTTTAACAGTTCATCGAAAATTACTTTTGCTTGCTTCGGGTTTCCACTTAAACCAACGGCTCTTCCATAACATAATTTAGCAGTTTTGTTCTCAGGATAATCTTTTAAATAGGCTTCAAAAAATAATTTGGCTTTGGCAAATTCTCCTTGTTCTAATAAACTAAAGCCAGAGTTCATGCCTGATTGAGAAACAATAGTTGAAGAAAGTAATAAAATACCATATAAGAATAATAACTGTACACTGTTTTTCATAATTTTTTGGTTTCTGATTTATAAGCAAGTTAAGAGATAATCATGCTTCATTAATCTTTGATAATCTGCATTTTGTCGAAACAAATAGAAAAATGAGGGTAAATTCAAGAATTTTGACGTAGGATTAATTTTAAAAACTTAAAAAATGCTACAAATAAATTATACCAAAGGAAAATATGAGTTAAAAGGAAGTTTAGAACTTGAAAACTCTAAAAGCTTATTATCATACTTTAACACCCTTTTAAAATATGACTCAAAAATAGTGTTAAGCCTAAAAAATCTTAAAACTATTGATACTTCAGGAATTGAAGCATTGAAGGAATTGTATAAAACAGCAGCTACTCATAATAAAAGAGTTAAGATTTTTAGAAAAGTAAATGAAAAAATTGCATGGATATTAAATGAACCTAAATTAAAAGGTATTATTAAATCATAAATTTGAAAGTTATGCAGGTAACAACACTTAATAATAGAATTAAATTATCATCTGCTCAATGGTTTATGATCAGTGTTATGATTGTTAACGCAGGTAATTATGTATATAATTTAGTTTTAGGAAGATGGTTGGGACCTGAAATTTTTGCAGATGTTGCCGTATTAATAACCTTATTATTAATACTGTCGTTTTTAGCAATGACAATTCAATTATTGAGTGCCAAGTTTGTTATTGAATTACCGGAAGAAAAAATAAAGAACTTTAAAAAGGTAGTATATAAATATACTTTGTACGTAAGTGCTATTGTGGGGGTACTTTGCATTTTATCTGCAGAAACCTTAAGAAATATATTTCAGCTTCCTAATAAATATGTTTTTTATTTTTTAGGAATAGGTGTTCCTATATATTTTATAATGAGTATTTCACGAGGATTACATCAAGGAAAGCAAGAATTTTTTGCTTTATCTCAATCGTACTTATTAGAAATGTTTGGAAGGTTGTTTGTAACCTTCTTTCTAATTGGTTTTCATTTAGCAGAGCCAACAATTGCTGTTGCGATAAGTATTCTTATATCATTTGTTATGGGAGTTTTTCCTAATCAATTTAGTTTTTCCAGTATTAGAGAAAAATCGATTTTGAATAAAATAGAAATTAAAAGTATTTATAGTTTTTTATTGATAACAGCTTTATATGAGGGAACACAAATAATTATAAATAACTCAGATATCTTAATAGTTAAACATTTTTTTAATTCTAAAGAAGCAGGTTTATATGCTTCTTTAGCGTTAATAGGAAGAGTAGTTTATTTTATAATTTGGATGCTTGTTATGGTGTTATTACCTAAAGTAATACAAGCAAAGAAGGATGGTGAAAATCCACAAAAAATATTAAATAATTATTTAAAAGTTATACTAATTCTGACCATTACATTAGTTGTTTTTTGTTATGTGTTTCCAAAAACAATTATAACTCTTCTTTTTGGAGAACAGTATATCAGTTTAGGTTATTTATTGTATAAGTACGCTTTGGCTACTTCTTTGTTTGCTTTAGCTAATGTATTTGTATACTATTTTTTATCTCTTTCAAAATATACACCTGTTATTATAGCTATGGTTTTTGGGGTTTTACAGGTGGTTTTATTATTTAATTTTCATACTTCATTAAACCAAGTTGTTCATATTCAAATAATATTGATGTTTCTTTTGTTAGTCAGTACATTATTTTATAAATTATACACAGAAAGTAAACTAAAGTAATCCTATGTAGAAATAGGAGCTAAACCTTTCTCTTTTTCCTTTTTCTTTTTGAAGTTTTCCCCTTATTTTTTATTTGATAAGATCTCTATTTATAAAATATAGCAGATCTTAATCGATTTTATGGATCTTTACTTTAGGTTTAAAATTCTGTAATTTAATTGCAGGATTTTTTAGTTATATGAAAAATTAATATCATTAGTTTGGAAAATCGGATACAAAAAGGTTAATGAGTATATAAGGTTATGATGGTAAGAATATACTCAGATAATTTTATATTAGAACAAGCAAAGAAGCTTTAATTCCTAAAGTATTAAAAAATCCTTAAGTTATAAAGTACAGAGTGATTTAGTTACTTGTTTTCTTGAAAAAGCTTTTTATATGTTCTTATTGGAATAGAAAAAAGACATTCTTATTATAAGAATGTCTTAAAAAAATAAATGCTTCTTGTGAAGTTAAGCCAAAGCTTGGTTTAAATTAACTTTTTCTTGAGTTTTAAATGCATGTAAATACATCTCACATATTTTTTTCATAGGATAAGCTGTAGCAGCCTTGTAGTTGTTTTTTTCTAAACTTAACCTGTAATTATCATTTTGTAAAATAGTTTGTATAGCATCTGCTAAACTTTCAACGCTTTCCGGATTAAAAAATTCTCCGGCATATCCTTCATCTTGAATTAATTCTTTTAAATCACCAATATTAGGTAGTACAACTGCTTTTCCATAGCTACCAGCTTGGTGTAAAACGCCCGAGCTTCCGGTAGTAGAAGTGTAAGGAAAAACAACAACAGTACTTTCATTAAAAATTTGTTCAACATCTTCTTCAGGAACATACCCGGTAAAATGTATATTAGGAATGTGTTTGTATTTTTCTTCAACACTTTTAAGATACCCTAAAGTATTTGGGTTGTCTGTGCCTGCAATAACAATTTCTATAGATTCATTGGTACGCTGTCTTATTTTTTCAACAGCTTCAATTAAGATTTCAACTTTTTTATAGGTGCCAAACTTACCAAATGTCATTACTCTTTTGATAGTGTAAGAAGATGTATATTCAGGTTTTTTGGCAATTTCAAATGTACCGTGAGGAATCACTGTAATGTTTTTGGCTTTGTACTTTTTTTCTAGAATGCGCTTATATCTCGCAATGGTTACAGCTACTGTATTGGCACTTAAAATAAACTTGGTTAAACAAAACCCAATAGCATTATAAGCCGTTTTTAGAATCGGGTTTTTAGTAAAACCAGCACTTTCTAAATCTACAGCTTCTAAAATATTATGAATTAAAACAGTGGTAGGAATTCCACTAAGACGGATGGCTTTTGGTAATAATAGTCCTAGGGCTGCTACTGTTTTTTTATCGCCAAATTTCATGAATTGAAGGTTAAACAAAACTTGATTCGGTTTGTGCTTTTTTACTTCTTTTACTACTGAGAATAATGTTTTATGATTATTAAACTCCCAACATTCAACAATTGTTACTTTTTCAGAAAAAGGAAAGTCAAGTACTTTATCTTCATGAGTTTTATCACAAAACAATATTACTTCTTCAACTTTATCAAGTGAAACAAACCCTTTAACTAAATGATAAGCATATTCATTTAGGGTTATTTTACTTGGTGGAAACGATGATACGATACCTAATTTCATATTATTATGTTTTAGTTGTACTGTAAAATTATGAAGCATAACATGTTACGATTAGGTATTTCGATTAAAACACACTAAGTATAGATAAGAAGCAAAAAGAAACCCATTCTGGTGAGAATGGGTAACTATAAAAAACATATTGTCTAAAGCCCCCCCGACTTTAAACTGGGCAAATTTTGTAAAATAAATTTAAAAATCCGATAAGTAGTAACCCTGAAAGATGTTAAGTGTTATCCCTGAGTTGATATACCTAAAAACCCTAGTTTGCATATGGGATTATATATTTTGAAGAAGGCTTTAGTTGTCCGTTTACATCAATAAAACCGTAGTGTTTTTGAGGTCCCGTTTTATATGGAGCCCTACCAAATATAGAAGCATCTATTTCAGGGAAGTCATAGAGTGTCCAACTAACAAAATGCTTAACACCTAAACTTTTGAAGTTTGTTTGCATTTCTTTATGATAGGCAGCCTGTTTTTTTTCACTATGGCTATATAGGTTCCATATACTATTATATGAATGTCTACCAAATTCCTGAATAACAATTGGCTTGTTAGTTTTTTCTTTTACCATTAAATAAGCATCTTTAAATTTTTCGGGAGATTTATAATAGTGAAAAGAAATAAAATCAACTTTTTTTTCTAGTATAGAAGTAGATTCAGGAGCGTACCATCCAATGGTAACAGGGGTATTTTTATCATAATTTTTTACCTGTTGAATAACAAAATCTAACCAATTAATTACTTTTTGCTTGTTGTGTATTTTGAAGTCTAAATCAGGTTCATTTTTAACGTCATATTGAATTAAGGCCGGATGATTTTTAATATGTGTTATAATGGTTTCTAAATGTCTATCACAAAGAGTATAGTCTAAAACCTCATAATTGCTGTAAAAGTCAAAAAAAGTAACGATTATTTTTATATTGTTTTTTTGAGCAATATCAAGTGTAGTTTTTAAATGGTTTAAATGAGTTGTTAATACTTTTTCTTTTCCGAATACTTCATAAGGAATAAAAATTCTGATAGCATTTAATCCTAACTTTTTTATTAAACTGAAATCTTTATTTACAACTAAACTATCGTAAGCATTCCAAAATTTAAACCAAGGCTTTTTTTGCGGATAATAGTTGATGCCTTTTATATTAAAAGGATAATCCTTAGTTTTAACGGTGTCCTTTTCAGGCTTATATACAGTATCACTTACTAAATGTCTCACTCTCCAAAAGCCATCTTCAAGCAACAGTATAGCTTTATAGTTTTTAATTGTTTTTTCTTGATGTATTAATTGATTTTGTTGGTAGAAAAATGTTTGTTCATGAACCTTACTATCATTAACATAAGCAACTTGACCATCTTCTGAAAAAAAACGAATATTAAGATTATGATTAAGAGAGGTCGAGTGAATTGTAATTTTACTTTTAGCGTTGTTATTAATTATTCTTTTAATTTTTACTTGAGCAGAATCGGTATAAAAATCTTCAATAGCTTTTGCATCGTTATTTTGTAAAGCATATTTTCTTACGTACCAAGATTTAATATAATCTTCTCTAATGTTTTTTATTATTTCTTCATTTAGTTTTCTTCCTTCAGTATTTTCAGTATAGATATTAATTTTAGGTAAATAATAATTGTTAAACTTTAAATCAATGTGTAAAAGATTACTTCTATCAGCTCCGGAATTAAATTCGTAATAGATAGTTGATAATAAGCTTATCACAGCAAAATTAGTTAGTAAAAAAACGATAATAACAAGTATTTGTTTTGTTTTTCGTTGGTTCCAGTGTAATCTTTTCATAGTTTAATAATTGGCTTTAATATAGTTAATTATTAGGCTGTTACTTGAAGAAAAATTTTCTACATAAGCTTTTACGGTGTATTTTTTTTCTTCTGTTGGATGAACAAATTTAGCTGTAGCAATTCCGTTAATAGTTGATCCGTAAGCTTTCATATATATAGAGTCATTAGTAGTCATATAAAAGCTAACTAAAGTTCCGTTTTCAATACTATTTCCATATATATCTTTAATAACTGAGGTTTTTAAAGTGGTTAGTTCTTTACCATCAGCAAAAGAAGTATTTCTATGATATGTAATTGTAAAGTTTACAGGATTATTAGCTAAAATAGACAATTCAAGTGTTTTTGATTTGATACTGTCTGTATAAGCTTTGACAAATATTTTCCCTTTTTTTTCTTTGCTATTAATATTACTATAACCTAAAAGTTCATGATTATCAACATATTTATCAATCTTTTTTTCATTATACATTTCAGAAGTAAAATAACCGGACGCATTTGGATTATCATATAAATCATTAGGAATAACTACTAGCATAGAGTAATCTTTATCTGAAGCCACTAAATAAGACGGTCCACAATAAGTTTCTAAAAGCTGAGCATAAGGTATAGGTTTTATTGTAACTGTTCCTTTATCTATAATTTGTCCGTTTGTAGTTAGAGAAAAAAGGAACTCTCCGGATATTTTTGTAAAAAAACTAGGAATGGCAAAAGTTAGTTTATTACCTTGTAGAGTAGGTTCTATAATAGTATTTCCGTAATCGTTAGTAATAAAAAGATACGTGTTTTTTGTATTAAGGTTTCCGGTTAAAATAAAGTTCATATTTTCATTAGCATACGAAGCAGTAGGCTTTTGAATCCAATTAAATACTATTTCAGATGAAAAATTTGATAGTTCATCTGTATCTCTATGATTACAAGAAATAAAAAATAGTAAAAGTATGCTAAAAATAAATTTCATAGTTGTGATCAGTTACCAATAAAGTTAGCAATTTGAAGTTTCATTTGGTTATTATTTTGAACTACCATAATGTTTTTATCTTCTAAGTTGTTAAATCTTTCTAGTCTGTCAGCAGCGCCAACAGTATTTTGTAAACCATTTACAAAGCAATTGTTTGTGGTATTGGTTATAATTTCAATGACAGATGTATTTAAGGTTTTGTAATTAAAAGTTCTTTTTCTATGTGGTCTTACACTTTCTTTAATGAATTGATGATCAATCCATAATAACTCATTTTCTTTATAATATGAAATTAATAACTGGGGTATAGTAACTTCTTTAGCACCTGCGTTAAAAAGCAATCCATTAATATAGTTGTTATCAAAAGTTAACTCATTAATTTGAACTGATTGATATAAATTTTTTGTGGCTACACTGGTGCTTACATGTAAAATGAACTTTACAGGTTTATGTGAAAATGTTTTTTGATGAAATTCATTAGGGTTAAAACTCTTCTCTTTTTTATTTGAATGTATCCAAGCTACTTCTTCAAAATCAATTTTAAAAACTGTTTTTTCAAACGGATTCAAATAATGTTTGTTTTGAAACTTAGAGCTGTACGAAGCTAATTCTACATTATTTTCATCGTATAAAACGGCTTTTAGATTTATAGCTGAAGGAAAATAATCTACATTTTGAATTTCTCCAATTACATGATATTGATTTTCGTTTTTATTAAAAATTAATTTAGCCTGTTGCACATACGCTACAGGTTGTGGTAAAATATCTTCATGATAAGTTTGTTGTGTTGTAATTTTACGTCTACCCTGATTATAAAATGTAGTTTCATTTACATTAAAAAATAAATTGGCAGGTATATATTCGTCATTTTTTTCGGGAATTATATACCATTTACTATTTCGTTGTAATGTTTTAATTATCTGTTTTTTATAGATAGTTTCTAGAGGCGTAATCCATTTTGTTTGTGTTTCAACAAAAGTAGTATCGCCGTTTTTCTGTACTATTTTGGTCGTAATATCTTCCAATTTTGCATAAGAACTTAATAAACCATCAGAAACTGAAATTTCTAACATGAACTGATCTAGTGATTTTTTAACATTAGCATCTAAATAAGAATGTGCTGTTGTAAACTTTTTAAAATCAAGAGCATCAAAATAAGATTGCACTACATTTTCTGATGAAATTTGAGAATTGTTTTTAATATAAAATAAATAAGAACCGTACATGGTAGCTCCTGTTAAAAAAATATTCCATACCCACATAGTTTTTGAAAATTTTAAAGAAGTAGCCTTATGTTTGATATTGTAAGCTGAGTGATGATTGTAAAAAGTTAAGGTTAGTAAAAACCATATAATACTTATAGATATTAAACTTACAGGAATAAACGACCAAATTATTTTTTGATATAAGGGTACATCAATTCGAGGAATAATTACAGGTAAAGGTTTTATGTTTTTTTTCTCCCAAACCATAATTCCGTTTTCTAAAAGAGATAGTTTTTCCCAACCGGTAAAGAAAAGAATGGGGTCATAAAATTTATCATTAGAAAAAATGTATTTTAAATTAAATTTTTCTGAATTTGCTAAAAATTGTTGAAGCGACCCTATACCTTCAATACCTCTGAATTTAGAGTTTTCTAAGCGTTCAACAGCTTTTGTAGTAAGCTCCGGCAAGCGTCTGGCAGAATGATAATTACCATCTACCGTAAGTGCTTGGGTTTGGGCAGATAGCCAAGCCATTTGATCTCCAAAACCTAAAGTTAAATAGCGCCATTTATAATGCATATCCTGATTTAAAAAATTAATGATAGGCAGCATTTTTATAGCTTGAGGTTGACTTGGTCTTAATTTACCTAAATTAATAGTGAAAATGGAAAAAAAAGTTATCAGGCTCCCCAATAAAATTATAATAGAAGTAAAATAAATTCTTCCAAATTTTTGTATTAAATAATCCTTATAGTCCTTTTTGGCTATTCTATATAAAAATTCACCTACTAAAGGTAAACTCATTATTGATGCCCAAAAGGTAAAACGATCGAGTGTTAAAATTGAAAAGGCATTTTCTCCAAGAATCATTTTAGGGAGTGGAGTAGTTCCTCCGGTGCCAAGTAAGAATAGCATTGAAAATGATAATCCAAAAAATAATAGACGTTTAGAGAAAAAACGATAAAAAATATAAGGAAACAAGACTATTATTACCCCATAAGGAATTAAAAAGAAAACCAGCCCGGAAGATAAAACTTCTAAAAAATTATCACGGGAACCATGAGGAATAGGAACTTGTGTTATTGGATTTTTCTTAGTGTTTATCCAATATGGTAAAATACAAGTAATCATTAAAAATAATGAGGCTATTCCAAAAATAAGAATGGGTTTTATTGATTTGGTTAATTGCTTTATAAAAAAGGCTAATCTTATGGTAGAGTAACTTCCTGTAATTTCTTTTGAAATATCCATAATAACTAAGCCTATTAATGGAAAGATAAAAAATACCATCCCAAAAATAGGAGTTACGTGGTGTGAACATACCATAAGTCCCATTAAAAGTAAAGACGAAATTAAATACCTTACTTTTTGGGTTTTAATCCATAAATAAATTTCAGGCATAGAATGCATTAAAAGCGAGATCCCAGTTAGGGTTGGTAACTGACCAAATAAGTGAAATGTTTCTATAAAAACAGATGAGAATACCGAAAAAATAGCAGCAAATCCTGCATAATTTTCATTCTGAGTTAGTAGTAAACTAGATCTGTAAACTCCTGAAACAAATAAAATAATGATAAGAAAAGAAAAAGAAAATAAAGCAAATTTAAAACCACCAATAAACGATAATATAGCTAATACTTGATGTACTAGAGGAGGATAACCCATAACCGTAAAACCGGTATACCATTTATAAGACCAGGGTTCTTGCCAGTTACTAGCATAATGTTCAGCAAAAAATAAATGTATTAGTGCATCATAAGTTTGTTCTATAGTATAAAACAAAGCACTTCCATGAAATAGAAGAGCTAGCCCTAATGCTAAAATGAAGTATTTATTTAAACTTCTTTTCATTTATTTATCAGCAGGTTTAATTTATATTATAAAGGTAACTAGTATAATCAATAAACTAATCTATAGATATTTACCGTTCAACTTATAAAAAAATAGATTAAACGATTTTCAATATAAATGCCGCTATATGCAACTACCTTTGAATTTGTAAAACAACATATTTTATGAAGGTAGGTATCATTATTCCATGTTATAATGAAGAAAAGAGGTTAAATATTGAAGTGTTTAGAAAATGGTTAAACGATTTTGATGATTTTCATTTATGTTTTGTAAACGATGGAAGTAAAGATAACACTTTAAACATTTTAATTCAATTTAAAGAAGAATATGAAGAAAGAATTTCAATTATAAATAAAAAGAAAAATCAAGGAAAACCTATGGCTATTAGGGCAGGAGCAAGGTATTTTTATAGTATTTCAACTATAAAATATGTAGGGTATTTTGATGCTGATTTTTCGGGAGATTTTGAAAGTTTTAATGATTTATTAAAGAATTTAAAATTGAATAAAAAGTTAGAAATGACCTTTAGCTCTAGAAAAAGCGCAATAGTTACCTTATCTCATAAGATGTTGTTAAAGAGTAAAAGTTTATTAGTAACCATTTTATATAATATTAGATATAAAAAATGGACAAAAATTATAAAGTTTAGTTAGTAGTTTGTTTGTATTTTTTTTTAGTGATTTTAATAAACCTCATTATATGTATACATATAATGAGGTTTTTAATTATAATAATATAACCATTTGTCTGTGTTTTTTTACAATTCACCGATTAAACAGATAGTTTCATCGATTGACAGACCATAGTTTTTGGTTGAATGATTATTTTTATTGTTGTTAAGAGATTTTAGAAATTCGTAAACTTATAAACAAGAATAAAATACAGTTTGTAGTTTGTTTGTATCCCCCTCTGATCCTTCACAAGACCCTCATTATTATTAAATAATGAGGTTTTTTATTTACTTTAATATTTTTTTAGCTAGGTAAATTAGTCATTTCACCGTTTAAATATAACAACTCATCTATTATAATGCATATTTACATCGAAGGATAATTGTTTTAGAAACAGATATTTATTAACTTTATAGAGATAAATAAAACGTATTGTTTTTATTAGCAGATTGTATTGTATTTTCAATTTATGAAAATGGGCCTTTTTAATTGAAAGATTAAAGAGGCTTTTTCTTTAATTCAAAAAAGAAAGAAGTTCCTTGATCCGGTACACTGTCAACCCAAATTTTTCCGCCGTATAAGTCTATAATTTTTTTAACAATTGATAAGCCAATTCCGGTAGAATTTTCATCGTGTTTGCCCAAGGTTTCAAATACTTTAAAGATCTTTGAGTGATATTTTTCATCTATTCCAATACCATTATCTTGAACAGAAAACTGATATGAATGTTCGTGTTCAACTACATCAATAATAATAAAACCTTCTTCTTTATCATTATACTTAATAGCATTACTAATTAAGTTTTGAAATAGTTGTTGATACCTGTATTTATCACCATAAATTACGGGAAGTGTATTTTTAATAGTAACAGTAATATGCTTTGGAATAAAAATGGTGTCTATTATTTCAGAAACCACATCTTGTAAATTGACTTTTTGATTGTTTTTTTCAATTTTATCAATACTTGAATATTTTAAAATACCATTGATTAGAGAGTCCATTTTATCAATTTTACCTAAAAGCATGTTACAGTTGTTAGAAGTTTCCTTATCAAATTTTCCGTTATTATCTTCTTTAATCCATGAGATTAACGTAGCCATGCTTCTTAATGGTGACTTTAAGTCATGAGAAACAACATGTGCAAAGTTTTTTAGTTCTTCATTATTTTTTTCTAACTGAACTAATAAATTATCTTTTTCTTTTTGGGTTTTTCGTTCTTTTTCCAGGCTTATAGCACTATTGAATTGAGCTGATGCCAGGTTGGCAATATTTGTAAACACTTCAACATGTTCTGTGTTAAAGTAATTTTTTCTGCTATTTTCAGAATCTATCACTCCAATAACATTTCCATTTGCAATAATAGGTACAGCTAGTTCGGATAAACGAAAACAATCGTCAACATGATAATTTTTATTTTCTGAGGTATCGTTAATAAGTAAATATTTACCGGTTTTAGCTACTATACCAACAATTCCTTTACCTAAAGGAACACTTTGCGGATTGGTTATAGTGTTACCATTAATTGTTTTATTGATATAAGCAGCAATCTGTGTTAACATACCTGTTTCGTTATTAAGAGTATATACAACGCAGTCTTCTAAGTTTAAATGATTAGCTGTGCTTTTAGCTATTTCCCAAGCAATTTCATGCAAATCTCTTTTTCCTAAGATAGAAACAGAAAGCTTGTTGAGTGCATCAAGCATTTTTGTTTTTTTATCTATTTCTGTAATATTCTCAATTAATGCTACCTGGTATTTAACTTCTCCTTTTGTATTTCTAATAGCGCTTACATTGGTGTTGCATGATATGTAGGTACCGTCTTTTTTACGATATCTTTTTTTAATTGAAAATTTATCAATTTTATTGTTTTCTAATAATGCTATTTGCTTGTTGGATTTTTCTATATCATCCGGATGTGTAAAGTCTTTATTAATATTCATTTGGATGAGCTCATCATATGAATAACCCAGTAAATCAATAATTGCCTTGTTTATTTTTATGAGCTTACCATTTTGTGAAAGTACAATTCCTAAAGATGAATTATCAACAATAAGTTTAAGTTGAGCAGTTTGATCGTCTAATAACTCTTCAATTTTTTGATTTGTTTCAAAAAGTTCAAGAGATTTTTGCTCAAGAATTTCTTCAGCTTGTTTTCGGGCCTTTTTTTCTCTTTCTAAAGCACGTTCTAATATTTTTATTTTATCCTCATGCATTTTTAACTAGTGTAAATAGTACTTTAGTTCCTTTATCATTTAAAAACTCTTTTTTAATGGTAGCTTTTTCGTTATAATGTTCTAAAGTTCTTTCCATTAACCCTTGGGCGAATGCATACATGGCTCTTTCTGATTGATATTCTATAACAAGTTTAGAATCGTCTTCTTCATGATTAATGAAGTAAGGGAGTTCTGCATCAGGATAAATTTTTCTTACCTGAACATGAATGTGTTTTTCAATTCCAGCAATTAACTCAAAAGCAGTTTTATAGTAATTAAATATATAAGGATATCCATTTTTTAAGCTGTCAAAAAAATACAAGCCGTAAGAATGAATAAGTGAATTTATATCTATGGTAGTTTGTTTGCTAAGATTGGCTAATAGGTTTTGCATTTCCCAAAAATCATAAGTACCTACAGAAGTATAAGCGCCTTCAGATTTTAAGTTAGACTCCACTATTATAGTATCAACAGTTTCAATCCCGAATTTTTTTTCAACCATTTCTAAAAATTCGGTAAAAACAATTCCTTTCATCTAGTTTTTTATTGGGGGATTAATAAGTACTATTACTAGAGTTGAAGATACTAAAAAATTATAAAGTCACCAATTCATTTATAGACCAATATCCTATAATTTTTTCAATTTGGGTTACATAATCAGAATAATGTAATGGTTTTACAACATAACCTGCTATACCTATTTTATAAGCATTAATCATATCTTGATGGTTATTTGATGTTGAAAATACGACGGTTGGAACAAATTTTAAATTTTCGTCCGACTTTAATATTGATAGAAATTCCAAGCCATTCATTTTGGGCATATTTAAATCTAAAAGAATTAAATTGGGAAGTTCTTCTTTACATTTTAATAAAGCTTCCTCTCCGTTGCCCGCTTTAATTATGGTATGATTGGTCCCTAATTTTTTTAAAGCTCTTTCAAATTTTAATTTTTCAATTTCGTCATCTTCAACTAATAAAATTTTTAAATTCATAACTTTTGTATAAGTAGGCTTTTAGTGTTAAACAAATATATTTTTTTAAACTGACAAATACATTGTCAACAGGCAGTAGTAAGTATTATGTAGATGAACGGTTAATTTATATCGTTAAATGGTTTTATTCAATAATTAATTTTTCTGTATTAAACTATTTCTATGATATACTAATTTCTTCAGATATCTGAAGAAATTAGTAGTAGCGAAACTTTAATTTTTATTATTGACTTTTAATATTTTAAAGCAAAATTACAAGTGTAGCTTTACTACTGTTTTTTATTAGATTGTTGTTGTTAAAATATAGTTTAAGGGTAGGATTTGATAGATGAATAAAAATTATAAATAGTATGATTAAAGTCATATAAATCTCCAATGTTTAATCTCACCTTTGTATCAGAAAAGCAAAATGATAATACGCAAACAACATATGAAAATAGTATCACCACAAGAAGCAGTTGCCATTGTAAAATCTAACAATAAGGTATTTTTTCAAGGGGCTGCTATGACTCCTAATTTATTAATTGATTCTCTTTGTGAACGTTATAATGAACTAAAAAATGTAGAAATTATTCAAATTCATACTCATGGTAATGCAAAGTATTTAGAGCAACCGTATTCTAATTCTTTTAAATTGGTTAGTTGCTTTGTAGGAGACAATGTAAGAAAGGGAGTGAATACTAATAATGGAGATTATATTCCTATTTTTTTAAGTGAAATTCATTGGTTATTCAGAAGAGGAATTTATCCTTTAGATGTGGCTTTTATTCAAGTATCTACTCCGGATAAACATGGTTATTGTTCGTTAGGAACTTCGGTAGATATTACATTACCGGCTATACAAACTGCCAAAATAGTGGTAGCTCAAATTAATCCTAAAGTGCCAAGAACCCATGGTGACGGTATTATTCATATTAGTAATATTGATTTGGCTGTAGAGGTTGACATTCCTATTCACGAATCGATTACCGGAGAGCCTTCTGAAATAGAGAAAAAGATAGGGTTTCATGTAGCGGAATTAATTGAAGACGGAGCTACTTTGCAAATGGGAATTGGTAACATACCCAATGCCGTTTTACACAATTTACATGGCCATAGTCGTTTAGGAATTCATACTGAAATGTTTTCTGATGGTATTTTACCATTAGTAGAAAAAGGAATTATTACCGGTGAGGAGAAAGAAATTAAAACCGGGAAAATAGTAACCTGTTTTGCTGTAGGTTCACAAAAGTTATACGATTTTATAGATGATAATCCGTTAGTACATTTTAAAGAAGCGGGTTATACAAATGATACTTCAATTATAAAACTCAATCCTAAGGTAACTGCTATTAATAGTGCTATAGAGATTGATATTACCGGACAAGTTTGTGCAGATACCATTGGTAAATATCAATACTCAGGGGTTGGTGGTCAGATGGATTTTATTAGAGGAGCCTCTTTATCAAAAGGCGGTAAAGCAATTTTTGCAATGCCATCTGTTACTAATAAAGGAATATCTAAAATTACTCCGTTTTTAAAAGAGGGGGCAGGTGTAACTACTACAAGAGCGCATGTTCATTATGTAGCTACAGAGTATGGAGTGGTTAATTTATTTGGCAAAAGTTTAAAACAAAGAGCCAAAGCATTAATTTCTATAGCACACCCTAACTTTAGAGAGGAGTTAGAAAAAGAAGCATATGAGAGATTTAAAGGTTAATGATTAAATCTCAAAGCCTCAAAAGATGTTACAATCTTTTGGGGTTTCTTTTTATTAGCATGACAAATATCATGTTTTAGTTTCCAAAGTTCAGATACATTTGTTTATATAAAGGATAAAAACATCTTTTATTAAAACTAAAGAAAACATAACAAAAACAAATACCATGAAAAACATAAAATTAGGTTTAGTTATTCTTTTTTCTTCAGCTTTATTCGTGAGTTGTAAAGAGGAAAAGAAAAATAAAAACAATTTAGCAGTTGTTGATCCTACTGAAATAGCTATTAAAGGAACAATTAAGGCTGAATTAACGGCTCCTCCGCATGTGCCGGCACCGGTGGGGAACAGAGGGGCAAAAAAGCTACTGGTGAATATGGAAATTTTAGAAAAAGAAGGAGAAATGACCGATGGTGTTAAATATGTATATTGGACTTTTGGGGGCTCTGTTCCGGGAAGTTTTATAAGAACCAGAGTGGGGGATGAGGTAGAGTTTACACTGTCTAATCATCCGGACAATAAATTACCTCACAATATAGATTTACATGCTGTAACCGGACCGGGTGGTGGAGCAACTTCTTCTTTTGTAGCTCCAGGGCATGAAAAAACATTTTCTTTTAAAACATTAAATCCCGGATTATATGTTTATCACTGTGCAACGGCTCCTGTAGGTATGCATATTGCTAATGGAATGTACGGTTTGATTTTGGTAGAACCTGAAGGAGGATTACCTAAGGTTGATAAAGAGTACTATATTATGCAGGGAGATTTTTATACTAAGGGTGAAAATGGTGATCCTGGATTACAACCTTTTGATATGAAAAAAGCAGTAGATGAAGATGCTGATTACGTAGTGTTTAACGGAAAGGTCGGTGCTTTAACTGGAGATAATGCTATTACGGCTAATGTTGGAGAAACAGTACGATTATTTGTTGGAAACGGAGGACCAAATTTAACTTCATCTTTCCATGTAATCGGTGAGATTTTTGATAATGTGCATATTGAGGGTGGAAGTACCATTAATAAAAACGTGCAAACAACTTCTATTCCGGCAGGTGGTGCTGCTATTGTAGATTTTAAGGTTGATGTTCCGGGAACTTTTATTTTAGTTGATCATGCTATTTTTAGGGCATTTAATAAAGGTGCTTTAGGAATGTTGAAAGTAAAAGGAGAAGAAAAGAAACGTGTGTATTCAGGCGTTAAACAAGAAGGTATTTATAATCCGGAAGGTGGTACTATTCAGGAAATGCCGGAAACCACTAAAAAAGTAGAGGTAGTTGAACAAACAAAATCATTAGAACAAAAAATTGCTGACGGTAAACAAGTGTATATGAAAACCTGCTTTGCATGTCATCAAGCTAATGGTGAAGGTATTCCTAATGCGTTTCCTCCTTTGGCAAAATCTGATTATTTGAATGCTGATGTTAAAAGGGCTATTAGTATTGTTTTACACGGAAAAACAGGAGAAATTACAGTGAACGGTAAACAATATAATAGTGTTATGACTAAACAGGCATTGAGCGAAGAAGAGGTAGCAGATGTGTTAACCTATGTGTACAATTCATGGGGTAATAATAAAACAAACGTAGCTGTAAATACGGTTAAGGAAGTGAAAAGTAGCCACTAAAATTAATTAAAAAAGGATATCATGAAAATTGTTTTACGATTGGCAATTTGTCTATTTATTTGCTGCATTTCCAAGGTGAATTGCCAATCTAAAATGGCTATGATAAAAGGGGGAGAGTATATTCCTTTATACGGAAGAGATTCTGTAAAAGTTTTAGTAAACGATTTTTTTATAGATGTATATCCGGTAACGAATAAAGAATTTTTAGCATTTGTAAAAGAGAACAAACAGTGGAGAAAATCTAAGATTATTAAATTGTTTGCTGATAAAAACTATTTAGTTGCATGGAAAAATGACACGTTGCTAGGTGAACAACAACAACTTATTTCACCGGTAACTAATGTGTCGTGGTTTGCTGCTAAAAGTTATTGTGAAAAGAAAGGTAAGCGATTACCAACAGTTGATGAATGGGAATATGTTGCTATGGCTAATGAAAAAGTACCGGATGCCCGAAAGTTTAAAACGTACAATACTTTTATTTTAGGGTGGTATGAAAAACCTAAAACGTTTAAAAATAAGGTGGGATCAACATTTAAAAATTATTGGGGAGTATATGATTTGCATGGATTGGTATGGGAATGGACTTCAGATTTTAATTCTGTTTTGGTTTCCGGAGAGTCAAGAAAAGATGTAGATAATGATAGTAATTTATTTTGCGGAAGTGCAGCGGTTGGAGCTACTGATTTAATGAATTATGCTGCTTTTATGCGTTATGCTACACGAGGAAGTTTGAAAGCGAGATATACTATGAAAAATTTAGGGTTTAGATGTGTAAAAGATAAAAACTAATATGATAAAATTTATAAAACAGCTACTAGTTATTCTTTTTTTAATGGTTTTGATGAATGCCTGTAAAAAGGAAAATAAAACAGCTTTGGAAGAAGTTGTTGCTTACGAATGTCCTATGAAATGTGAAGGCGAAAAAGTGTATATGCATAAAGGATCATGCCCGGTTTGTAAAATGGATTTAACATTAAAAGAAGAGAAGGTATTACAAGTAGCTGATACTTCTTTTTCTGAAACATCCATTTTTAACCTAATATCTGTATGGAAAACGGAAGAAAATAAAAGTATTCATTTAAAAGATTTAAAGGGGAAAACATTGGTTATGGTAATGATTTACACGTCTTGTAAAGCTGCTTGCCCTAGGCTAGTGGCAGATATGAGAAATATTGCTGCTAAAATACCTGAAAAGTATACTGATGAGGTTCAATATGTTTTGGTAAGTATAGACCCAAAGAATGATACCCCAGAACGATTAAAAGAGTTTGCTAAAGAAAATTATATGGATGGTGATCAATGGACTTTTTTACAGGGAAATGAAGATTCTGTAAGGGAGTTTGCCAATGTTTTGGCAGTGAAGTATAAACAAATTTCACCGTTAGATTTTTCTCATTCAAATATTATAAGTGTGTTTAATTTAAAAGGAGAGTTAATACATCAACAAGAAGGTTTAGGTGTAGATAATAAAGCAACTATTGCCAGTATTTTAGATACGGTAGGTGATAAATAAAAATAAAGGTCTTTTTAAATTTAAAAAGACCTTTATTTTTTTACTTTCTATTTTCTTCAAATTGAGCTTGAATAAATTCTTTTGATTTTCCTTTTGGTATTGATGCAGATTGCCATTGTGTGTTTAAAATCATTTTACCAATGTATGCAATTTGGCCTATATGGTAGGGGTAATGCGCAATTTGCCTTGTAATACTCTCAATTAATTTTACTTTTTTATTTCGTATTATAACAGGTGTATTAAAATTTTCAGAATTTAAACTAAGTAAAGCGTCAAATAAGCAATTCCAACCTTTTTCCCATCTATTTATTAATTCTTCTTTAGAGATTAATTGTTCTTCAAATTCATTATCTCTATTTCTCCATTCTTTTTCCCCATCTGAGGTAAAAAAATCTGTCCATCTGGATTGCATATTTTCAGACATATGAATAATTATAGAAGCAATACTGTTGCTTTCTTCATTATACTTCCAATGAATATCTTTTTCCTGTAGTTGACTCAGGGTTTTATCGGCAACTTTTTTGTATGATTTAAATTGAGCTATACTATTTTCTATATATTCTTCTATCATAAATTGTGTATTAAAAAAGGAGTTCTGTACAGAACTCCTTTTTAACTCTTATATTATCTTACGATGGTTTGTTTTCGATCAGGACCTACTGATACTATTTTAACAGGAACCTCGGTTTCTTTTTCTATGAAATCAATGTAGTCTAATAAACTTTTTGGCAATTCATCATTACTAGTCATTTTAGTTAAGTCAGACTCCCAACCTTTAAATTCAGTAAATACAGGTGTTACATTTTCAGGTTCAATATTATAAGGCAAATGTGTAATTTCTTCACCTTTATATTTGTAAGCAGTACATACTTTTAAAGTGTCAAAACCAGAAAGAACATCGCCTTTCATCATCATAAGTTGCGTTACTCCGTTTACTTGAACAGCGTATTTTAAAGCAACTAAATCTAACCACCCACATCTACGAGGACGTCCGGTAGTTGCTCCGAATTCATGGCCAACTCTAGCCATCGTTTCACCATCTTCATCAAATAATTCGGTAGGGAAAGGACCAGAACCTACACGAGTAGTATAAGCTTTAAAAATACCAAAAACTTCACCTATTTTATTAGGAGCAATTCCTAAACCGGTACAAGCTCCGGCAGCAGTAGTATTAGATGATGTTACAAACGGGTAAGTACCAAAATCGATGTCTAATAAAGATCCTTGAGCTCCTTCAGCTAAAATGGTTTTTCCTTCTTTTATTGCAGAGTTTAAGAGTTCTTCAGAATCAATAAACTGTAATGTTTTTAATTTTTCAATACCTGTAATAAATTCAGCTTCTAATTCTTTTAAATTAAATTGGATATCTACTTCAAAGAAATTTAACATTTTTAAATGTTTCTCAGTCAAAATGTCATATTTCTCTTTCCAATTATCAAGTTCTAAATCGCCAACTCTCATTCCGTTTCTACCGGTTTTATCCATGTAAGTAGGACCAATTCCTTTTAAAGTAGAGCCTATTTTAGCTTTTCCTTTTGAAGTTTCAGAAGCGGCATCTAATAAACGGTGTGTAGGTAAAATTAAATGAGCTTTACGAGAAATTAATAATTTAGAAGTATAATCTATATGATAAGCATCTAAATTTTCAAGCTCTTTTTTGAAAATTACAGGATCAATTACAACTCCGTTTCCTACTACGTTTAAAGCAGTTTTGTGGAATATTCCGGAAGGAATTGTATGTAATACGTGTTTGTTACCATCAAAAATTAATGTATGACCGGCATTTGGCCCTCCTTGAAAACGTGCAATAATATCGTAGTTTTTTGTAAGTACATCTACAATTTTACCTTTTCCCTCGTCTCCCCATTGCAGACCGAGTAATAAATCTACTGCCATTTAGTGTGTATTGTTAAGTATTTATTTGTTGTTGTTAATTTTGTTTTTTCTTAGTACCGTAGAAGTATAATGAGTGGTTATGAATATCTATATCAAAAACCTCTTCAATAGTTTTCTTTATAATTTGAATTCTCGGATCACAAAACTCTTTAACTTCACCTGAATCTGTAAAGATAACATGGTCGTGATTTTTGTCGAAATAGCTTTTTTCGTATCTGGCCATTGATTGCCCGTCAAATTGATGTTTTCTAACCAATCCGCAGTCAAGTAATAAATCTATAGTGTTATATAGTGTAGCTCTACTAACACGATAGTTTTTGTTTTTCATTTTGATGTATAATGATTCAATATCAAAATGCTCATCAGCCTCATAAATTTCTTGTAAAATAGCGTAGCGCTCCGGTGTTTTACGGTGTTTATTTTCTTCCAAATAGGAAGTAAATACCTTTTTTACAATTTCTTGATTGTCTGCAGAGTTTTCCATTCTGTTTGAATTTTACGAAAAGGCAAATTTACGTTTATTTATTGATAAATAAAGCATGATGTTAAAATGATATTTACAAAGTATTAACACGCTCTACTTTTTGAACACCATCAACTTTCTTAATATTTTCTATTAATTTAGTTAACTGAGCTATGTTTTTTATACCTAGAGTTAAGCTACCTTCAAAAACACCATCGTCCCCGGTTATATTAATACCATAAATATATACATCCATGTTGGTAGAAATAATACGGGTGATATTGTTGGCAATTCCTTTTTTGTCAATACCGGATACTTTAAGCATTACTTTAAACTCTTGCTGTGTAGAGTCTATCCACTTTGCAGGCATTATTCGGTAAGCATAATTAGACTGTAAAGAAATAGCATTCGGGCAGTCATTTTTATGAACTTTAATTCCCTCATTAATGGTCACAAAGCCAAATACTTTATCACCCGGAATAGGGGCACAACATTTAGAAAGTGTGTAGTCTAGAGTTTGTTCATCTTTACCAAAAACTAAAGAATCATAATTACTGGTAACTTCTTCTTTATCAGTGACGTTTTTTGAAGGGTTTCTTCTAAAAGTACTTTTAATAAAACTCATAAAAGCACCACTTCTTTGCGCTACAAATTCTTTAAGTTTAGTGTTATCGATAGCACCATTTCCAACCCGATAGAATAAATCAAAACTTGATTTTAATCCAAAATAACTGGCTATTTCATGAATTGTTTTTTCATTAGTGCTCATTTTAAGGTGACGTAATTTACGCAGTAAAATGGCCTTTCCTTCTTCAGCAATTCTTTTTTCTTCTGCTTTTAAGGCTGATTTAATTTTTGTTCTTGCTCGTGCTGTTATTACAAAGTCTAACCATCTTACGTTAGGTTTGTTGTTTGAGGCAGTTAAAACTTCAACCTGATCACCGCTATTTAGTTTATGACTTAACGGAACCAGTTTACCGTTTACTTTAGCTCCTCTACATTTTAATCCCACATCTGTATGAACAGAGAAGGCAAAATCAAGAGCAGAGGCTCCTTTAGGAAGCGATTTTAAATCACCTTTTGGTGTAAATACATAAATTTCTTTAGCGTAGAGGTTAAGTTTAAAATCTTCAACAAAATCTACAGCATTTAAACTTTGGTTTTCAAGAGTTTCTTTTAACCTGTTTAACCAACTTTCTAAACCATTTTCTCTAAGGTTTCCTTGTTTGTACTTAAAATGTGCTGCATATCCTTTTTCTGCAATTTCATCCATTCTTTGTGAACGAATCTGAACTTCAACCCATTTTGATTGTGGTCCTATCACAGTAATATGCAAGGCTTCATATCCGGTTGATTTAGGTTGCGAAATCCAATCGCGTAAACGAGCCGGATTAGGCTTAAAGAAATCGGTTACAATAGAATAAATTTTCCAAGCATCAAACTTTTCATCTTCAGAAGAAGGTTTGTAAATAATTCTAATCGCAAATTTGTCATATACTTCATCAAAAGTTACGTTTTGATTACGCATTTTTCTTCTGATAGAAAAAATAGATTTAAAACGACCTTTTATTTCATAAGAAAAGGCTTCTTTATTTAAGGCCGTTTTAAGAATGTCCGTAAAACTATCAATATACTTTTGTTGTTCTTCTTTACTGTCTTTTATTTTAGTAAGAATATCATTGTATACATCAGGTTCTGTATACTTCAAACCTAAATCTTCCAGTTCTGTTTTTATGTTATATAATCCCAGTCTGTGAGCTAAAGGTGCGTAAATATATAAGGTTTCAGATGCTATTTTTACCTGCTTATGAGGTGGCATAGCATCCATAGTTTGCATGTTATGATACCTGTCTGCTATTTTTATAAGAATTACACGAACATCATCATGTAAGGTAAGAAGCATTTTTCTGAAGTTTTCAGCTTGGATAGAATAATCCTGCTCTTTTTTCAGGTTTGAAATTTTGGTTAGTCCGCTAACAATACGTGCTATGTTTTCACCAAATAAGCGCTCAATATCCTCTACGGTATAATGGGTGTCTTCCACAACATCATGTAGTAATGCTGCAGCAATTGATGTAGCTCCAAGTCCTATTTCATAGGCAACAATTTTGGCAACCGCAATTGGATGAAAAATGTAAGGTTCTCCTGTTTTTCTTCGTTGTTGAGAATGTGCTTCAACAGCAATTTCAAAAGCTTTACGTATTAGTTTTTTATCATCATCTGTTAGCGTTTGATATGTTCCTTTGAGTAGGTCTTTATATCTGTTGGCTATTTCTTTATTTTCCTCTTCTATCGTTGCATTATAACTCATACTCATATATACTTTTATTAGCAAAGTTTCAAAATGTAAAATACTGTAAAGTATTTTATTTAACAAAGAATTAATTGAAAATGTTTAAAGTACTTTAATAGAGATTTATTATGCGTAAAGTAAGAGAGTTAGACGTTTTTTATAAAAGAAAAAGAGAGAAGTAGCTTCTCTCTTTTTTCAAAAAAATAGGTAATGTTATTTTTTTACAAACTTTTGCACCATTTTTTCTTCACCGTCATTGATTTCCAGTAAATAAATGCCTGCTTTAAGTTGAGCTACTTCAATATAGTTTGAAGTCATGTTTCCTTGAGAAACAACCTGACCTAATAAAGTAGTAATTCGGTAACTAATAGTATCTGTATCCGTTGTGTTTGATTGTAACTGAATATTCAATATTGAACCTGATACAGGGTTAGGGTATGCTTTAAAATCGGTTTCAAGTGTATCTAAGCCTGAGTCATAATGATGTAACAAGGTAATGGTGTTATCAGTATTTGTATTTTTAGCACTTCCTGATGTTGTTTTTCCTGTGATAGTAACTTGATCTATGAAAATTTGATCTGCGTTATCAGAGGCATCATTTTGAAAACGGAATTGAGCATTATTAACAAAGTTGTATTCAGATTTATGTATAGTAACGGTTGCTGTATAAAAGTTGGTGTTTTGAAAATCAGTACCGCTAACATATGTGGCAATAGTTTTCCAGGTAGTTCCGTCAAAATAACGTAACCAAAAGTCTTCACCATTCTCCATACTGTAAGAGTAGAAGTAGAATTCAACTTCAACAGTATCATAAGATGTTATATCGTAACTTGGAGAAGTCATAGAAGAGGCTACTCCTGAGTTATCTCTTAGTCTGATTGAAAAATCACCTTCATAAGATAAAGAGCCTGAATAGCGAGCGCAATCACTTCCACCGTCTACCCAATTATCCCAACCACTTTCAAAGTATGACAGAGAAAGTACCGTAGTTGTGTTTGAAGTGTCAGATTTAGTTGTTACGCCTATTGTGTTGCTTGATGCAGAAATATTACCAGCTCCATCTAGTGCTTTAACAAAAAATGTATAGTTGGTAGCAGAAGTTAAGCCTGTAACACTATAGCTAGTTGTTGTAACGGTAGCTATTTTTGTGTTATTTTGGTAAACTTCATATCCGGTAACGGCAATATTATCTGTTGAAGCAGTCCAAGCTAAGTCTGCCGAAGTATGCGTTATATTAGCTACAACTAAATCAGAAGGAGCAGAGGGCGCAGTTGTATCTATAGCAGTACCATTAATAGAATGTGCTCCTAACCCGGTAAAAGTATCGGTAGCTAAATTAGTCCATTCAGAAGTATTATAAGTTGTATTAGGAGCAGTAACAGAAGGTTTTCTTTGTAATGTTACATCTTGTGCAAAAGTAGCACTGCTACTAGGGTTGCCTAAAAGATCGATTAATGTATTGTTTTTAAATAATGCAACAGCATCATTACCATTAAATGTCATAACACTATTGTCTGTTATATTGGCTTTGTTTAGTATTTCTTGAGTAGCACTTCCGTGAGCGATTACATATACATTTCCGTTAGAAAGACTTCCACTTAATGCTAAAGTACTAGACCATGTACCTCCGCCATTTGTGCTTTTTTTAATTGAATAGTTAGACAAATCTATTGTACTTCCTGTAAAGTTGGCTATTTCAAGAGCTTTGTTGTATGAAGAGCCCTCTACATATTCTGATATTAATAGTTCAGAAGCAGTTCCGTTTCCTCCGCCATTTTCTGAAGTAGTTGTTACCTGAATGGTATTACTACTTTGTGAGTAATTTCCTGCAGCATCGTAAGCTTTAACCGAAAAGCTATATGTAGTTCCGGCTAAAAGATTAGTAACCGTTACGTTATTTGTAGAAGATGAAGCAATCTGAGTTGATCCGTTAAAGATAATATAACCGGAAACAGCAGTATTGTCAGTAGAAGCGGTCCAAGCTAAATCAACAGTTGTTTGTGTAATATTAGCAGACACTAGGTTACTTGGAGCTGTAGGTGCTTGTGTGTCTGTATTTCCACCATTACCAAATAAATCCTGAGCTTGTGGACCACCCCATATTTTTGTGGCAAAAGCAGGGTTGTCAATAAAAGGATTTCTGTTTCCTTGCATTTGTTCAAGTACCGGGTTTCGTTGTTTTTCAATATCAGAAACAGGATCTTCAGCATTCCATTGTAAAAATACATCAATCATATTAGGATCTGTTGCTACTGTAGTACCTACACCCACATTAATAGGTAAGGTTTGGTTACCATATCGTAAATACATGTACATAATCATACGAGCAACATCTCCTTTCCATTCATCGCCCGGATACCAGTAACCTTCCGGGGTAATGTAAGAAGCAATACCACTTCCTGCGGCAAATTTTCTGTTATTTCTTGTTGAATTTCTTTGAGAGTCGGCTGGGCGTAAGTTGTGCGCATCTGCTCCGGGTCCAGTAGTTCCTAAATCAGGATTAGCTAACGATTTAGCGTATACATGTTCTCTGTTCCATACACCGCTACCGCTACCATGGTTATCTTTATCTCTGGTTAAATCGTTAGTAATATCTGTATCTGTGTCATCCCATCCGTAGATTAATACCACTTTAGTATTATCACTAGGGGAAATATCTGTTTGTTTTAAGGCATTCCATACATCTGGAGTATAGGTTAGTACTGTTGTGTGCGTACTAATTATTTTTACAGATAAAGCATCTTTTAAATCTGAGCCTGCAAGGTTAATATTAACATCATTATAGTAAGAAGGGACTTGGGAGTAAATCCATAAAGAGGTTAATGTTACAATAAAAAATAGTAGTTTTTTCATTTGTTCGGTATTTAGTTTAATAAAATCATTATCAGGCAATATGAGGGTATTGCTGATTTTAAATTTGTAGAGTTTTTTAAAAGAAAAAAGCCTCATGTATGATGAGGCTTTAGGGGCTTTCTTTTATTTTTTTATAAATTTCTTAGTAATAGATTTATTACCGTCGTTAATTTCCAGTAAGTAAATACCTTTGTTTAAGGTAGAAATATTAATAGTTCTTTCTATTTTGTCAGCCAATATCATTTGACCTATATTATTGAAAATTTTGTAATTAGCTTCTCTCATATCTTTTAATTCGACAGAAAGAATGTCTATAGCCGGATTAGGGTAAACAGTTGCATCGAATAAAGGAAATTCATCTCTTAATTCTCCATCGATACGTACAGGTTGAGTCTTTCCTGTTTTGGCAGAAGCACCAATATTAACAGAATAATCTTCAACTTCTCCATACGAGAAAGCTTCACAAGAAGAAGGAGCAGCATCCCATTTCATAGAAACTCTCATTCTTGTTTTTCCTGCTAAAGCAGTATTTGGTACTGTAAAGGTATATGATAAATTACCTGAACTAGATGATGAACCACTGGCAACTTCCTCTGAAGTTTCAAAAGTTCCGTTTTGGTTAAAGTCTATCCATACTTTCCAAAACTCTGTATATGATGAACTAGAGAAACCGGCACTAACAATAATTGTATTACTTCCGTAAGAAACGGTACCTGTTAAAGAGGTAAAATCAGCATAGCCACTATTGTTTCCGGTAGCATTAGAAATTCCACCAATACCAACATAATCAATATATTCATAATTAGCATTGTTTCCTTTAGAAGTACAGTAAGAAATAGTATTTGCACTAGTTGTCACACTAATTGTATTACTTGCAGAAGAACTATTATTAGCGGCATCTTTAGCTTTTACATAAAAACTATAACTAGTAGAAGCAGTTAACCCAGTAACTGTATAGTTTGTAGAAGTAACTGTAGTTATTTTTGTTGAATTTCTATATACATCATATCCGGTAACAGCAACATTGTCTGTTGAAGCATTCCAGCTTAAGATTACAGATGTTTGTGTGATATTAGAACTCGTTAAATTTGAGGGAGTAGAAGGAGCTTGAGTATCTACAGAAGTACCGCTTCCTGTAATAGCATGTGTACCTAGTCCGCTAAAAGTATCTTGAGCAAGTGTATTCCATTCACTCGTAGTATAAGTAGAATTAGGAGCAGTAACAGAAGATTTTCTTTGTAACGTTACATCTTGTGCAAAAGTAGATGAACTGTTAGGGTTGCCAATCAAATCAATTAACACATTATTTTTAAATAACCCAATAGCATCATTTCCATTAAAAGTAGTAACACTTGCTTCAGTTATTTGAGCTTTGTTTTTTATGGTTGTAGAAGCACTTGAATTAGCTATAACATAAGTGTTACCATTTGCTAGTTGGCCGCTTAAAGTAAGTGTATTAGACCAGCCTCCACCGTTTGAAGCTTTTTTTAATGAATAACTAGAAAGGTTTATAGTACTTCCGGTAAAATTAGCTAATTCTATAGCCTTATTATTAGATGACCCTTCAATGTATTCTGAAATCAATAAATCTGACGCAGTACCTGAAGAAGGTGTAGATGTAGTAGTAACAGTAATTGTATTACTTGCAGTAGAACTATTATTGGCAGCATCTTTAGCTTTTACATAAAAACTATAACTAGTAGAAGCCGTTAATCCTGTAACTGTATAGTTAGTCGAAGAAACCGTAGTTATTTTTGTAGAGTTTCTGTATACATCATATCCGGTAACGGCTACGTTATCTGTAGAGGTATTCCAAGTTAAGTTAACGGTTGTTTCAGTAATGTTTGATGAAGCAAGGTTTGATGGAGCAGTAGGTGCTTGAGTATCCGAACTACTACTACCAAATAAATCTTCAGCTTGTGGACCTCCCCAAATCTGAGTAGCAAATGCTGGATTATCTATAAAAGGATTTCTATTACCTTGTAAGTTTTGTGCAATAGGGTTACGTTGTTTTTCAAAATTAGAAACCGGATCTTCGGCATTCCATTGCAATAATAAGCTAATCATATTAGCATCAGATGAAGGAGCACTACCAACTGCTACATTTTTAGGTAAACATTGGCTACCGTATCGTAAGTACATATACATCATCATACGAGCCACATCTCCTTTCCATTCATCTCCCGGATACCATCCGCCACTTACATCACCTGAGTGTCCGCTACCTTGGGCAAACTTTTTACTACTTCTTTGAGAGTTGTAGCTAATATCTGCAGCACGTAAATGATGAATATCCGCACCAGGACCTGAAGTACCTAAATTAGGAGTACCTAATGATTTTGCATATACATGCTCTCTGTTCCATTGTGTTCCGGCAGTACCACCATTAGCATTTTTGCTTCTGGTTCTATCAGTAACATAATTACCGTCAGTATCACTATAACCATAAATTAGAAGAACTTTAGTGTTATCGTTAGGATCTAAATCTGTCTGTTTTATGGCATCCCAAACACCCGGAGTATATGATAAATTATTTGTATGGGTGCTAATAATTTTTGTTGCTAAAGCATCTTTTAAAGAAGCTCCGTTAAGATTCAAATTAACATCATTATAGTAAGAAGGGATTTGGGAGAAAACTACTATTGATGTTAAAAACAAAAGGAAGGGTAATATGTTTCTCATAAAGTTTTGTTAAAATTTTAATTTGTGCACAAATAAAGATATTTTATGTATTCTATAGGTTATCAATATATATCTTTAATGTTACTAAAATGTTAAGTATAAGTAAAATATAAACAAAAGGAAAGAGTTGAGTTTTTTGTATTAATTTATGTAAATTTGCAGGCTAAATCAGATATTTAAAAGATGAAGATATCATATAATTGGTTACGACAATTTTTACAAGTTCAACTGGAAGTAGAAAAAATAGGAGAATTACTAACAGATTTAGGACTTGAGGTAGAAGGAATTCAGAAAGTAGAAAGTATAAAAGGAAGTTTAGAAGGTGTAGTAGTAGGTGAGGTGTTAACTTGTGAAAAACATCCAAATGCAGATAAACTAAAAGTAACAACCGTAAATTTAGGAAATAACAATGCTCCGGTACAAATTGTTTGTGGAGCTCCTAATGTGGCAGCAGGGCAAAAAGTTCCGGTAGCTACTATTGGTACCAAATTATATGATGAAAAAGGAGAAGAGTTTACCATTAAAAAAGGAAAGATAAGAGGTGAGGAAAGTCACGGAATGATTTGTGCCGAAGATGAGCTAGGCTTAGGCAAAGGTCATGATGGGATTATGATTTTAGAAGAAAGTTTAGAACCAGGAACTCTTTGCTCTAAAGTATTTAACATTGAAACAGACTATGTATTTGAAATAGGTTTAACTCCTAACAGAGCTGATGCGATGAGCCATTATGGTGTAGCAAGAGATTTAAGAGCCGGTTTAATTCAACAAGGAAAAAATTTAGAATTAATTTCTCCTTCTGTATCTGATTTTCATGTTGATGAACGTATTTTAAAAATTGATATTGAAGTAAAAGATAAAGAATTAGTACCTCGTTACTGTGGAATCACTATTACAGATGTTGAAGTAAAAGAATCACCTAAATGGATTCAAAATCGCTTAAAAGCAATTGGAATAACTCCTAAAAACAATATTGTAGATATTACCAATTATGTTTTACATGAATTAGGCCAACCACTCCATGCTTTTGATGCATCTAAAATCAAAGGAAACAAGGTAGTTGTAAAAACGTTAGAAGAAGGAACCAAATTTGTAACTCTAGATGAAGTTGAAAGAGAATTATCTTCAGAAGATATCATGATTTGTGATGTAGATGGTAATCCATTATGTATCGGAGGAGTATTTGGAGGATTAAAATCAGGAGTAACAGAGCATACAACTACTGTATTTTTAGAAAGCGCTTACTTTAATCCGGTTTCAGTTAGAAAAACAGCAAAAAGACACGGATTAAATACTGATGCTTCTTTCCGTTTTGAAAGAGGAATTGATATAAACATGACTAAGTATGCCTTAAAACGTGCTGCTTTGTTAATTGAAGAATATGCAGGAGGAAAACTATCTTCTGATGTATTAGATTTTTATCCTGAAAAAGTAGAAGATTTCCAAGTGTTTTTATCATTTGAAAATGCTTATAGGTTAATAGGTCAGGAAATACCTAAAGAAACTATCAAAAATATTTTAGCTTCTTTAGATATTAAAATTAGCAGTGCCACAGAAGCAGGTTTGGGTTTAACCATACCTTCTTACAGAGTAGATGTTCAAAGAGAAGCAGATATTATTGAAGAAATATTACGTGTTTACGGTTATAATAATATTGAGTTTTCTCATAAATTAAACACCTCAATTTCGTTTGATAAAAACAACGAAACTAAAATTGAAAATATAGTAGCCAACCAGTTAACCTCACAAGGGTTTTTTGAAACAATGGCTAACTCGTTAACAAAAGCAGAATACATAGCGTTTTCTGAGAACTTAAATCCGGACTATAATGTAGAAATGTTAAATCCGTTAAGTAACGATTTAAAGGTTATGAGACAATCGTTGTTGTTTAGCGGATTAGAAAGTATAGCTTATAATTTAAACAGAAAGCAAAACACACTTAAGTTTTTTGAATTCGGTAAAACCTATCATAAATATGAATCAGGTTATCAAGAAGATAAACATTTAACATTATTAGTTACAGGAAACAAATCTAAAGAAAGCTGGAAAGTAAAAACTCAAGTTTCAGATTTCTTTTATTTAAAAGGAATTGTAACTACTTTGTTAACCAGATTAGGAATTGATTCTTTAAAAACAACCCCTATTAAAACAGATGTTTTTTCAGAAGGAATTGCATTGAGTTTAGGAAAGCTAAAATTAGTTGAGTTAGGAGTTGTTAAAAGAACTATTTTAAAAGAGTTTTCAATAAAACAAGAAGTATTATTTGCTGATTTTAATTGGCAAAATGTATTAAGCTTGTTAGGAAATAAAAAAGTTAAAGTAGTAGACTTACCTAAGTTTCCTGCAGTAAAACGTGATTTAGCTTTGTTGTTAGACGAAAAAGTTGAGTTCAAAGAAGTTTATAACTTAGCATTTCAAGCAGAAAGAAAGTTACTAAAAGAAGTAGATTTATTTGATGTATATGAAGGAGATAAACTACCGGAAGGAAAAAAATCATACGCAGTAAGTTTTGTTTTGCAAGATGAAGATAAGACATTAGAAGATAAACAGATAGATAAAATAATGCAAAAACTACAGCAATCATTTGAAAAGAATTTAGATGCTGTTTTAAGATAATTTGAAAACTCCAATTTTTGGAGTTTTTTTATACCTGAAAAATAAAGTAACGTAATTAGATATTCAATAATACATGTATAAACTATTCATTCGCCCTATATTTTTTCTTTTTGACCCAGAAAAAATACACCATTTTACTTTTTCATTAGTTAAGTTCATGTCAAAAATACCTTTAATCCCGGCTATTTTTAGAGCAGTATATACTGTAAATAACAAAAAGTTGGAAAAGAAAGTATTTGGATTAACATTTAAAAACCCTGTTGGGCTTGCAGCCGGTTTTGATAAAAATGCTGTATTGTATAATGAGTTAGCTAATTTTGGTTTTGGTTTTGTTGAGATAGGTACAGTAACTCCAAAAGGACAAGTAGGGAACCCTAAAAAAAGATTATTCAGGTTAAAAGATGATAAAGGAATTATTAACAGAATGGGCTTTAATAATGAGGGGTTAGAAGCTGCTATAGAGCAACTAAAAAAGAATAAAGGAAAAATTATTATTGGAGGTAACATAGGTAAAAATACACATACAGCGCCTGAAAATTATACAGAAGATTATGTAGCTTGTTTTAAAGGTTTACACCCTTATGTAGATTATTTTGTATTAAATGTTAGTTGTCCTAATGTAAGCAGTCATGCAAAGTTAGAAGATGCAGAATACTTGAAAGAATTAATTACGGAAGTACAAAAAATAAATAAGAAAGAAAAAGAACCAAAGCCTATTCTTTTAAAAATAGCACCGGATTTAAATAATCAACAATTAGATGAAATTATACAGTTGGTTGCCAATACTAAAATAGATGGCGTTATTGCTTCTAATACTTCAGTAAACAGAGAAGGATTAAAAATAACAAATGAAAAATTACAAGAAATAGGTAACGGAGGTTTAAGTGGTCAACCAATTAAAGATAGAAGCACAAAGGTGATTAAATATTTAGCAGATCATTCTAACAAAGCATTTCCAATAATAGGAGTAGGAGGTATACATTCAGAAAAGGACGCACTTGAAAAACTAAACGCCGGAGCCGATCTTGTACAGATTTATACCGGATTTATTTATGAAGGGCCAAGTTTGGTGAAAAGAATAAATAAAGCTGTTTTATCTCAACTTTCTTAAGAAGTTTTCAATGAACTTTTACAAAAACTAGACTACTTTTTTTGCTATTATAAGTATATTGTACGGTAATTACATAACCTAACTAAAGGAATGAGTTTTAAAAAAGAGTACGATTTAATTTGTATTGGAGGCGGTATAATGAGTGCCAACTTAGCCTTACTTGCTAAATCAATAAATCCGGAACTAGATATTTTAATTGTTGAAAAGTTAGAAAGCGTAGCAAAAGAAAGTTCTTCAGCGTGGAATAATGCCGGAACAGGACATGCTGCCTTATGCGAGTTAAACTATTGTCCTGAAAAAGAAGATGGAACGGTGGCTATTGATAAAGCCATTGAAATAAGCAAACAGTTTGAAATATCAAAACAATTTTGGGCCTATTTGGTTGCACAAAATTTAATTACCAATCCTGAAGAATTTGTAAACTCTGTAAAGCATCATAGTTGGGTTATCGGGGAAGAAAACAGTACATATTTAGAAAAAAGATACCATACCTTAAAAGAACATTTCATGTTCGATACCATTGAATTTACAAGAGATAAAGAGAAAATGAAAGAATGGTTTCCTTTAATTGTTAATAATAGAAAAGAAGATGAAGTTATGGCGGCTTCCAGAGTTGGTAGAGGTACTGAAGTAAATTATGAAGCATTAACCAAAGATTTATTTAAAATTTTAGCGGAAAAGTACAATACTCCTGTACATTGTAATTGTGAAGTTTTAGATATTGATCCGGACACAGAAATAGATTGGACAGTCCAAATAAAAAATACGCTAACAGACGAAATTTACCATGTTGATGCAGAACATGTTTTTATCGGAGCCGGAGGAGGAAGTTTATTACTACTACAAAAGGTAGAAATTGACGAAAAAGATGGATATGGAGGATTCCCGGTGAGTGGAGAATGGTTAGTGTGTAAAAATCAAGAATTAATTAATCAGCATAACGCAAAAGTATATAGTAAAGCAGGTATTGGAGATCCTCCGATGTCAACTCCACATTTAGATACACGTTATATTGATGGTAAAAAACAATTGATGTTTGGTCCTTTTGCCGGTTTTAGTCCTAAGTTTTTAAAAGAAGGTTCTAACTTAGATTTGATTAAGTCTATTCAGGTCGATAATATATCACCAATGTTAGGAGCATTTTGGCATAATTTACCATTAACTAAATATTTAGTAAAGCAAGTGCTGATGAATAAAGATGATCGAATGGAAGCATTACGAAAATTTGTAGTAGATGCTAAAAATGAAGACTGGGAAGTTGTTAAAGCCGGACAGCGAGTACAAATCATAAAAAAAGATGAATACGAAGGAGGTAAATTACAATTTGGTACCGAAGTAATTAGTAGCAAAGATGGTAGTATAACCTGTTTATTAGGAGCCTCTCCGGGTGCTTCAATCGCAACATCTATTATGCTATCAGTTTTAGAAAAAGCATTTCCAAAACTAATGCAATCCGCTAGTGTAAAAGAAAAATTAAAAACAATAGTTCCTTTTTACAATACAGAAGTAACAGAAGAGTTGTTTGCTAAGCAATTGGAAGAAGTAAAATCAATTTTAAAATTATAATAACATATTCATGTTAGAAATTCTTATCTCATTTGTATTGGCAACTGCCACCTTAGCAATTTCTCCCGGACCGGATAATATATTTGTATTAACACAAAGTATTGTAAACGGAAAAAAGTATGGATTGGCAACAGTTGCCGGTTTAATGACAGGCTGTATAATTCATACTACACTGGTTGCTTTTGGAGTTTCTGAAGTAATAAAAAGAAATGAAAGCCTGTTTTTTATGATTAAACTTTTTGGAGCAGGATATTTATTATTTTTAGCATATAAAGTTTATAAAAGCGATGCTAAAATAGTTTTTTCAACAGAAAATGTTGTGCACAAAACAACAGCAGAATTGTTTAAAACAGGTTTTTGGATGAATGTATTAAATCCTAAAGTAACTATTTTCTTTTTAGCGTTTTTTCCTCAGTTTTTGTTTTCTAAAACGCTATCAACAGTTTTACAGTTTTATGTTTTAGGAGGATTATTTATCATGACATCTTTTATAATTTTTTCTAGTATTGCAATTTTAGCCGGAACTATTTCTAAGTATCTAAAACAACACGAAAAAGTAGGAGTCTATTTAAAATGGACTCAAATAGTTGTGTTTATAGGAATTGCAGCTTTGATTTTAATATAATTCTAACGAAGCCATTTGAGCATATTAGGAAACGGTTTAATGTCAGGTGTTTGTTGAGGTGAAGTACTTACACACAAGCCCATCCATTCTAATAAAGGGAGTCCAATAAAATTTTTAGTTTCAAACTGTTTAATTAACCATTGTGACTGGTTTTTGTAACCATTTTCATGAAAAACAACTTCCGGAGAAATTTTTAAATGACAAAGAGCTGCATACGACCATAATACACTAGCAATTTCATTACCTTCATCAGGCCAATTACTATCTATTTCAGGAGTACCTATAAGTGCTCTTTGCTGAGGTTCTGTTACGGCTATATGACCAGCTTCATGAAGTAAATCACCCGGATACAAAAGCTTTTCTTTATCAATTAGAATACTGTTTTTGTAAATTGTTAATCCGGGAAGAAAACAAGAATCTTCTAAATTTTGATAAACAACTTCAATGCCTATTTCTTTTAAAAAAGAAGTGATAATATGTATAAGCTCATTTTTTTCAACCATATAAAATAATTAAATCTAAAGCCAATTTTTACGAATTGCTAAATTTTCAATATGAGCATAATGATGATTGCAATGCCAAGCATAAATACCAATATTTTCTTTAAGAGTCACTTTTTTATTTCCTTCAGGATGAATAAAATAAGTAGATAAATCATTGTCTTTTAAACCTTTTAAAAGATATACCCATTTGTTGTGTAAAGCCTTTAAATAGGCAATAGATAATTCAATAGGCGCATTTTTGGTGTCAAATAACTCAGCCCATCTATCTTCATAATAAGCTTTAATAATTGGAGCATCCTCAGTTAAAGCCCATTTGAAACGAGTATATGAATTATGATGGCTATCGGCACAATGATGTACAACTTGCCTAACCGTCCAACCACCATCTCTGTACGGAGTGTCAAGCTGCTCAGTAGTTAAGTTTGAGGTTAGTTTATCTAGTTTCACAGGAAATTCTTCAATGATTTTAACCCATTGATTTATCAGTTCTGAAGTAATTTCTTTTGGTAAATCAATTTTACCAATAGGATATTTTAAGTGCTCCATTATTTAGGCATTAATTGGTTAAGTTTTCTTTTTGAACCGTTATTTTCAGGATTAATTGAAAGCGCTTTTTTATAACTATCTATAGCATTAACAGTATCATTGTTTTTTAAATAACCATCTCCTAAACTATCATAAGTGTTAGAGCTGTTAGGGTATAAAACTGTATTGATTTTAAAAACTTGAATAGCTTTGTCTATATCGTTATTTCTAACATAGGCATAACCTAATTTATTAAGTGAACGTTCTTTAATTACAGGATTTAAACTGTCTTTTTCTTTTATAGCTAAATACCCTTTTAAAGCCATTTCATAGTTGTTGGCAGCCAAATATTCACTTGGTGTTTTTTCACCGTCTTTTAACTTATTAAAAATATACTTTTCACCTTGATGTTCTCTTTTAGGAGCCAGTACAATTTTAGCTCCTTGTGGTTTAAAAATTAATTTTTCATTCAATTCTCGTACATAAAACGTACTATCATTAACTTTAAGAGGTTGTAAATTTTGTTGTCTCCATTTTAAAAAGAGAACGTTATTTGTATAATAAACTTCAATAGTTTCGTCAGCATTAAAATAATAACGCCCTTGGGTTGCAGAGATAAAGTCTTGTGAATTTTCTTTTGAATTACACCCCATTAAAAAAAAGAAAAAGCCTAATAGAAAAAAGTTTGTTTTCATAGTTACAATATAGTTATAATAACTTGACGCGTGATCACAAAAATAGTTACAAAATTTTATTCGTATTGTCATATTACTTGGCATAAGAATTGAAATATTAATATAAATTTATAATGATTTTTGGTGTTAATGTGTTGTTTTACAATGTGTTTTACTAAAAATTAAGCATTTTTATACAGTGTTTGCTGAAAATAAAATGCCAACATGACAGATAAAAAAATTATGAGTAAATCAAAAATAATACATTTAGACAATTTGTCGCTTCAAGATGTTTTTAACGAAAATTCGGAATTAATTCCATTGTTAACGGCAGAAGATGAAGAGAGCATGAATAAAGAAGAAATTCCTGAAGAACTTCCCATATTACCACTTAGAAATACGGTGTTATTTCCGGGAGTTGTTATTCCTATAACGGCTGGAAGAGATAAGTCAATTCAGTTAATTAAAGATGCTAACAAAGGAGACAAAATAGTAGGGGTAGTAGCACAAAAAAATGCTGAAGTTGAAGATCCTACCATTGATGATATTTACAAAACAGGTGTTGTAGCTCAGATTTTGAGAGTTTTAAAAATGCCTGATGGAAATACTACAGTGATTATACAAGGTAAAAAACGTTTTGAAATTGAAAGCGTACTACAGGAAGAACCTTATTTAAAAGCTAAGGTAAAAGAAGCCGTAGATGAAAAAGAAGTTGATGATGAAAAAGAGTTTGACGCTATAATTGATTCAATTAAAGAACTGGCATTAGAGGTTATTAAAGAAAACCCAATGTTGCCATCTGAAGCATCTTTTGCTATCAAAAACATACACTCAAACTCATTTTTGGTGAATTTCATTTCCTCAAATATGGAATTAAGTGTATCTCAAAAACAAGTTTTACTTGAAAAAGATAATTTAAAAGAACGTGCACTTTTAACACTAAAAAATCTAGATAAAGAATTACAAAAACTACGTTTACGTAATGATATTCAGTCTAAAACACGTTCTGATTTAGATAAACAACAACGTGAATATTACTTACATCAGCAACTGAAAACCATTCAAGACGAGCTGGGAGGTGTTTCAAATGAGCAAGAGCTAGATGAAATGCTTATTAAAGCTAAAACCAAAAAATGGAATAAAGAAGTAGCTGAAACATTTGAGAAAGAATTACATCGCTTAAAACGAATGAATCCTCAAATGGCAGAATACGGAGTTCAACGAAATTATCTTGAGCTTATGTTAGAACTTCCTTGGGGAGAATATTCTAAAGATAAGTTTGATTTAAAGAAAGCTCAAAAAATACTGGACAGAGACCATTTTGGTTTAGAAAAAGTTAAAGAGCGTATTATTGAACATTTAGCTGTTTTAAAACTAAGAGGAGATATGAAGTCTCCGATAATTTGTTTATACGGACCTCCGGGAGTTGGTAAAACGTCATTAGGTAAATCAATAGCTGAGGCTTTAGGGCGTAAATATGTACGTATGTCATTAGGTGGTTTACGTGATGAAGCTGAAATCAGAGGGCATAGAAAAACGTATATTGGAGCAATGCCTGGGCGATTAATTCAGAATATTAAAAAGGCAGGAACTTCTAATCCGGTTTTTGTATTAGATGAAATAGATAAATTAGGACAAAGTCACCAAGGAGACCCGTCTTCAGCCATGTTAGAAGTGTTAGATCCTGAGCAAAATACAGAGTTCTATGATAATTATTTAGAAGTAGGCTATGACTTGTCAAAAGTATTGTTCATTGCTACTGCTAATAATTTACAGGAAATTCCATGGGCATTACGTGACCGTATGGAAATTATAAATGTAACCGGATATACTATTGAAGAGAAAGTTGAAATAGCAAAGAAATATTTATTACCTAAGCAATTAAAAGAGCACGGACTTAATGAAGAACATTTAAAATTAGGAAAAGAGCAAATAGAAAAAGTTGTAGAAGGCTACACAAGAGAATCCGGAGTACGTACTTTAGAAAAACAAATCGCTAAAGTTGTACGTTATGCAGCAAAATCTATTGCGATGGAAGAAACCTATAATATAACGCTTATTAATGAAGATATTGAGTCTATCCTTGGAGCTGCACGTTTAGAAAGAGATAAATATGAAAATAACGATACGGCAGGAGTCGTTACAGGGTTAGCTTGGACGAGTGTTGGTGGAGATATTTTATTTATAGAGTCTATTTTATCTAAAGGTAAAGGTAATTTATCTATAACCGGAAATTTAGGTACGGTAATGAAAGAATCGTCAACTATTGCCATGAAGTACATTAAGGCAAATGCTGAAGAGTTCGGTATTAATCCGGAAATATTTGATAAATACGATGTGCATATTCACGTACCGGAAGGAGCTACGCCTAAAGACGGACCAAGTGCAGGAGTTACGATGTTAACTTCATTGGTATCATTATTTACTCAAAGAAAAGTAAAAAATAAACTAGCCATGACAGGTGAGATTACTTTACGTGGAAAAGTACTACCTGTAGGCGGAATTAAGGAAAAAATATTAGCAGCAAAAAGAGCTAATATTAAAGAGATAATTTTGTGTGAAGAGAATAGAAAAGATATTGAAGAAATTAAACAAAGTTATTTAAAAGGGCTGAAGTTTCATTTTGTTACTGAAATGAGTGAAGTTATAGAGGTTGCTTTAACAAAGCAAAAAGTAAAAAATGCTAAAAAGTTAGATTAACTTTTCACTAAGCTAAAAAGTAAAAAAGCGGGAATTTCATTTGAAATTCCCGCTTTTTATATTGTGTAGGTATTGAAGAAGATTAAGAGTACATTTTTTCTCTTAACTCTTTAATTTTAGGATCATCTAAATAATCATCAAAAGATGAATATTTGTCAATAACTCCATTAGGAGTAATTTCTATAATTCTGTTAGCAACCGTTTGAGCAAACTCATGGTCATGTGTCGTAAATAAAACAGTACCTTTAAAGTTGATTAAAGAGTTATTTAACGATTGAATAGACTCTAAATCAAGGTGATTTGTAGGCTCATCTAACAATAAAATATTAGCTCTGGTCATCATCATTCTTGACAGCATACAACGTACTTTTTCACCTCCGGATAATACATTACTCTTTTTTAAAGCTTCTTCACCTGAAAAGATCATTTTACCTAAAAAACCTCTTAAAAAAACTTCTTCTCTTTCTTCTTCGGTTTTAGCATATTGACGTAACCAATCAACTAAATTTAAATCACCGTTTTGGAAAAATTCAGAGTTGTCAGAAGGTAAATAAGATTGTGTAGTAGTAACTCCCCAACTGTATTCACCGCTATCCGCTTTTTCATTATCTGTAATTATCTGATAAAAAGCAGTGGTAGCTTTCGAATTTCTTGAAATTACGGCTACTTTATCTCCTTTGTTTAAATTGATATCAATGTTAGAAAATAAAACTTCACCTTCAACATCTGTTTTAGAAAGGCCTTCAATATTTAAAATTTGATCACCGGCTTCACGATCTCTTTCAAAAATAATAGCAGGATAACGACGGCTTGAAGGTTTAATTTCATCAACATTCAATTTCTCTATCATTTTTTTACGAGAAGTCGCTTGTTTAGATTTAGCTACGTTTGCAGAGAATCTACGAATAAACTCTTCTAATTCTTTCTTTTTATCTTCTGCTTTTTTGTTTTGTTGTGCACGTTGTTTAGCAGCTAACTGGCTAGATTCATACCAGAAAGTATAGTTTCCTGAAAAGTGGTTAATTTTACCAAAATCAATATCTGAAACATGGGTACATACAGCATCTAAGAAGTGACGGTCATGCGATACTACAATTACTGTATTGTCATAATTCGCTAAAAAGTTTTCTAACCAAGAAATAGTTTCAAAATCTAAATCATTGGTAGGCTCATCCATAATTAAAACGTCAGGATTTCCAAATAAGGCTTGAGCTAAAAGTACACGTACTTTTTGTTTTCCATCTAAATCTTTCATTAACGTGTAATGAAAATCTTCTTTAATTCCTAAGTTAGAAAGTAATGCAGCAGCATCAGAATCGGCATTCCATCCGTTCATTTCTTCAAACCTTACCTGTAACTCACCAATTTTATCAGCATTTTCATCACTATAATCGGCATATAAAGCATCAATTTCCTTTTTTATGGTAGATAATTCTTTATTACCCATCACTACAGTTTCTAATACAGGAACCTCGTCAAAAGCATAGTGGTTCTGAGAAAGTACAGACATTCTTTTGCCTGGTTCTAGATGCACTTGCCCTGAAGTAGGGTCAATTTCACCAGATAATATTTTTAAAAAGGTAGATTTACCTGCACCGTTAGCTCCAATAATTCCGTAACAATTACCCTGTGTAAATTTAGTATTTACTTCATCAAATAAAACTCGTTTACCAAACTGAACTGATAAATTAGAAACTGATAACATTTATAAATTTTTAAAATTTGGTGCAAAAGTATGAAATATAAAGGGTTTAAAAGAATTTGGATAAAAATATTTAATAGGATAAATTTGGCAGATTTTTAAATCGTTTTTAACAACGAATTAACAAGTTAATTCTTTATAGATTTTTATTTTTGGTCATTACTTTAGAGTGAAGATATAAATATGATTAAACGTATAGTACCCTTATTGCTGCTGATGGTGGTTTTTACAAGTTGTAATAACCCACAAAAAAATGGATACACTTATTTTGGGGGAAAGATTATAAATCCTAAGTGCAACTATGTTGTTTTGTTAGACAACAGAGGGTTTAATGACACTATTTATCTTCATAGCAATGACAACACTTTTTTAAGTAAGTATGAATCTTTAGAAGAAGGGTTGTATTATTTTAAGCATGGTCCGGAACACCAATATGTATATATTGAACCTAAAGATAGTTTACTTTTTCGCCTAAACACTTGGGATTTTGATGAATCATTAGTTTTTAGCGGTAGAAATGCGGCTAGAAATAATATGCTAATTGAAAGTTTTTTAGAAAATGAAGAGGAAGCTAAGCGTCTTTATGAAAAAATGAAGTATGCTCCGAATGACTTTTTAAAAACAATTGATTCTATTAAAATCTTAAAAGAAGAAAAGTTAAAAGCTTTTGTTAAAGAAAAAAATGAAACTTCAAAGGAATTTATTAATGTTTTAAAAGCTTCACTAATCGTTCCGTTATATTTAAAGTTAGAAGAATACGCCATTGATAATATAAGAATGCATTCGGAAGAGAAACTTCCAAACAATTTTTTCGATTTTAGAAAAGAGTTTGAATCTCAATCGGAAGAATTAATGTTTTACAATCCGTATTACAATTATGTATTAATGGGCTTATATGCTGATGTATATAGAACCGGAACAGATAGAAGTTCAGAAGAATTTATTGTAAAATTATTAGATGATATTAATAAAAAAATAAATTCTGAAGCCATTAAAAATAAGTTACTATATAATGTAACAATAAATACTTTTTTTAAGCAACCGGATAATTATAAAAAATTATTCTTCACCTTTTTTAAATACAGTACCAGTATAGAAGATAAAAAAACAGTACAACGTTTATTAAATGATATTAAGTTTTTAGGAGGTGAGAAAAAGTTGCCGGATTTTAAAATTCAAGAGGCTACCGGAAACTTAGAAGCTATACAACATTTAATAAAAAATAAAAATAATGTAATTTACTTTGAAAATCACAGGTACTTTTCTGATGATTGGGTAGCATCAAGAGTTAGTTTTCTTGTTAAGAAATACCCGGAAGTAAACTTTATGGTTATTAATACATCTTCTAATAGTTATATTAAAAACCTAGCTATAAAACATCAATATGTTTTACCAAAAGAAAGTTCTGCTCGTGAATATTTAACCAGTGGCTTTCCAAGAGTTGTTATTTTAAATAAAAAAGGAGAAGTTGTAAGCTCGTTTAACAGCTTGTCATCAAGAAAAATAGAAGGGGAAATAAATAATTTGCAAAAAAAATAAAAAATAGCAGTTATTAATTTTATTTGCAGTACTTTTGCGCCGTCCAAAATCTCACGAAGAGATATTTAATTAATTAAGAATTCATAGGGGGGCATCTGTGAATTCGCTTAAATTCATAGTATGTCAACATTTTTAGAATTAGGCTTGAAAGAGCCTATTAGTAAGGCGTTAATTGATTTAGGTTATGAAAAACCTACATTAATCCAAGAAAAAGCAATTCCACAAATTTTAAGTTCAGAGCAAGATTTAAAAGCATTTGCTCAAACCGGAACCGGTAAAACAGCTGCGTTTAGTTTACCTATTATTGAGTTAATAGATGAAAAAGATGTAAATACGCAAGCTATTATTTTATCACCAACCAGAGAGTTAGCGGTTCAGATAGGAAATAATATAGAAGAGTTTTCTAAATACATTCCTGAGTTAAAAACAGTAACTGTTTACGGAGGAGCTAATATAGAACAACAAATTAAACAACTAAAAAAAGGTGCTCAAATAGTAATAGGAACACCAGGTAGAACTGTTGATTTAATTAAAAGAAGAGCGTTAAAGTTAGGTAATGTTAAGTGGTTGGTTTTAGATGAAGCTGATGAAATGCTTAATATGGGATTTAAAGAAGAGTTAGATAATGTTTTAGAAGCTACACCTGAAACTAAACAAACTTTATTATTCTCTGCAACATTTCCAAAAGAAGTAGAAGCCATTGCCAGTAATTATATGAACAATCCCGTAGAAATTAGTTCGGGACAAAAAAATCAAGGATCAGATAATGTAAGTCATGAATATTATTTAGTGACTGAAAAAACACGTTACCCGGCTTTAAAAAGGGTAGCAGATGTGAATCCTGATATTTATGCTATCGTATTTTGTAGAACCAGAAGAGAAACACAAGAAATAGCTGACTTTTTAATTAGAGACGGTTATAATGCTGATGCTTTACATGGTGATTTATCTCAAGCGCAAAGAGATAGCGTAATGGAAAAATTCAGAAAGAAAAACATTCAAATGTTGGTAGCAACAGATGTAGCTGCCAGAGGTTTAGATGTTGATAACCTTACTCACGTAATTAACCATAAGTTACCGGATCAAATTGAAAACTACAACCATAGAAGTGGTAGAACAGGTAGAGCCGGAAATACAGGAGTTTCAATAGCGTTAATAACTAAGAAAGAAAAATCAAAATTATTTCCTATTGAGCGTATTTTAAATAAAAAGTTTATCCATACTTCTATACCAACAGGTAAAGAAATATGTGAAAAACAATTATTCCATTTAATAGATAAAGTGGAGAATACTCAGGTTAATGAAAGTGAGATAGAAACTTTTTTACCAAGTATTTATGAAAAACTAGCAGGTTTAACAAGAGAAGAATTAATTCAAAAGTTTGTATCTGTAGAATTCAATTCATTTTTATCATATTATGAAAATGCTCCTGATTTGAATGATTTATCTTCAAGAGAAAATTCAAGAGGAATATCGTCTAATGAAAACATGACGCGTTTCTTTATTAATTTAGGTAGAAAAGATCGTTTGAATCCTGCTAAATTAATGGGGCTTATTAATGAGCAAAATATTGGAGAGAAAGTTGAAATAGGTGCAATTGATATTTTAGATACCTTCTCATTTTTTGAAATTGATAAAGATTTTGAAGATAGAACTCTTGAATGTTTTGAAGAGAACAGACCTGATTTTAATGGTAGAACAGTAAATGTTGAAATTACTAAAACCGATAGAGGTGGAGGTGGTAATAGAAGAAGAAGAGGAAGTAGTAATAATGCAGGTAATGGAGGTTTTGGAGCCGGAAGAAGAAGAAAAGAAGGTGCAACTAAAGTAATGTCTAACAAAGATAGAGAGTTTGGCAGAAGAAGAAGCGATAGTGGTAAAACCAGAAAAGCTGCTGAAGGTTTTGGAAGAAAACGAAAAAGAGCATAAATATGAGTCGTCCTAAAATGGGTTGACAGATTTAAAAAATATTATTTAAACTAGAGAGGCTAGCTTCTCTGGTTTTTTGTTGTGTATAAAATTAGAAGTTTTCATATTCAAATTCAAGTGAGGTCTTAA
>NZ_JBOCUK010000028.1:0-47154 GCF_050606265.1 Tenacibaculum sp. TC6 | reverse complement strand
GCTCCTTTATTGATTCTTTCCAAGATGTTTTTCTGATCGTTTACTTCTCTTTCATGAGAATAAAATTCATCTTTTAACGCTTTCTCAGCATTATAATTTTTACGAGCTTGAGATTGATACGGTTTAAGTACCTCTTGTATTTTAGCATCGATTTCATTCGTACTATTCTTCACCAAAGCTTTATATTCTTCTTTCGCTCTTTCATCATTTTTAAGATGAGTAACAATAAATCGGTCTAATTTCCCTTCTTCTGTACCAAACCAATTTAACAGCGTATATACCATCTGCAGAGTTCTTGGTAGTTCTTGCTGACTTGAAGCAGTAACACAACGCATCAATAATACCAATATATTCTCAGCCGAATCTCGCCAATAAGGATCGCCCCCTGTAGCTTTCTCGTACTGAACCTGTATCAGTAAGCTCACTAAATCTTCAATTCCATTGGGTGTTTTTGAAGCTATTTCTAAAATATTGATTTTCTCTGACCTAGAAGCATCGTCTAGGTTGATAACAACAGATTTCATGAATTGACTTTCTATCCATTTATGGGTATCTCGGTAGATATCTGATGCCGGATCAACAACCCAAAAGCTGTGGGGATATTTAGCTGTTTTTTGAAGAATGGTATTTTTTATCAATGTTGATTTACCGCCTCCGGTAGGACAAATAACTAAGGTATTAAGTTTGGTATAATCGGGTTTAAGGTGCTTTATTCCATCTAAAGAAATACCTTCGGCTTTTCGATGAAATAATTTACGTAGGTCTTTGTAATTCATATACGAGACACTTCCGTAGAGTTTTTCTGTACTGGGTTTTTTATCAAAAAATAAATTATATAGTGACATCAATTTGAATGTTAAAAGTTAATACTCACGAGTTTGTCCTCGTTCTTGTTGTTTTTGTTTTCGCAAGTTTTTAAGCTGTTCTAATTCTTGTAAAACTTCATAACGTTCTACTCCTAAAAAGGTTTTAAAACGGTACTTTTTTCCTTGATACCAGCTACCGTTTACCACCCCACTTCTAGTTGTATATAAACTCAGTTCTGCATGGTTTTCTATACGTTTACAGAAGTCTGAAAAACTAGAAGCCTCTTCAGCGATTTGGCTATAAACTTGCGTGATAAACGCCTTATTTTCTTCTTTAGGCGTTCGTTGTGGCTTGGATTCTTTACTTCGTTCCGGTGCTGTATAAACAAGAGATTCTAAGTACGCATATTTCTCATACTGGTATTCTTCTAAAGCCACTTGTTGAGCTTCATATTCTTTTTTGGAGTTTCGGGTGCTTTTATTACTACGATATTGATTTACACTTACCATAAAATGCCAATGGTAGTGCTGTATTGTGTCTTTTTTCTTTTTGCTCTTGTCAGGGCGATGCAACACAGCGTATACCATTGCATTATTATATCCTCTTAGGCTTAGATACTTTCCTGCTAAATCATATAAAATCCCTGTATTTGCTTCTAAACTTTCACTGTCTTCAGGAGCAAAACTCATAATACAATGCCTGAGATTCTTACTTCTGCTATGTTTGAACTTTGAGTTCTCTACAAAAACTTTCGTGAGTTCCTTTGGCTTGGTAGCAAACCCTGTATTACGAAACAATTGGGGATCGCCCTTTTGGTACGATTCCAAAAAATAATTGATAAGCCTCGAAAACTTCTGATTCGACGTTTTTAATTCTTTAATAAACATCCTTTAACTCGGTTTTAATAGCTTTTAAAATTCGATCGGCATACTCCACAAAGTGTTTGTTTTTACGCTGTTCTTCACGAAAAAAGTATTCGAGCGATCTGGGCGTACAAAAACTCAAATAGGTATTCTCCAGTTTATAGAACTGATCTTGCAGGGCTTGTATATCTTCCTGATATACCTGATTAGTTTGTCGGCTGTCTATATGAAAGCGTATTTGATTGATTCCCGTTGCAATCTCTGTCAATCGGGTGCGTATGGTTTCTAACAATTCATGTGAAATTATTAAATAGACCTGCTTGTTATATCCTTTGGTAATAACTTCTTGTAAAACCGCCGTTACACTGGTGTTTAGTTTTTCTGCATCCTGTTTAAACCGAGCAAAATCTTCAATTGAAAATTTAAGTTCTACTCTTTTCTGGTGCTTTCGTCTTTGTAACTGATTGTTACGTAGTTGGACTTTTCGCCAACTATTATAAAGAGTAGTACGTTCTTCGGGGGTACAACTGCTTTTGCCAATTTGTAATAAATATTCATCAAAATTCATCTGTTTTGTATCAAGTGGTTTTTCTTATACCATGTACTTTCAATTTCCTTAAAATTGAAATAAGCGATACCATATCTACTGGCAATATCTGCCTAGATAGTGGGTATGGTTCTGTGAATTTTTTTTGAAAAAAGAGAGCGAGATTTCGCTCCCTTTCCTGTTTGCTAACGGCTTTTAGATTGGTCTTTTCCTTTGGAATGTTCGGCGCGAATTTTACGAAGTTCTGTGACTTCTGCATCGATACGCTGTTCTTCATCCTTTTGAAGTGCCTCTTGTTTTTTCAGATTCTGCTCCAAAAACTTCCGATCCTGATTACCATGGTATTCTCCCGTACGAAAAGCACTGAGAATTTCAGGAGTTGAGCCGTATTCTAAAATGTCCTCAATCAAATTTCCTAAAACAGCTTTTTGTGAATGAGTTACAAACGAATATCTGTACCCAAGGGTAAAAGCCTTTATGGTCGAGGTTTTTTCTCTCCACTTTTTCATCTTTAAAACGTTTTATAACTATTATCTTCTATGTATCTCAGGATAGATTCTCTCTTATACAAAATAACCTTACGAGAGGGTTGTGAGTATTCTATTTTACCTTCTGAACGTAGCTTAAAAAGCGTTGTATCGGATTTAATGGATAATAGCTTCTTTGCTGTTTCCGTATCTACCCAAATCTCTTCTTTTTCTTTTCCCGATTGGGCTTCAAAACGGGAGATAAAAAACTCTAAAAACTGTAGAAGGTTATCTTCCGAAATCATAAAAAGCTTATTTTCTCCTTCCATAATCACAAGGTTTCAAAAAATACATTCTCAAAACCAAAACCTCGGTAGACTTCCTTCCAATACACTTCTAAAAATTGCAACACATCACTATTTGCCTGCATATCTAAGGGAATCACAAATCGTATTTGCTGAATTCCGGACAACGTTTTTGGTAATTGAAATTTCTTACGAAGCTTTACTACGTCCGCTTTCGCTGACATTACAGCTTCTTGCTCACTTTTAAAACTGCCTTTGGTCATATCTCGATATTTCGATGATTCTATCCCATCTGTAAAGAAATAAACACGTGCTTCTTTCTTGTTTAATCGGGCAATACCAACAATTCCAGAAAGCAATTCCGTCCACTGTGCCGTAGCATCATACGAATTTATAAAGGTTACTATTTTTTTAGTAAAATCCTTTTTTTCTCTCTTGATTTTACTCTCAAATAACTGTCGTTGTAACTCAACTTCGTCCTTTGGGTACAATTCTGCATTAAACTCAGGTACTGTGTACACAAATACTTTTTTGTTCATCACACTATTGGTTGTTTCATTAACAAATCGGACCTCTACCGATGCTGTTTTTGTAGCACAAGCACTCTTTATTATCTGATAAATATATTTATCTTGTCGAGGGTTTTTAACCTTCATAGAACCGCTTTTATCTACTAATAAAAGAGTATAGTTCCCTTCTTGAGCTACCACTAAAAGTGGTAACACAAGAAATAAAATCTTTAGCATTATTGTATTTTTCATATCGCTTGTTTTTTAAAAATTAGTATTCATTGTTTGGTGATGTGTCGTCAGTCCATTCTCTTGGGACTTATTGTCAGAAAAAGGCGCTTCTTCCTTTGTTCTATAAGCTTTTAAGTACGCTTGCTTATCTAAAGAATTACTTTGAGTCAATAACTTTTCTATGAAGTATTTACGAGCCAGATGGTATCTGAACAGTTGTCGTTCTATACCAGCTTTTAATAAGTTTTCTACTTCCTTATCATAACTCTCCTTTAAGTCTAAAATACGTTTTCGATTTTTATCTAAGGTTTTTTTGAGTTTTATAACATACTTCGCTTGTTCTCCTATACCTTTTAAGATACATGAGGCAAATAAGGTCAGTACACTAAAAAAACTTACCAGGATATAACTCCCCCATATTACCCATAAAGGTTCTTCTTTATACTTGACGAAACGCCTATCAATATCTGATTGTAATTTGGTAATCTGCCCTTGTAATTCTGCATTAACCTCATACGAATCTTCTAAAATAGACTCCATACGTCCCAAACGTAGCTTGTCTGATTGGAGTTCTTTTTTTTCATGACCCAAGCGAATATTATAATTGGTCAATAATCCGGAACCTAAGACCTGCATAAAAAAGCCCACAGAAAATAACGTAATAAGTATTGGATATCCCTTGGTTCTTTCTAATAAGTGTTGTGAGGCTCCGAACAAAACTCGGCTTATAATATAAGTTACCCCTACAATCATAGTAGCACAAAGCCAGCTTTTAGGCTCGGAAAACCCTAAGTTTGTATGAAACACATTCTGAACAATAACTCCTTCAGCTATATAAATAAGCAGTAATGAAAGCATGGTAAAAGGAAGAGTCCACACACTCATATATGCCTTCATGTTCTCATATAAAGATACCTTGGGTTCTTCTCGAATTACTTTAGGAAGTGGCTTAATGCTTCTTCCTCTTCTAAATTGGCTTTCATTAACGCTCATAATTTGACATGCTCCCTCATGGATACTCTCATCTAAGTATCTAATCAATTCTATATCCTCCGGAGTATTTACCTTTGGTACATAACTGGCATACTTAAAATCATTCACATCCTTATCTAATGCATACGGAGATTGCTGAGTATCTTCTTCAAAGCGAATCGGTGGTATGATATCTGATTCTTTTTGCGGTTTACACTCTCCGAAAGCTATCTGATTGTAATAGCGATGTTCTATCTCATGTGTATTGACACATAAATCTTGATACTCTGCTCGCATTTTTACAATCTCCAACTCCTTATGATGATAAGCAATATTAAGTTCAGATATCGTTTCTTCTATTTTAACCCTCTTTGCCTTTATCGGTGGCAATCCTAAATTTTTCCTGAAACTATTAGCGTATTCAAAGGATTCTCCTGCCGAAATACTTAAAAAGGTACTCAGTAAAGTCTCTAAAGGATTCTTCATTCCTTTAGCTTTTTGTATAATATTTATCAAAAATTCTTTCATTTTACCTTTGTTCTTTAAATCCCTCAAGAGTTTTTATTCTTAAGGGATTTGATTAAACATTTTGATTTTTTGTTTCAATCGCGACTTGAAACGACCTAGAATTCTATATCAACTTTTTCAAAAACTAACTTCTAGAACGAGAGTTTTTATCTAAAGCGACACTCCAAAAGTACTAGTGATTTTTTCTCTTTTTGTTGTTCTTGTTGTGAGTTAAAAGGGTTTTATGTTGTCTATATTGTTGTGCCTAACAGAGTACTCAACCATTGACTATAATCGATACTTATTCCTGTAATACCCTATTAAATCTGAGGTTTCTATTCTTGGAATATGTTGCTCGTAAATCTCTATGAGATAATGATTTTCTGAAATTAATTTTTCGTAATTATTTTTTTTATAAACATCAGAAACAACTAGTTTAGGGTAATAATTCAAGGCTCTTTTATCCCCTAACTCATCATTTAATTGAGTAATTTGATTACCAATTGTAGTACCTACAGCCAAAACAATATTACTTCTAACGTCTGCAAAAAGTTCCATAGCACAAAAACCATAATCAGATATTCGTTTTTCTCCAAACATTTTTTTACGCCATTCACGCATCTCTTGCATTTGATTGTGAATATCTTGAACACCTTTATCTCCAACCAGATTATGAACTTCTTTTGTTGGACAAGGAATTCCATCAAATTCATATTCATCAATTTTAGCGTTAGGAATAAAGATTAAATTATTATTTTCGATAGAGTTTTTCATAAAACCATATAACCACATAATGAACAATTTGTCAAAAGAAGAAATAGCATATTTAGAATTACTAAAGAATCTTTTTATTGAAAAAAGAAAGACAAATATCAGTGATGATAATATTATACGTTATGTAGCTTATCTATACGATTAAAAGAGCATCTCCATCAAAACTTAAATAAAATAGGTAAGGCTGAACATTATAAAAAAAGTATTCGAATTTATTTTGATGAGAGCTATGAAAGATATTTCATAAATAAAACTCAGGCGTATGAAATGTTACCCAACAGAAGTGTATTAACAAACTTCGTCAAACCTAACACAGATTCTGATTACAAGGACCTGATAGCTATTTGTTTAGGATATGCTGGATTTAAAGGCTTTATTAATAATATAAGTATTGCTGACGCTTTTCATATAAATATTGAAAAAAAAGATGTACATCTTTGTAAACCTACGGATTATGATTATCAAACTCCAAAAGGAAAAACAAAAACAGTAACTTTCGAAAATATTGATATAACCCCAAATAAAGAAACCTTTATTACACTGCAAACATTAAAGCAAGCAAGAAATAACACTTCTTCTTACAACAAAAAGACTAGAGATAAGTCACAAGAAAAAATAATAAACAACAAAAATAACAACCCTCATGATAACCGTAAAACACAAGATACTGACACTTTTGAAATAGCACCAAAACAGACCACGATTTTACAAGAATCACTGACCAAAATAGAAGAGTTGAGCAAAGAAAAAAGTGTTGCTCACAACAAAAATATAGATACTCATCTTTATGAAATAAAGAGTTTAATTACCAATACTAAGGAGAAAGAAATCATTAAAAACTCAAACGATAACTCTGATACTAATAAAGGTAAAAAGAAAAAACAAAAATTTTATATCTTAATTTTATTAGTAGCTTTATCTTCTTGCCTTATATACTTGAAATATGACACTAACAAGCATAACCAAACTGAAGTAAAAAAGCCTCTTAACCATCAAAAGACTCAAAATTCTAATATTTCAAATCCTGAAAAAGAGATTACAGATTACACCAAAAAAGATAGTATCAGCTGGGCTAAAGCTAAAAAAGAATACAGTATTAACAGCTTTCAAACCTACCTTTCTAATTTCCCAGAAGGAATCTTTGCTAAATCTGCCACTAAAGAAATAGAGTTGATTAAATCCTTTGGTATTGAAATGGTCTATGTAAATCCTGGCTCTTTTGTCATGGGATGTAATAAAAACCAAAGTGGGTATTGTGATGAGAATGAAACACCTTCTCATAAAGTGACTCTTACCCAAGGGGATTACATTGCAAAATATGAAGTAACTCAAAAACTCTGGAAAATAGTAATGGGTAACAATCCAAGTGGTATTAAAGGTGATTCTTTACCTGTAAATAATTTTTACGCAGATCAAGATACACCAACTTTTATTAAAAAATTAAATAAACTTACAGGAAAAGACTATCGTCTCCCAACAGAAGCTGAATGGGAATTTGCTTCAAGAGGAGGAAACCATACAAAAGGATATTTATATTCTGGAAGTAATAACCTCGATAGTGTTGGGTGGTATTTAAATAACGCCCAAAAAACACTACATCCGGTTGGGCAAAAGAAACCTAATGAATTAGGTATATATGATATGAGTGGGAATGTTTGGGAATTTGTTAGTGATGATTGTGATATTACATCAGGGTATTTAGGCAGTAAAGAGCATGAAATTAACCCTCATGAAAAAGTATCTAACAGATATTATCTAGTATTCAAAGGCGGAAGTTTTCAAAATAGCTCAAAATATTGTAGAGTAAGTGTTCGTAATAATGGTTACGGTAATAGTGCTAACTCATACGGACTAAGATTAGCTATGGACTTAAACCTTTAAAAAAAAAAATTTATTTGTTGTACCTATGTTGTACCTGTAAAATAAAAAAAGCTTCCAATTTCTTGAAAGCCTTGTGTTTACTAGTAGCGGGAACAGGACTCGAACCTGTGACCTTCGGGTTATGAGCCCGACGAGCTGCCTACTGCTCTATCCCGCGATTTTCGGTTGCAAATATACAAGGTTTTTATGAATTACACCTATTAAAAATAACTTTTTATTCTATTTCATCTTTTTTATTATAAATGACACCTTACTTCAAGCTTTTTTAAAAACTAAGAAAATTAGTTAAATGTATTAATAAGAGTAATCAATATTGATTACTCTTATTAATAGTTGAAACAAACCTCAAACCTATAACTTTCATCAAGATTATAAGAGTATTTATACTTATTGTAATTTATAGCAAAGGGCATTTAGTCCTTAGAAATAGGGTGAAAAGCCCAACCAAAAAGAGCTATTTCACACTCATAATTATAAAACAATCAAGCTAGTTTTGTTTCCACTAATTACAATTAATACTCTTTTATGAATCATTCTATTATAATTAATTCTATTGGAACAGCCACACCGGGGGCTTCAAAAATTTTATCAGACGCTTTAAAAGTACCACAAGATTACATCTTAAAATTGTTGTACAATGCTCCGTCTATTTTATTTCAAAAAGTAGATAAAAATACCGCATTAAAAGCAGAAGACACTTTAACTAAATTAGGTTTAGACATATCTGTTTATAAAGAAGATGACAAATTTGATTTAACTACTGAACTTGTAGATATCAGTGTGAGTTTTGAGAATGTTTTACAGCTTCCAAAAGTAACGGAACAATTAGCTACCTTTTTAGGTTGTAAACAATCAGAAGCACTGAACTTATTATTAAATGACCCAAGTATAATTCTTGGCAATGTGTCTGTTGCTACAGCAAAAGCATTACAGAAAAGAATAGATGCAAACGTGCATTACTCAAACCCCAAAAAAGATACCTATACTATTTTAATTAACAACGAAATTGGAAGTTCGGAGTTAAAAAACATTGAAAATCAACTAAAAAAAACTATCAAAAAAGAAGAAGATATTTATGTGATTGAAGATGTGTCGTATAATAATTCTCAATTGTTATGGAGAAAATACCAATCTAAAAAAACGGTAAAACTATTAAATCAAAGCCATCAATTAGTTCATATTGTGATGAATGATTTTGATTTAGATAACCAAGAGCACGTTTCTTTTTTAGTTAATAAAGTAGGCATGCCAGAAGTAATTTTAGAAGATCTTCAAAATGCATTACCTATAACCTTATTTGAAAACATCAATAGAAAAAATGCTGAAGAAATTATGGGGTCATGCTTAGAAATGGGAATGACTGTTGATTTAAAAAGAGAGGTCAATTTCAAGAAAAGAATTCAAATAGAAGCTATCGAAGACTTTGAGAAAGTTACCAAAGTACTAAGTCAGTTTATTGCTAAAGAAGACTTACCTATAGAAGGAGCTAAAAATTGGGAAAGCAAAGAAGCCATTCCTTCAATAATTGCAAGATATCTACTAGCCCAATTAGAACAATTAATGTGTAACCCAGAAATTATATAAGATGGAACCAAACATGTTACACTACAGAATTGCAGAAAGAGGCAAAATGCATGCGTTAGATAAAAACTACACAGAAGCATTACGACATTATAAAGAGGCTTTAAAACTAACACAAAAACAACAAGATAGTGAATTGTTTTTTCAACACTACAGCCAGTGCGTTATGGAGTCTTTAGAATTATCAGGAGCGCATGATCAGGTTATTTCGTTTTGTGAAAATTACAGATCTTTTTTAGAAGAAAAACAACAAGACGTTTTGGTGCGAAAACATAAAGCCTTTGTGAGTGAACGTCAAGCAATTCAACATATACTTAAAGGAGAACAAGAAGAAGCTAAAACACTGTTACTCGAAGTTCAAAAAGATTTAGGTAAAGGAAAACAACCTATTACAGATGAATTGTTGAATTGGTTACTTAGAGGCTATCAAGTTAATGCAAATCAATTAAAAAGATTACAGCAGAAACATAATTATTTCATTGTGAGAAAAGAATCGGTTAATCCAAAAATTGCCATGGATTTACCCGAAGGCGTTTCTCCATTTTAAACTACTAAATAAGTAAAATATGGCAGACATTAAAACTTTTGACCAAGGGGCAAAAATACTACAAAACGTAGACGTAAGTAGTATGGTTACAGCATTAGCCCTAGGTATTGCTAGTGCTCAAGAGCGACTAGACAACAATTCGGTATCTCAACTTATCCGACTTTCAGAAACCAAAATAGCCGGAAAATCCTTATTGGAATTTGGATTTCAACCTGCGTTTTATGCTTTTGATTATGCAGATATTTCTGCATCAATTAGCCTAAAAATGGCAGTTAAAGAAGAAGTAGAGGTAGATTTTAGCTTAGCTGTGGATTATAAAAATAATACCACATTTGATAAAGATTTCTTTGATCAACTAAAAGAAAGCAGAAGTAAATCGTTAAGTAAAAATTCTAAAACTCAGAAAGAAGTTGCATTAAAAGCAAGTACATCTGAAGAAATTAGTATTAACGAAAAATCATTTGAAATTCACAAAGAAGAGGGCTCATATTCTAAAGTTGAAAAAACTAAAGAAGAAATGAGAGATCAAGCTAGTGATTTACGAGTAGACTCAGTAATTGAAGATGAAAAAATTTTAGAAGAAAATACTTCTAATAATTTATTAATTATCAAAGAAGATGGGTTTATAGTTGTAGCAGAACCTTATGTGCATACGTCTACAGAAGGGTTATTAAAAATGTCTTCAATCTATTTACCATTAAATGCCCTCGGTGCCCCAAGTATTAATTTAAAAGACATAAATACTCCTATAATATTCAAAAAAGAAGAAGATTTTGCGCATACCTTATCAAGTGCCAGAACTAGTAATGGAGTAAATGGAACTGTTGTAGGAATAAATTCTGAAGGAATTCATCGATCCGGAGGTAAAAAAGTATTGGAATTCTTTTTTGGTTGGGATAAATATGATATCAATTATGGATATTCTACCGGAGTTAAATCTGATTCGGTAAATAAAGATGATGTTACACTTTTAGCTTTATTGTTAGAAAGAGATCCTTCATTACATATTACTATTACCGGATATACTGATGGAAGCGGTAATGCAACTAAGGAAAATGCAGATTATAACAAAGCCTTGGGTACAAAAAGAGCTAAAGCCTTTAAAGCTGAGCTAGAAAAAAGAGGAACTTTTACTTTGGCTGAAAGCAGGGTTACTATAGTAACTGAAGGAGAAAGCTTAGCCAACGGTAGTTCTGCTAAAGACCCTAATATCAGAAAGATTAAAGTAGAGCTTCCTTCAGATTATGATTATATCCATTTTAATGGAGGAGAAATCACAATAGATGCTAGTATTAGCAGTTATCCTTCTGACTCTTTTGTTTATCTGGAAAGTGACAACTCAACAGGAAATACAGGGTTACCGATTACTTTTAAATATAACGGAAAAACCTATACGTTTACTGCTACAGATATGAGTAATGCTCTAAAATCGGCAAATAATTTTAAGAGTAAACTACAAGAGTTGTATGCTGAAAAATATAATGATTACTACTATTTCTTACATGAAGAAACCAAGGTAAATTACTTTATTCATTCAGAACAAAATAAAGAAGTAGATGTAAAAATAAATAAGCAAGCCTCAGCAGATATTAATAAAGATACTACCAAGGTATTTGTAAGTGATACAAAAAATGATTTTTCTAAGTTAAAAGAATCTTCTAAAGACTTTAAAGGAGACAGATCTTTAGCTATTAGCGGGTCATTAGACGTACGTTATGCACGTCAGTTTAACATGTCTGTAGAAGGAAATGCCTCTATTGCTGCACGTATGATTTCAGTACCGCCTCCTTCAGGTTTAGAAAACTATATCCAATCGTTAACAGGAGGAAGTAATACATCTTCAAACTAATTGAACGATGGAAACACCTAAAGTAATACAACAAATTGCCAATGCTCCATTACCAATGATGTTGGAAAAGCTAGGAATGTCTATTGCCAATGCGCAATCTGCACTCGATGCTAATTCAATTCGATTGGCCAATGAAATGGCATCAATAAAAGTTAACGTAGGTGATGATGAGTATAATTTATTAAGCCTTGGATTTACACCTACATTTTATGCTTTTACAGAAGCATCGCTAGAAATGAAAATGGAATTTTCCATGGCAGAATCAGAAAATTACGGAGGTGCCGTTGCATTTAATTACGGAAAAAGTAAAAATGATAATTCTGGAGGAGAGGAACAAAGCGGAAACACCTCAACACAAATGTTTGGTGTTTCAGTATCGGCACACTATTCAAGAAAATTCTCTGCTTCTGCCGAAGGATCGTCATCTATAGCTGCCAAAATTGTATCGCTACCTCCACCTGATATATACTTAGAAATATTAAAGTCAACATTAAATAAAAAAGAAGAATAAAAAGAACTTATTATGAATATGTTTAGAGATACGCCCAGAATAGGGCAACAATTATTAGATGTTCCAATGGGACAGATGATAGAGCAAATGGCAATGTCTATTGCCAAATCACAAATGGCATTAGATGCAAACTCCATTGAAGTAGCTGAAATGATGGGAGGATTAAGTCCTGTCAAATACGAAAAAGATGGTAAAGAATTTATCAATTTTAAGGATAGTCGTGTTTTCTTTGGTAAAGAAAAGGTGTCACTTGCAGGTGCTGTAGAATTGTATAATGCAAATACAGACCAAGCATATAGAGCTTCTATAGAAGATAAGATTAAAAATGATACTGAAGCAGCTTATGATAGACCTGTAGTAGATGTAAGTGATGCTGTGCCATCTAATAGCTTAGCTAAATTTACTCCTGATGATCAGAAGAATCCAGAAGTATATTACAGAAAGGGAAGTGATTGGTTTGAATATGATTCAGATTCCTCGTCATATAAAGCACTTGCAAACCCACCAACAGCTTCTACAACAAGACTTATGGTAAAACCTGGTACTACAGAAAAAACATTGTTTTTACCACAACGTTTATCTATGCTTGAATTAGGTTTTTCACCTACATTCTATCAATTTGTAGATACTATGATTCAAGTACGAATTGCTATTAAGTTTTCAAGAGAAGGTTCATCTTCATTTTCATATAACAGAAAAACAGAAAGTACCGACCGAAGTGCAAGTTTTAGTTGGAGAAGCGGTTTAAAAACTAATAAAACAGTAACCACCACCCAAGTTAACGCAGAATACTCACAGAAGTACAGCTATTCTGCTGAAGGATCAAGTTTACTACAAACAAAATTAGTACCTATTCCACCTCCGGCAATTTTAGAAGAGCGCATTCAACAGCAAATGGAAATAGCAAGAGAGGAAGCTGAAAACTAGTATAAATGGGTAGAATAACCAGAGAAATACAAAATGCACCCTTACCAGAAATGGTTAAAAGTTTGGGTATTGGTATTGCACAGGCTCAACGTGCCTTAGACAGAGTTTCTATGGATTTAGCGAAGGAGCTTGTTAATACCAAAATAGAAATGGGAGGAGAAGAGTATAGCCTACTAGCGTTAGGCTTTACTCCTACTTTCTACCAGTATGTAGATACTTTTTTTGAATGCAAAATGTCAGTATCTATGGTGGAGTCTAGAGAATTTGGTGCCTCAGTATCGGTTAGTGCCGGATTTAGCGTAGGTTTTGCTGCTGTTAGCGCTACAGTATCTGCAAGCTACTCTCAAAAATATCAATATTCTGCTGAAGCAAGCTCACTTATTAGAACCAAATTGGTTACAGTGCCTAACCCGCCGGTGTTTGAGCAACGCTTACAAAGTATGATTGAAGCAGAACTAGAAAGTAAAAGAAATCCGAATACCACAACACCTACTAATACCAATTCATAAACCATGGCTAAGCATTGGAAAAGTTTTGTTAAGAAAGAAAAAACTCCAGAACAAAAAGAAGAGTTAGATTTTAAAACTCTTCTTTCTTCCGGGGAACAAACAAGCAAGTCTTTAGAAGAGGTAGCAGACTTTAATGCTAATCTAAAATCATTATTAGATGAGCAAAAGCAGCTTGAAGACAAAATGGCTGAGCTTACTGGTAAGAAAGAAGCATCGAATACTAACAAAAAGTATGAGCATGAAATAAGATCAATTGATCAGAAAAAGAAAGAAGAAAGAACAGAAGAAAAGAAAAGACAAAAAAATAATAAAAAACAAGAGGATAGATGGAAGGTTGACATACCTGTTCAAAAAAAAACAAAAGAATCTTCCATTTCTATTCCCTCAAAAATCTTAACTAAAAAGAAAAAAGAAAATGGTTTTATTCAAGCTAAAAAAACAATTGCTGCTTCTATAACAACTATTCAGCAGAGTAAGAAAAAAGCAGAAAAATCAGGAATAAAAATTACTAAACAAAATAAAACCAACCTAACTAACACAATTGGTAAAGTTAAAAAAGGAAAAGAACAAGTAGAAATAGTAAAAAAACAACTAGACAAATTGCTATTTAGTGTTGATCAAAAAACAAAACAAAAAACTAAGTCTGCATCAACACTTATTAAAAAGGCAAAAAAAGTACAGAATTTAGTTAATGAGGTGCAGAAAGGGAATAAAAAAACAAACAGTTTAATAGCACCCTCTATTCAAAAGAAAGAAAAAAACACTAACGAATCATTTCCTGAATTAAAGAAAAATAAGCCCCTGAAAACTACAATAACAACTGTTCAAAAAGCGGTGAATACTTACCAAAATATCAAGCAAGTAAGTATCAATGTAAATTCAGGCTTACAACAACTCTCTACAAACGCAAAGGCTATAGGCTTGCAGGGTGTTGACAATAATATTTCCAAAGGTGTAACGCTTGTAAACAAGGTAGATAATAGTATTAACAAAGTAGATAAGCTTTTTAATACTGCTAACAAATATCTAAACAAAACTACCAAAGCAGTTGGGTTGATAGATAAGAAAGTGGAAATATTTAATACAATTTATAATAAAGAAAAGAAAACAGATAATGCCTTTGATTTAGGCTTTATTCAAAATAAAAAATCAAAAAAAGAAGAAAATCAAAACTTTAATGTGAGTAATAAAAAACTTTCAGTAGATATAAATACGATAAAAAAAGTAAAAGAAGGAATAGACACATTAAAGAGTTCAAAAAATAAAAAAGATAGTTTTTCATTTTAAAAACACAATACAATGAGCTCAGTTAATAACGCATTAACCTTAAAACAAATACTATTAGGGATTTCCGATAGCTTAAACGAAGCCCAAAATCATCTCAGAAATGTAAAACCTTACGATGAGTTTGGAAGACCTAATACATTATATACCTTACCATACTTGGATTTTAATCTTCAAGTAGAAGCAGAATTTGAAAAAGAAACGACTAGTGAACCTCAAAAAAGCAATATGCTTGCTGACAGTCAATCGCTTCCTTATCAATCTTACAAAAAAGGATATGAAAAAACAATCGCATTTAAACCTGTTACCAACAGTACAACTAACACTAAAGAAACTAATAAGATAACCAGTACTATTTCCGGTAGATTTGTAGCTATTGTGCCTAACGAAGGGCTACCACAACTTATTATAAATGCAGTACCTAAAAAAACAGCCACGATCCATATATATGATATAGATGTGGAAGTGATTAACGCTGCAGGAGAAAAAATTTCAGATGCCTTGGTAGAGTTTAACTACAATCAAGAAAAAACAGAAAAATTAAACCCAAATACTACACTAAATCATGGTACTTCATTTTTAAATGTAAGTGAAATTAGAACGGATGCAAACGGAAAAGCTTCTGCTCAAGTTAAAGTTGATGCAGTAGATATTGCCAACGGACACATTTTAATTTTAGATGTAAACATAGGAAATGTATTAACTAAAATTTCAATACAACAATAAGTTATGACAACGGATATAGAATTTTTACAGTTTAGAGGTCAATTGTTTGATGCCGCAAACCAATCCATAACAGGTATTGAAGTGGTTGTTCAGTTCTACAACATAAATTTGAATTCTTGGGTTTCTTTAACAGAGGCTTTAATGATAAAAGCATCAAAATTTTCACATACAATTGAAATTCCGGATAGAATATCAACAACTAATCAAACAATTCGAATTGTTAGAGAAATTATTAAATCAGGAGGAGTACCTACATTCAGAATTATAAAATTTACAGCAGAAAAAGAGCTTCCAAAAGTTATTGCTTCAGACTTTACTGTAAGTATATATAAAGAAAAATTACTATTAGATATTAACTTTGGTACAAATTGGCTCCTAAAAAAGGAAGCCGTTATTAATGCAAAAACACACGCTATTATAGCTTCTTCACTACGTGTTTTTGAGTTTGATAATGCAATGTTAACTGTAGAAAAAGAAAAAGAAGAATTGTTGAAAGAAAAAACTACAGTAGAAGGACAACTGGTGAGTTTAAACACTACTATAAGTAGTTTAAGCCAAGAAAAAGAAATATTAACTTCAGAATTTAACTTAGTAAGAACTCAGGCGGAAGATAAAGAAGAGTTATTAGGAGAGTTAAATACAAGCCTTACATTATTAAACACACAGTTAGAAGAAGAAATTCAAGAAAAAAAAGAGCTACAACAATATACAACTACTTTAAAAAATCAGATTTCAGTATTAGAAAATACGATTGTAGAACTCGAAGCTAAAGATGCTGAAAACTTTGAAGCAAAATTTTTAGATCTGCAAAAAAAAGTAATAGATTTAGAAAGAACACAAGAAAATTCACTACAAGAAAAAGAAGCTTTTTTATCAAGCATTGATAAGCTTCAGAATGATATAAAAGTAAGTCAAGAAGTTATCATTACAAAAGATATGGAGTTAGCAGCTTCACAAACACTAATAGATTCTTTAGTGCGAAAAAACGCAAAAATAACTAACGAATTGGAAGAAATTAAAGAGTTTAATGCGATTGAACACCCTAACAAATTATCTGCTAGTAAAGTATATGGTAGTATCGTAAAAGATGTAATTAAGGCAGATGAAGAACTATTGAATTCAAAATATAAACTTGCTAATATTTCATTAAACTTAAAAACTACTGTAGAAAAAGGCCCAGAAGGTACTCTGCTAGGTCTAATTGATTTCGAGAGTGCCAAAGGAATCAACGGAGCTGCGGTTAGCGATATTAGTATTGATATTGTACCCAACCCAACAGCTATTGAAACTATAGGAAGAAAAATGCCAAGTCTTTTGGGATTAACTGAAACTGCTGTTCGAAAAATACTATTAGACCATGAGCTAAAACTAGATGCTGTTTACCATCCTACTAACGATCCTAATTTAATAGCAGGACAATCCTTTAAACAATCTCCGGCACCAGGAGCTAATATAGAAGAAGGACAAGAAGTTATTGTCATATTCGCAAAACCATTAAACTAAAAAAATTATGTCAAGCAATTCATACGATTATGTAAAAGATGCTTTTGCAGCACCCTTGGGAGACTTTATAGCTTCTATTGGAGAAGGAGTTGGAGAAGCGCAAGCTGCCTTAGATGAAGGTTCATTACGTCAAACCTTAGAAATCTATAACAGTGATCCTGATAAATCTCCTGAAATTTTAAAAATGTTACGAGATGTTGGGTATCAGCCTACTTTTTATACGATACCTAAAACTACGGCCAAAGCAAAAATATCACTATCCATATCACAACAAAACACAAATGGACCTGTACAAAACTCCAGAGCATTTAAACCTAAAATGTATGCCACACCGGTAAACGCCTCTAATGCAAACAAATATAACTTAGGATTAAATGCAACTGCAGAAATTCAGTTTGACATTGTACCTGTACCACCTTCTGACACACAAATCATTCGACTTTTACCAAACGTAATTGAAAAGAAAGTTTTAAATGATGACGGTATAGAAATTACAAAAAAAAGAACCTTTAAGGAAATTAGAACATTGCTAACCGAATATGGTTTAGAATATAGTTTTGGTGAAACAATAGATACAGAAAAAGTTACTGACGAGTCTACATTTTCAAAACAAACTCCAAGCCCGGGTTCAATGGTTCGAAATGGTAATTCTATATTATTGGAGTAGAATATGCTCAAGCTTTATTATTCAGAGAAAGTTTAATAAGAAGCTATTTCTATTTTTTAGAATACCTGTAAAATCAAAAGAAAAATCTATGAAAAGAAAATCTCTCAACAAACTGTAATGTTTTTTTAGGGTGGCACAACGTTATTCTTCTCTTAAGAAAAATCAAGCATTACAAGTAGGATTAGCTTTTACTTTTGATCTTATACTCATTAGAGCTATCATCGAAAAAACTATCTTTTTACTGTAGCAATTCTATTGTCTGCTGTAATTACCAACTTAAAAAGAAAGAAGGAACATATATCCCTATTGAAATTACAGATGTTGGGGTTTCTATAAATAACGAACTCACTAATTTTAATGCAATCATTACATTTTGGATTGATAAGCAAGATTTAGAAACTTCGCTATTACTTCTCCAAATTAAAAATACTTCACCGAGTGTAAAGGTACTTGTTATTAAACCCGAAATATCTCTAAATGATATAAGAGATTGTTTAGTTCGACGTATCAAAGAAGAAAAGATTAAATTATTTTCTACTCAAGAGTTGATAAATTCGTTGTAAAAAAATATTCAGTTTATTCAATTCGTCTTCTAAAAACATCCCAAAATTATTTTTTTAATTGATAATCTGGATGACCTGACTGCCATAAAGCAAAAGATAGAATATCTGCTAATTCATTATTTTTTTTATCTTTATCTGCATCAAATCCATGTCCTCCCTCAAAATCTACATTAAATAAAACTTTATTTTTTGATTTACTACTAAGTAGTTTAGCCGCAAATTTTCCTGGTTGCCAAATAACTACTCTAGAATCATTAATCCCACCTGTTAAATAAACAGGAGGATAATTTATATTATCTTTGATATGCTGATATGCATCCATTTCTAAAAGGGCTTTAAATTCTATCGAGTCTTTAATTGAGCCAAATTCTTTTGATAGGTTTTTCCCATTAGGAGCAAATTCAGATCTCAAGGTATTAAAAACACCAACTCTAATAGTTGCGGCTGCAAATAAATCAGGTCTTTCAGTTAATGCACGACCTATAAGCACACCACCTCCACTAGCACTAGAAATTACAAGCTTACTAGGAGAAGTATATTTTCTATTAATTAAATATTCTGCACAGGCTATAAAATCTTTCCATGAATTTGGCTTAGTAGTTTTATAACCTCCCTTATACCATAAGTCTCCCTTTTCTCCTCCTCCTCTTACGTGTGCTATAACATAGATACCCCCTTCATTAACCCAATGTAATAAATAGTTATTTAAGGCAGGTTCTAATGAATAGCCAAAAGCTCCATAACCTCTCATCAAAACTCTATTCTTACCATCTTTTTTCACCTCTTTTTTATAAATAAGAGATAAAGGAACTTTTACTCCATCAGGTGAAGTCACTTCTATTTCTTCTACAATCGCATTAGCTAAAAGTTCTTTGTAACCACTTTTTATCACTAATTGTTGTTCAATAAAATTTTGATTTTCATGATTGTATACATACCTCTCTTTTTCAGAAATCCATCCTTTTATATTAATCCATAAATCTGGATAAAGATACCCTTTAGAAGATACATTTATACTACCTGCCTTTTTGGGAATATTAATGTCTGAAATTCTATTTTTATTATCTAATTTATATAATTTAGCCTCTATTCCATTCTTTGCTTTTACAAAAAACAAGCCTTTATTTGTTAGGGCAAAATCTGTAATTACAGATAGACTATCTTCAGTAATTAAAATTTCTGGAGAGTCAAAATTTGGTTTAATTAAAGAAGTTCTACATATTCTAAAATTTTTAGCATTTTTTGCCGATAAATAAGTTATACTGTCTCCGTTTAAATAAAACCGTTTAATTAAATCTTCTTTCTTAAAAAGAGGTTTCCAAATAATTTTAGGAGAATTTATTGTATTGATAGAAGAATAATAGTAATCTGCATAGTAACTAGCCCCTGAAACACTCGCAAACATGTATTTACTGTTTTCATCTTTAAATGATACTTCTGGAAAATCTTCTTCTTTAATTTCAATCTCAGGATTGTTGTTTTTAGAAAAGACATTTAAATCTGTTGTTGCATTTTGACCAACCACATGCAAACGAGTTTCTATATTTAATAAATAATTTTTATCTTTTTTATTTATTGTAGGAATGTATTCATAGGTAAACCTTAAATTATCAGGTAACCATCTTATCCCTCCTAAAGAAGAAGGCCAACAATTTTCAATCATTTCATTTTCAAGTTTTTGATTTTTCATATCAAAAACAATAATATCTCCAATTTCTAAATCATTTTTAGTAATGGCTATAGCAACTTTCGACCCATCCCAATTTGGTGCAATATAATTTATAGTATAACCTTTTTTATAATCTTCTGGGTTAAATAAAAAACGCTCTTTACCTTCAAATCCATCTCGGAAATACAATTGTTTAACTTTTTCATTATTGGAATATTTTAAATAGAAATACTTATCATTATTAGCTATATTGAGATGAGATATTTTGATTGTATTTTTATCACTCAAAGATTTTTGAAGAGCAATAATTTTTTCCCGATTATTAATTTTAGAGATTTCTTGTTTTGAATAAAGAGTCTGTTTTTTATACCAATTTAAAACTGTAGAGTCTCCAATATTTTCCATATATCTATATGGATCATTAATAATCTCTCTATGCAAAGTATCAATAGAAGACCCTTCAATCAGCTTACTTTGACTATAAATGTCTTTCTTTTTTTGACATTGAAATATCACAAAAAGTACTACTAAAATTAATATTCTTTTCTTCATTAAATAAATATTAAAATTGCTATTAGTGATAAAACCACTAATAGCAATTTAAATTTCCTAATTTTAAATCCCACCATTGTTTCCTATTGTAGGTGAAGTTTTTATTGGGTCGTTATCGTCTTCCAAGTTATCGTTCCCACCATTACCACCTACAATCTGTTGTGGTGTATTGATTTTTGCAATTTGAAATTTGTTAATGTGTAATTTTTGTTTCTGATTTTTTTTCATACTAATTATAATTTATAAATTCATCGCAATGTATAATTTAAAAACTACTTTTTTACTCTAAAATTATTGATATTTATAAATTTCAATAACTTTACATTAAGTGTAACTATTTGTTTTTTTGAGGTTTATCGTCCTCCATACGTTTTATAAAATAAGATGGGTAAATTCCGGTTTCTTTAAGAAAAGCATTTGTAAAAGATTGTGCTGTGTTAAATCCAGAATCCTCTGCAATTGCTTTTATGGTATACGATCTAAATCGTTCATCTTTTGATAATTTATCTATTGCAAAATTTATTTTTAAATTATTTAAATAATGAGCAAACCCTATACCTTTAGTTGCATTTATAACTTTGGATAAATAAGAACTATTAGTATTTAATTCTTTCGCTAGAGAATTCAAAGTATACTTCTTTTTGGTAAATTGATTAGATTTTTCAAAAGTTTCAAGTTTTATAAGAATATCTTTTACAATATGTTCAGGGATTCCTGTATTATTAGTATTAATAGTAGAGGGGTCTATTGATTCAATATCATTAACTTTCTTTTGTTCTTTTGTTTCAAGTTTTGATAACAAATCACTATATCTTTTCCTATTTGTATAGTTTTTTCTTACAACATAAAGTATGACTAGTAAACTAACTATTAACCCTATTATTAAAAATAATAATTGAGAACTTAATTTACCTTGTTTTTTATTTAGTTTAGATATTAGCTTATCCTTTTGGTCTATTAGCTCAGGAGTATCATGCTTTTTTGTTATTGTATTTTTTAAGTATTTATAATTGCTATCTAAAATACTATCAAATTTTATTAATGAACTTACATATTCTAGTTGTTCATGTTCATTTCGCTCCTTTTTAGCATTATCTATTAAATAATTATAGGTATCAATAAGTTCTGGAGTTACATCTAGTGTAAGTTTAAGTATTGAGTCTACCTTTTTAAAATAGTATATACTTTTCTTTTTCTCTTTAGTTTCTGAATATAATCTTCCTATATAATAACAAGATAAAGCATATCTTGTTTTCTCGTTCCCATCACTGACAAAAATAGCACTCGCTTTTTTTAAGCTATCTAATGCTTGTGAATACTCTTTTTTTAAAAAACTATTTACTCCCGAATTAAAAACTAAATATGAATAATAGTGATTATACCCTTCTTTCAAGGAATGATAGATTCCTTTTTTTGTATAAATTTCTGCTGAATCGAGGTTATTCGAATATGTATATGAATCCGCCAATGCATAAAGCCCCCTTGTATAGTTTTTAGTTCGAGTCCGATTATCCTTTTCAAAATATCCCAAATATTCTTTAAATACATTCTGTGCTTCCTTTCTCTCGCCAATATTGTTTTTTAAAAGACCTATATTAAATTTTAGTGTTAAATATTGAGATTCATTATGATTTTTTTTAGCATAATCTAAACCTATTAGATAATCATCAATGGCTTGTTTATAATTACCAAATTCATAAAAAACAGCCCCTTTTATATTATATGCCAAAGCAGGGTATTTTTCATGCTTGATTCCTTTAGTTATTGTTATAATACTATCAGCATACCTAAGCGATAGAGAGTCAGGATAATGTATTAATGCCAGAAATTTAAACCCATCAGCCATTCTAACTTTATCATTGTTATTTTTTGCCTTAACTAAATATTTTTTAGCATAAAACAATTTTGTAGAGTCAGATTCTGAGTTTTTATATAGGTCTTCTATCTCTTTATACTGTAATTCTTTAGTATTTTGTCCAGTTACTAATAAAGGATAACAAATAAAAAAAACTATTAAGTAATATTTATATTTCAAACTGTTTTTATTTATTAGAATTAACTTTACTACAATAACGGTATAAAAAATCATAACAAACTAATTCATGCAAACGTTGTTTATCTCTAAAAAAACGATTAATGATCATGTGAATATAATTTGATAATAATTTATCGTCTATATTCTCCATTTTTGCAACTATCGGCTTCATTCTTTCTTTTTTTAACCTTAAAAGATCTAACAATGGTAAATACATATCGTCTAAATTAGACGACATAAATTGTTCTAGTTTGTCCCTTAATGATTGATATTTTAAGTTCAATTGTCTATTCAATTTTTTGTCTGCATTGAACTCTTTTTTAAAGGCTTCTTTGTTTCGTTGAAAAAACGAAACTTTTTTATCTATATTATACTGGAATATAGATAGTAGATTATCTATACTTCTTAAAGCAAATAGAAATAAAATTTCATCATCGTAAATAAGACTTAAAGCATTTGTACAAGCTTCGCTATCAATAAAAAATAGGCTTTCAGAATCAATCATATAATTAACCCCATATCTTTCAATCTCTCTTTGGTATGTGTCAATTTTAATATTCCATATTAAACCAGCTTCAACATACGGTTTTATAGCATTTTTAAATTTTTCAATAACCTTACACAGATTTGACAATTCAGAGCAGTGAAATCTTACTCTTAAGTGATTTTCAGGGTCTGTATACCTTATAAAAAACCATTTGTCAATTATTTTATCACGTAACAAATTTTCTGTTAAAGGTTTAATAACTTCAGTTAAGATGGTATCTGAAGTCCTACTACCACAATAAATTTTGTAATAAATCCATTCTTCTCCTATAATAAAACTTCTTTTCATTTATACTCAATTCTTCTTTTTCCCAAACAAAAACACAAATTGATTTGCGAATCGTTCATCGTTTCTTTTTACCATTGCTGTTTTTTCCATCAAAAATTCTTCCAAAAATAGCCCTTTTTTAGATTTAATTTGCTGTAATAATAATCTGACAGTATCTATATTTTTTAGGTTTATCAGTAACTTATTATCTCCCTCTTTTAATTGTACTAATTTTGGCAAGTTTCTTTTTTCTTTCCATAAAGAAACCATGTTAAGTAACTTATCATCATAGTCATAATTATTTATTATTTCTTGAACCTCCTCTCTTTCGACATACCATCTAGCTTTATGAAGGATTATATTTTTATATATTACTCTTGGTAGAAAAGGGTAATTTCCCTGTAAAAAACTCCAAGAGAAACCAAAATTATTTATTTTATTTTGGGATTGCATATCACATAAAAAGTGATAAATAGGTAAACTTTTGTATGCGTAATTATGAGCATTTGTTAATCGAGGAGATATTTCTTTATTTAAAGATTTTGATTTTAAAACAACTCTATTGTTTCTAACTGAAACTGTAATATCATCTATATTTACTTGTTTGCTTTTTGGTAAATTAGACTTTGCCAAGTAAGGAGTCTCATAAGCTCTTAAATGAGGTCTTTGCAAAATGTTTCCAACTCTAGCTTCTGGTAAATGGACTATTTCAGTTAATACTTTATCATCCGTTAACTCTTGTTCTAAACTACAAATATCTTCAACCATTTTTCTCAATTCTTTATCTCCATAACAAAACCGCGACAATAAATTAGTAGCGTTTGTTCCTCCTATTGAGTTGAGAATTATATAATCTTGATTTTTTATCGATGTAAGTTCAACAAGTGAAAAAAAAGTGTTTGGGAAATTCTCCCAATTTAACTCAAAATCATAAAAATCTTTATCAGACAATTCGATAGATTGTATATCAGAATTTAAAGTATTTAATAATTTCTTATGTAAAAAATCGTGAACTTTCTTTTTAGACTTATTTATAGATGTGTTAATTGCTACTTTAGGAGTAATATCATTTAAAAAAGGAACAGTATCTGAAACAGTATTATTTTGAACATACCCAATACCTGATTCAATATCTAGTACCTGAACTAAAGAGATTTCTCTTGTTTTGTAACGTTGAATAAATCGCTTTTTAAATTGATCAAGATTTTTATTTTTTGATTCATGATTATTTATCCTACATAGTAGAGGTAAAACCTTTAAAATAGAACTACCATATTTATTATGAAGATTATTTTGTTTAGTTTTAATAAATAAGTCTGTTTGTAACGCGTATTTTTTATCAAAATTGATCTTAATTTTTTGTAGATCTTTATATATAGATATGTACCGGTTTTTTGAATTATTCTTTTTTGTGTCAAGTTGTGAGATATTCGTTTTCAATGAAATTAAGACTTTATAAATTGTATTATTTTTTGTTGATTTCAAAGTGTTTAACAATGTATCAAAGGACTCCCTTCCCGAAACAGAAGGTTCTAATTCACTAACTAATATTTGATTGGTTATCAATTCATTTATAAAATTTATTGCCTCTTCTTCTGAAATTTCATCATCAATTAAAATATTTGCTAATTCATTGATTGATTTGCCTGACTTACTCGACTCTAAAATAGTTTTGATATATGGAGAACTTTCAATTCCTTCAAGAGAATACCGCCTCACATTATTTTGAATCTTATACTCTACATAACGATATTGATTAGAAATGGAATATATAGTGCTATTTGGATAATATCGTAGTTGATTTTTAATAGAGTCATTCTTTTCTAAGAAATCAATTAAAGAAACTATATAATTCATATCTAAACGAGTACATCTGCTATAATCTGAACTACTTTTTAGTGTAATTTTTGACTCCTGACAAAAATTACCAACATTTACACCTGAAAATAAGCCAAAAGGAGTGCAACGTGTAGAAGCTCTTATAACATATTTTAGAAAAGTTTGCTCTAGTCGTTCAATTTTTAACCTATCTTTTAATTTTTTATCATACCATTTTGAAAGTTCTCCATGTAGATATGGTGATGCTAAAAATATAGCTTCTCTCATCAACAAGTTTTCCCATTGAGATTTCAAAAAGTTATTATCAATTTTTTGATCTTCAAAGATACTTGTAATAGTACTTAAAGATAAAAGAGGTGCTCTTAAACAATATTGATTAATAAAGTAATATGGATTTTTCTTCTTTTTCAATGAATTATACGATTTATTCTACTACAAATATAATTATTCTTTATTTTCTTATCAAAACACTTTCAATTTACTGTTTTTAAAGTGTTTGTTGTAGTTTTCAATTGTTGAGATTTATAAATTTAAAGCTGCTATTTATAAATTTTATTAAACTACTTTTATGTAGAAATGATTCTATTTGTACATTCGAAACTCAAAACAATAGAAAATGAAGAGAATTCTCTTAACCCTTACATTGATTATTAATTCTTTTTTATCTTTTTCTCAGATTAATATATCTGGGATAGTAAAAGACTCCGTGAGTAATATTGAATTTGCTAATGTATTTTTAAAAGATATCAACAATAATATTGTCACAGGTTCTATTACTAATGAAAAAGGTTTCTTTAAAATAGAAGTGAAAAAAGGAAAATATATTATAGTAGTTAGTTTTATTGGTTATAAAGATTGGAATAAAGAAATACTTGTTGAAGGAAACAATATTAGCTTAGGAAATATTCAATTAATACAAAATGAGAATAGATTAGATGAAGTAATAATTTCAGCTAAAAAACCTTTAATCCAAAAAAAAGTTGATCGACTAATTTTTAATGTTGAAAATAGTATTATCTCTCAGGGAGCAGATGGTTTGGAAGTTTTGCAAAGAACACCAAGAATTGATATTTCAAGTAGTGGGGTTAAAATTATAGGAAAAAGCAGTGTAAATATTTTAGTTGATGGAAGAATGCTTAATTTGTCTAGCAGTGATTTAGAAGCCTATCTAAGAGGTATTCGTTCAGATAATATTTCAAAAATAGAGGTCATAACATCTCCTCCTGCTAAATATGATGCAGAAGGAAACAGTGGTTTAATAAATATTATCACTAAAAAGAATCCTAATTTAGGTTGGGATGGATCTATAGGAGCTACTTATATACAAAGAACTTATTCCGCTTTTATTCCTACAAGTAATATAAAATTTGCAAATAAAAAATTAAACATTTCATTAAATGTTTCAGCTGATACTGAAGCTAAAAAGTCAGTATCTACAAATGATATAGAATATGATTCTAGATTTTGGAATACATCAAGAAACAGGAAAGATTCTTCTAAAGGCTTAATGCTAAATTTAAATTCAAATTATAAAATAAATAAAAAATCAGAAACAGGGTTTATTTACAGTGGTAGTTTTTGGGATATCAATCAGAAAGGAAATAACTTGAGTAATTTCATTCAGAAAGAAAATTATGCTTTGGATTCTATTTTAATGACAAAAACAAAGAACAAAAATGAATATGGTTTTCATTCTATTAATGGATATTATGATTTAAAATTGGACAGTATAGGAAAGAAATTCAGTTTAAATATTGATTATTTAGTAAAAAACAGTTCAAATGATATAAATTTTAATAGTATTGGTATGTCAAGTAATGGTGCCAAAAACTCAGAGACATCAGTATTGAATAAATCCGACAATAAGTACGAAGTAGTGTCTTTAGGAACAGATTTCACATTACCTTATAAAACTTTAAATGTTGAAATAGGAGGGAAATTAACTTTTATAAACAATAATAGCAGTTTGTTCTACTATGACATAGCATCAGGAGATCCAATAATTAACTTAAGCAGAACAAATCAATTTGAATACAAAGAAAAAACATCTGCCTTGTATATTTCAATAGAGAAAGAGTTAAGTGAAAAATGGATTACTCAAATAGGTCTAAGGTATGAAAACACTTATTTAAAAGGTTTTTCTCCTACATTGAATCAGACTAATACTAATACTTTAAATAATGTTTTTCCAAGTGCATATGTATCATATGACCCAAAAGAGAATCATTCATTATCAATCTCTTATTCAAAAAGAATAGACAGGCCTGGTTTTTCAAATTTAAACCCATTCAGAGTTTATTCAGACCCATATTCATATGATTCAGGAAACCCTTTCTTAGAACCTTCTTTTACTCATAATTTAGAGTTTTCATACATTTATAAAAATAATTTATCATTAACACTGTATGCTTCAAAACTTATTGATGTAATAGACTTTATTACATTGACAGATGAAAATTCAAATGAAATTATTTCTCAGCCAGAAAACTTATATAATCAATTAACTTATGGCTTAGATATTAGTCATCGTTTAACTCTTTTTAAATGGTTTAATAGTTATAATTCTTTAAGTACTTATTTTAATAGAGCAAATTCAAATTTTGAAGACGAAACATTGACTTCTTACAATGGTTACGGGACATATTTTTCAACAAAAAACACTATTACTCTAAATAAAAAAAGAACATCTTTTTTTACTATTAACTTCTTTCAAAGTTTTCCAAATGTTGATGGTTTTTTTAAGTCAAGAAACAGAGCAAGTTTGGATTTAGGATTGAAATTTAAATTACTTGAAGATAATCTTCAAGTAAACATTTCTGGAAATGACTTATTTAAACAAAATAGAAACGTAGGAAAGGAGCAATATCAAAATTTTACACAATTTTCAAGTATTTATAATGATATGAGAAATTTTACTATATCTCTTTCTTATAAAATAGGGAGTAAGAATGTAAGACAAGGAAGAAGAAAAAGTAAATATAATGAAGATAAACAAAGGCTTAACTAAAAAATGTAAGTCAACCTTAGATTTAAAATAAAATAATTGTTGCAACAATAAGGGAAAGCTGAAAACCTTTAAAAGAGTAGGCATAACTATTTAATTTTTGAAATTATGAAATTATCAAATTTTCAATTCGAACAATTATCAGCTTCTGAGTTACAAAATGTAACTGGGGGAACAGAGCAATTAGTAGAGGAAGGTTCTAGCCATACTCTTAGACATTCAACATCATGTACTGGTACAGACCATGATGCAGGAAGACACGATAGTGACTAATATATTGTTCAGCAATTAACACAGGAGGGTTAAAAACCCTCTTGTGTATTGTTATTATACTAAAAGCTAGACACAAATAGTATAACTAATGCAAAGATAATTAAAATATGATTTTAATATTTACTATAGAGCATGATATTTCTACAACTAATGTAATCAAATGGTTAGATTATTTTGAAGAGGAAGTGATTCGTATGAATGCAGATGATGATTTGCATAAATTTGAAGAGATTAACTCAGAAGGTATTTTTTTTAGAAATATACTAACCAATAAGGTTTTTAACTTACTTGATGCAAAAGCATGTTGGTGGCGTAGGAGAGGAATTAGTAAATCCTGTTTCACAGATTTGAAAAAGGAAGATACTTTAATTAATGGAACGTTTGATTTAACATCTTTGATTAATGGAGATAATAACCTTATAAACAAAGAAGTTAATGATCTAATTGACTTTATATATTATCAAGTTTATAAAAACTGTAAGATTAACATAGGTAGACCCACATTTAACGTAAACAAGTTGATTGTTAACGAAATGGCAGAAAAGCATGGGTTAAGAATTCCCGCATTTAAAATTGCAAGAAATAATCATCAAATAGCTTCATTTAATAAAAGAAATACAGGTTTAATATCCAAAGCTATTTCAAATGGAGTATATAATACCATAGGGAATCATAGATTTTATTCTTACACAGAACTTATAGAAGATGAATTGCTAGAAAAAAGAAAAGAAGTGAATTTTTTTCCTTCTTTAATAATGGAAAAAGTTGAAAAAAAATCTGAAATAAGGACTTTTTATTTAGACGGGCAGTTTTATTCAATGGCTATTTTTTCACAATCCTCTGATCAAACTAAAGTAGATTTTAGGAAATACAATAACAAGAAACCTAATAAAACAGAGCCTTACAAACTCCCTAAAAACACAGAAGATAAACTTGTAAAACTTTTTAATGAACTTGATTTAAATTGTGGGTCTGTTGATTTAATAATAGACACAAAAGGAGATTATATTTTTCTTGAAATAAACCCTGTCGGGCAATATGGCATGGTTTCAGACCCTTGTAATTATAATTTAGACAAAAGAATAGCAAAATACTTGATAAATGGATCATTTAAAGAAAATTAAATTCACAGGAAAAGAGTTAACTAACATTCCATTACATTTCAGAAAAATATACTTTAACCAAGTAACAGATATTAACGATGAGGATAAAATGTTTAAATATAATTCATTGATTCAATCTCGTTTAATGAGGCATTATTATCCTAGCAGGCAAATCTCTAAGACAATAGATTTTAAAATTTTTAATGATGATAAATAATAGTTTTTTCGTACTATCAAGTAGCTGTAAAGTCGTTAAAGGTATCAAAAGAAGTCTAATAATAGATTATTTAAGGAATGAATTGTATTTTATATCGAATGAATATTATGACTTAATACATCTTTTAAACAGAAAAAAAGTTGATGAAATTGAAAATAAGATAGATATTGATTCTAGGCAGTCTTTTATAGATTTTATAGACTTTTTAATCATAAATGAAATAGGTTTTTTTACTAAAACACTAGAAGAATATCCTATAAGAGAGGAACAATACGATGATGAATTAGTTTTACTTAAAGATGTCATATTTGAAGTAGATGAAAATAACTTTTCAGAAACTATGTTTATTAAATTGATTAATGAAATAGATGAATTGAGATGTAATGATTTACAATTAAGATTTTTATCTGAATATAATTTAGAATTTCAAAAAAAAATTTTAGATATAATTGATAAAACAAACATAAATTATATTGAAATACACTTCACTTATTCAGAAAAAGTGTCTATTGATAATTTAAATAGTTTGATTTTAAAATATTCTCCTCTATCTCACATATACATATACAACTCTCCAAAATCAGAAATTATTGATTTATCTATAAGAAAAGAAGTGTATTACCCACTTCATTTTGGTAAGCTGTATTTTATCCAATACCCTTTTAATAAAGGTAAGTGTTGCGGAGTCATTAATAAGGAGAATTTAAATTTTGAAAATATTAATAATCATACTGATTTAGAGAAAAATAACGGGTGTTTAAACAAAAAAGTTTCAATAGATTCTTTAGGCAATATTAGAAATTGCCCTGTTATGGATATAATACATGGAAACCTAAAACAAACAAAAATAAAAGATATTATTAAACAGCATACTTTTAATAAGTTTTGGAAAATAAATAAAACTCAAATAGATACTTGTAAAGGTTGTGAATTCAGGTTTAATTGTACAGATTGTAGAGCTTTTATAGAAAACCCATTAGACTTGTATAGTAAACCTTTAAAATGCGGGTACAATCCAAGTACTTGTACTTGGAAAGACTGGAGCTTAAATCCACTAAAACAAAAAGTTATCCAGCAGTATGGTTTAGTTTGAAAAATAAATTCATTTGAAAAAATTTCCATTTTATAAGCAGGCTGACTCAAAAGATTGCGGACCAACATGTCTAAAAATTATATCTAAGTATTATGGAAAAAATATTTCTATCCAAGAACTCCGAAATTTATCAGAAACAACTAGGCAAGGAAGTAGTATTTTAGGTATCAGTGATGCTTTAGAAAAAATAGGTGTTAGATCTTTAGGTGCTAAGATTTCTTTAAAAAGATTGTCAGAAGCTCCTCTCCCTTGTATATTACATTGGAATAAAAATCATTATGTTGTTTTATATGAGATAAAAAATAATATGTATTTTATTTCTGATCCTGCCTATGGCTTAATAAAATATACAAAAAAAGAGTTTCTTAAACATTGGATTGGTAATAATTCTTCAGAAGAAACTGAAGAAGGTTTAGTTTTATTAATGGAACCAACACCAAAGTTTTATGAATCAAAATTCGATAATAGTCAAAAGCTAAATATCTCCTTTTTAACTAAGTATTTACTTAAATATAAAAAATACATTATTCAGTTAATTATAGGGCTTGTAGCAAGTAGTTTACTGCAATTAATATTCCCTTTCTTAACTCAAAGCATAGTTGATGTAGGAATAAAAAATCAAGATATTAATTTTATTTATCTTGTTCTTGTAGCCCAATTGGCTCTTTTCATTGGAAGAATATCAATTGAAATAATTAGAAGTTGGATATTATTACACTTAAGTACCCGTATAAATATTTCTTTAGTCTCTGACTTTTTTATAAAGCTAATGAGTTTGCCTATAGCTTTTTTTGATACAAGAATGACAGGTGATATTTTACAAAGGATAAATGACCATAAGAGAATAGAAATAGTACTTACATCTTCGACACTAAATGTTCTATTTTCTATGTTTAATTTATTAACCTTCGGATTCATACTGTTATATTATAATATTGAAATCTTTTTAATTTTTTTAATAGGTAGTATTTTTTATTTTATTTGGATTTCATTTTTCTTAAAAAAACAAAGAGAGTTAGATTACAAACAATTTTCTCAAATAAGTCAAGAACAATCTAAAGTTATTGAACTAATTAACGGTATGCAAGAAATAAAGTTAAATAACTCTGAAAAGAAAAAAAGATGGGGGTGGGAATATTTACAGGCTCAATTATTTAAAATTTCTATTAAAGAACTAGAGTTAGAACAATATCAAAGTGTAGGTTCAGATTTTATTAATGAGCTAAAAAACATTCTGATTACTATATGGGCTGCAAAACTAGTTATTAATGGTAATATAACCTTGGGAGCCATGTTAGCGATAACCTATATAGTAGGCCAGTTAAATTCTCCTATTACACAATTAATAAAGTTTATTAGAGATTTCCAAGATGCTAAGATTTCTTTGGAAAGACTTTCTGAAATACATAATAAAGTAGATGAAGAACAACAGGATGAACAAAAAATCACTTCTATTGATGAAGATTTAGGTCTAACACTTAATAAAGTCTCTTTCAGATATATTGGTTCAAGTCAGATGGTTTTAAAGGATCTAGATTTGGAAATATCCCCCAAAAAAATTACTGCTATTGTGGGTACTAGTGGTAGTGGTAAAACAACATTGATGAAGCTTCTTCTAAAGTTTTATGAACCAAATGAAGGACATATTAGCTTAGGAAATTATGACTTAAAGAATGTTTCTCAAAGGACTTGGCGTAATCAAAGTGGTGTTGTAATGCAAGAAGGGTATATTTTTAATGATACAATCGCTAATAATATTGCTGTTGGTGATGATTATATTGACAAGAAAAAAATAGCTCATGCGGTTGATGTCGCTAACATTAAAGAATATATAGAAAGCTTACCTCTTTCATACAATACCAAGATAGGGATGGAAGGTATAGGGTTAAGTACAGGACAAAAACAGCGTTTGTTGATTGCTAGAGCTGTATATAAAAACCCTAATTATCTATTTTTTGATGAAGCAACTTCTGCTTTGGATGCCAACAATGAAAAAGTCATCATGGAAAAATTGAATACTTTTTTTGAAAATAAAACAGTAGTAGTTATCGCACATAGGTTAAGTACTGTGAAAAATGCACATCAAATAGTTGTCTTGGATAAAGGAAAAATTGTAGAAGTTGGAAATCATGATACTTTAATTCAGGAAAAAGGAAATTACTATCATTTGGTAAAAAATCAATTAGAATTAGGAAAGTAAAATGCCAGAAAATAATCATTTAGATAATATAGAATTACGAAGCGAAGAAGTACAAGAAATACTTACTAAAGTACCTAATTGGATGATTCGTTGGGGAAATTCTTTATTTTTAGTATTAATTCTAATGCTCTTACTTTTATCTTGGTTTATCAAGTACCCTGATATTATCACTTCAGAGGCTACAGTAACCACAAAAATTCCTCCTCAAAAAGCATTTGCTAGAGTTACAGGGAAAATAGATACTATTTTAGTAAAAGACAATCAGCAAATCACTGAAGGTAGCCCTATTGCTCTTATCGAAAATACAGCTAATTATGAAGATGTGTTTTATCTTAAATCTATTTTAGATACTATTACCTTGAAAAAAAATAGTTTTTCTTACCCTCTTGAAAAAATGCCTCTTTTATTTCTTGGAGATATAGAAAATGCTTACGCTAACTTTGAGAATAACTACATACAGTATATTTTAAATAAACAGTTACAACCTTATTCAAACGAAGCGATCGCTAACAGTATTACTACATCTGAATTAAAAAGAAGGCTACAAAATCTTAAATCTCAAAAACAAATAAACAACACCGAATTAGGTTTTAAAAAGAAAGACTTAGATAGGAGTAAATCTTTATTTGAAAAAGGTGTAATTTCTGCAAAAGATTATGAAACTAAACAATTAGAATATTTACAGGCAGAACGCAATTATCAAAACATGAGTTCTTCAATTTCACAATTACGTGAAGCAATTGCCAATAGTAATAAAACTTCAAAAGGAACTGAAATTACCCGTATACGTGAAGAAATGACTTTGCTAAAAAACACGATTCAATCTTTTAATTTATTAAAGAAAGCTATTAAAGATTGGGAATTGCAATACGCTTTTATCTCTAAAATAAATGGAACAGTATCTTTTTTGAACTATTGGAATAAAAATCAAACCGTAACACAAGGAGATTTAGTATTCACCATCATTCCTTCTGAATATTCAGCCTATATAGCTAAGCTAAAAACTCCTTCTCAAAACTCTGGAAAAATAAAAATTGGACAACAAGTAAATGTAAAACTACAGAATTACCCTGATTATGAGTTTGGTGTTTTAAAGGGAACAGTCAATAATATTTCTATGATTCCTGATAAAGAGGGTTTTTATACAGTAGATGTGCTACTTCCTAAAAAGTTAGTTACTTCTTATGATAAAACCATAGAGTTTAGACATGAAATGCGTGGAACAGCAGAAATCATTACCGAAGATTTACGATTAATAGAACGTTTCTTTTATCAATTTAGGCAAGTTTTAAATAGAACTTTATGAAATAACGTAGTGATATTGTAAGCTTCCCCTAAATAGAACTGTATAAATTTCTAATATTTCATAAAATTATTGTTTTTAATTCTCTTGGGGCTAGCCCCAAGAGAATTAATTTCTGCGTATTTTATCGGTGATAATCTACCCAGTCCGTCATGGGGTCTATGATGGTTATTATCATACATCCAATCTTGTGTTTGTTCTCTTACTTGGTCGATATTCTCAAAGATGTACTTATCAAGAACTCCTCTTCTATAAGTCCCATTAAATCTCTCTACAAAAGCATTCTGAGTTGGCTTTCCTGGTTGAATATAGGTAAACTCTATATTGTGCATTTGACTCCATACAGAAGTAATATTAGCGATAAATTCTGGACCATTATCCATCCGTATCTTATTGGGTTTTCCTCTTCTGTTGACAAGATGATTAAGTACCCAAACCACTCGATTACTTGGTAAAGAAAAATCCACTTCTATATGCAGGACTTCTCTATTGCAGTCATCAATAATGGTAAAGGCTCTAAAACGCCTCTTGTTCTCAAGAGTATCGGTAACAAAATCCATACTACATATGTCATTAAGATTTTTTGGCACTTTTAATGGCTCTTTGACTCGAGCTGGCAGTCGCTTCTTTACTTTTCGACGTAGAGGAAGTCCTAATGCTTTGTAAACCCTATATACTCGTTTATGATTCCATGATTGCTTCAACAGAGTTAAAGGCAATAATAACAACTCTACAAATAAGTGAAATCAGTTACGTTAGGTTACTCCACTTTACACAAGGTTAAGTAGAGATAAACTACTTTTCGACACTTTTAAAATCGACTAGCATCAATTATTTTATTAAAGAAGAATAATCTTCCGGCAATTCAGCATCTATATCTCTCAAATATTTTTCCAATGCTGTTATGGTTACATGCCCCGTTATAAGCATTAATTTACTCTTTGTTTCAAATGGTGAACTGGTTTTACGCATTTCTCTATATAACTTTGTTATAAAGGTATGTCTAAAGCTATATAAACCATACTCATCACCTAAACCAAAATGGTCTTTGATTTTCTTAAACTTTTTGGTAAAATAATCTCTCTTATTTGTTTCTTCTATTTCCCATTCACCTCCTATTGAGTTTTGTGTGAATAAAAATGATTTTGGATTTTTTGTAGATAGATCTGGCAATTGTTTCAATAATAACTCAGGAATTATCTTTGTTTTTAACGGACTATTCTTTGCTTTTACATATAATTTTTTATCCGTAACATCTATATCCTCTACCCTTAATCTACATACTTCAATAGGTCGCAAAAAATTATAGGATATAAACTGAATGAATAACAATAAGTTTTTATCATTCTTTTCTAAATACTCATAAATATCTTTTTGTAATTTAGGTGTATAAGTTTTATTTCTTTTAGGAACAGATTTAAGTACATTGATTTTTTTAACATAATTTTCTACAATCAATTCATTATCTTCTAAAATCTGAAATAACGAGCTTATATCTGCTCTTGCGTTATTTCGATTTCTTGCACTTGAACTTTGTAAAACTTCATTCAAATATTCAATAATAACTTTTTTGTGTAATGAATTAATAGATTGCTTTTCATATCCTTTTGATTTTAACCATTTTTTAAAACGTTTGATACGACTTTTATACTTAATAAATGAGTTTTTACTCATCATTTTTTCCTTCAAATTCAAACCTAAATCAAAAGCCTTTATAATAGATGTTTCTTCTACTCCAATAATAGCAACAGGAGTGGTTTTTATTTTTGATTCAGATGCAATGTTTACATCAATAGATGTTTCAACTATATTTCCATATAGTTGAGCTTCTAAAACTGAATTATCTTCATACGGGTTAAATCCTGCTTGTAATAACTTAAGTAAGGCTTCTTTCATTGTTCTTAAAAAAGCCATGCGTTCTCTTTTTGTTTTTAACTTATTAACCCCTGCTTTAATATGTGGTGGTTGTCTTTTTAACTTTAATGTTTTGGGTTCCCTAAATGAATAATATACAAACCAATCTTTATTAAGAGCTTTTTCTTTCTCCGACTTAGAGAGCCTACTCCACTCTGAAATCAACACGCCTCCTGTATAAATTTTAGGTTCAGAAAAATTCAATTTCATATCAAAAACGTTTACGGTAGTGTTTACGGTTTGTAAAAGTAACGAACTTAATGCCATAAAAAAACGGATTGTGGTAAACAATCCGTTGAGTTTAATAGCTTTTAGCTTTGTAGCGGGAACAGGACTCGAACCTGTGACCTTCGGGTTATGAGCCCGACGAGCTGCCTACTGCTCTATCCCGCGATTTGCGGTTGCAAATATAGGAATTTTTATAGGTTATATACAAATATTACTTCACTTTTTTAATAAACTTTTCTATAAACAAAACACTAACAGCCTATTAAAAAATAGTTTTCTTCATTAAAAAGCACGTATCTTTGCAACATGACACATAAAGCAGGATTTGTTAACATCATTGGAAACCCCAATGTTGGAAAATCAACCTTAATGAACGCCTTAGTGGGCGAAAAATTATCAATTATTACCTCAAAAGCCCAAACTACAAGACATCGTATTTTAGGCATTGTAAACGGAGAAGATTATCAGATTGTTTTTTCTGACACTCCCGGAATTATTAAACCTGCATATGAGCTGCAAGAATCTATGATGGATTTTGTTAAATCGGCCTTCGAAGATGCAGATGTTTTAATTTATATGGTTGAAATTGGTGAAACAGCTCTGAAAAATGAAGATTTCTTTAACAAAATAATAAATAGTAAAATTCCGGTTATTTTATTATTGAACAAAATTGATAAATCAACACAAGAAGAAGTTCAGGAAAAAATTGAGTATTGGAAAAAGAAAGTTCCCAACTCTTTTGTATATGTAATTTCTGCATTAGAAAAGTTTAATGTAGATACCGTTTTTTATAAAATTATTGAACTTTTACCTGACGCTCCTCCTTTTTATCCAAAAGATCAGCTAACAGACAAACCTGAACGTTTTTTTGTAAACGAAACAATCAGAGAAAAAATATTACAACTCTATAAAAAAGAAATTCCTTATTCAGTTGAAGTAGAAACCGAAAGTTTTATTGAAGAAGATGGTATTATAAAAATACGATCAGTAATTATGGTTGAACGTGATACACAAAAAGGAATTATCATCGGTCATAAAGGAAGTGCTATTAAACGTGTAGGTACAGAAGCCCGAAAAGATTTACAGCATTTTTTTGACAAGAAAATATTTTTGGATTTATACGTAAAAGTTAATAAGAATTGGCGATCTAATGACCGCCAGCTAAGACGTTTCGGATATAAAGATTAAGCTTTTTTTACTTCTTTTAAAACTTGCTTCATAAATTCTTTTAAATCATCCATTTGTTTTTTACCTGTTGCCTTGCCTATACTTCCAATAAAATATAGGGTAACCCAAAGTAATGGTAGTATTACCAGCATGGTAACAGGTAAAAATATTTCTTTTTTTAATGACCAGTTGCTGTAAGCAATAACAGCAAAAATTAAAAAAGCAGTAGCTACTGCAAAATGTATAAACATAAATAAAGTCCAAACTTGAGGCTTGGGTCCAAACAAACCTTTTAATTTACTGGTTTCCTCTGTTAGTTCTTCCACTTCTATATGTAATTGTGGCGACCAATAATGACTTTCTTTTTCAGGTACATCAATAACTATATGATGATCTACTACTTTCATTTTATACAACTGTTCTCCACCAATATGATTTTGTATTTTAGTTAACAAACTATTTGCGTTCATCTCAAAATCCACCTGAAACCTAGGTTTTAAAAAAATCTGATTATAGAGTTTATCATCCATTGTTTAATTAATTGATTCTTCCAAATTTACAATTTAAAAACAATTTTCCTACAATAGTAACATACACTTTCCTTTCCACTAACTTTTAATTAAAAACCATCTTTCAGTTTTGCAAAAACATTTGAAATATGAATAACTTAATAAAAAGCATCGCTGCATTTTCATTATTAGCAATGGCTAGTTGTAGCAATGAAAACCCTGCTCCGGTACCGGACAATACCAACGTAAACTTCAAGTATAAAACTACTATTAATGTCGGAGGTGAGGGGGCATCAGAAATTTCAGCTTATGATACTACCAGCAAAAAGCTTTTTATTGTTAATGTAGAAAAAAAAGAAATCTCCGTATACGATATTAGCAACTTAGAAAGTCCTGTAAAGAAAAACTCAATTTCTTTAGCTTCCGGAACACCTAACAGCGTAAGTGTACACAGTGGGAAACTTGCTATAGCTTTAGAAGATGACATAAAACAAAACAATGGTAAAATAGTAGTATACAATACAGAAAGCCAAACTCTTGAGCATACGTTTTCTGTTGGAGCATTACCAGACATGGTTACATTTTCTAAAGACGGAAAAATAATAATGTGTGCCAATGAAGGAGAACCTAACAGTGATTACACCAATGATCCTGTTGGAAGTGTAAGTATTATCTCTATAGAAAACAAACAGGTTACTACATTAGACTTTACTTCTTTTAATTCTCAGGAAAGTGATTTAAAAAATAATGGATTTCGAGTTTTTGGTCCTAATGCAGATTTAGCTAAAGATGTTGAACCGGAATACATTGCTATTTCAGACGATGCTAAAACCGCTTGGGTATCTTTACAAGAGAATAACGGAATTGCTAAAATAAATATTGAAAATAAAACTATCGAAGCTATTTATCCGCTTGGGTTTAAAGATTACAGCAAAGCAGCAAATTATATTGATCCTAGTGATAAAGACGATAAAAAAGAGTTAAGAAGTGTTCCTGTTTACGGAATGTACCAACCTGATGGAATCACTTATGTAAATATTAAAGGAACCGGTTATATTATCTCTGCTAACGAAGGAGATTCAAGAGAATACGAAGGTACTCCCGGTTATGTAGGAGAAGAAAGAATTAAAAAAATTAAATTAGACCCCACTGCTTTCCCTGCTTCTGAAGACTATCAAAACGAAGCAAAATTAGGTCGTTTAAAAATAGCATTGGATTTAGGTGATACTGATAAAGATGGTGATTATGATAAATTATATTCATACGGGGCACGTTCTTTTAGTATCTGGTCAGAAAACGGCAACTTAGTTTATGACAGTGGTAATAACATTGCAAAAGAATTACTGGCAAGAACTCCTGACAGATTTAATGATAACGATGAAAGAAGTGATGATAAAGGTGCTGAACCTGAAAGTGTAGAAGTTTTAAACATAGCCAATCAACGTTATATTTTATTTGTAGGTTTAGAACGTACTGATCAAGTACTTGTATATGATATTACCACCCCTATTGCTCCAATCTTTTTAACCATATTATCTCATGAAGGAGATGAAGCTCCGGAAGGATTACTTGTTGTTCCTGCTGATGAAAGTCCTAATGGAAAAGATTTATTAATCGTTTCTAATGAAGATAGCGGAACAGTAAGCATTTATGAAAACGTAAAATAAAAAACTAAAAAATAATACACTAAACAACTATTGATGAGCAATCAATAGTTGTTTTGTTTTATAGAAACACTACCTTTGCAGCATGAGTAATATTATAGCAATAGTAGGAAGACCCAATGTAGGAAAATCTACTCTATTTAATCGTTTAGTTAAACGTCGTGAAGCCATTGTAGATTCTGTAAGCGGTGTTACAAGAGACAGACACTACGGAAAATCAGAATGGTGTGGTAAGGAATTTTCTGTAATTGATACAGGAGGGTATGTTGTAGGATCTGATGATATTTTTGAAGAAGAAATCAGAAAACAAGTTCAATTAGCCATTGATGAAGCTGATATTATTTTATTTGTAGTAGATGTAGAGCAAGGAATTACTCCTATGGATGATGCCGTTGCCAAGCTATTACGCCAAGTAAAAAAGCCACTTTTTATAGCCGTAAACAAGGTTGACAACGCTATGCGAGATGCCGATGCAGTAGAATTTTACAATCTTGGTTTAGGCGATTATTTTACAATATCATCAATTAACGGAAGCGGAACAGGTGAATTGTTAGATGCTATTATTGAAGAAATACCAGCCCCAGCAGAAGGTGAAAATATGGAAGACGAACTTCCGCGTTTTGCCGTAGTAGGGCGCCCAAATGCCGGAAAATCTTCATTCATCAATGCCTTAATTGGTGAAGACAGAAATATTGTTACCGATATTGCCGGAACTACCCGAGATACTATTGATACCAAATACAATCGTTTTGGATTTGATTTCAACTTAGTAGATACTGCCGGAATTAGAAAAAAATCTAAAGTAAAAGAAGATTTAGAATTTTATTCGGTTATGCGTGCCGTTAGAGCTATTGAACATTGTGATGTAGCAATTATTATGGTTGACGCAACCAGAGGTTTTGAAGGGCAAGATGAAAAAATATTTTGGTTAGCCGAAAAAAACCGAAAAGGAGTTGTTATTTTAATCAACAAATGGGATTTAGTTGAAAAAGAAACTAATACCATGCGTGATTTTGAAAGGTTAATACGTGAAAAAATAGCACCTTTTACAGACGTGCCAATTATTTTTATTTCTGCATTAACCAAACAACGTATTTTTAAAGCTATAGAAACAGCTGTTGAAGTATTTGAAAATAAAAAGCGTCGTATACCTACCAGTAAATTAAATGAAACCATGCTGGAAATTATTCAACATAATCCTCCTCCGGCAACCAAAGGTAAGTTTATTAAAGTAAAATACTGTATGCAATTACCTACACAAACACCTCAGTTTGTCTTTTTTGCTAATTTACCGCAGTATGTAAAAGACCCGTATAGACGTTTTGTTGAAAATAAACTTCGTGAACATTACAGTTTTACCGGAGTTCCAATGAGTATCTATTTCAGACAAAAATAACTTTACCATAAATTTAACACACCTTTAACTACATCATATACAATCTTATTACGAGTTTTGAACCCTGTAACATTTTTTACAAAAAAGACAAAATTCGTAATAAGATTACTTTTTTTTATATCATAAAATGAAACATGAGTGATTTTCTTTCGTTTTTTGTCAAATAAACTAACATTATAAAGACAAGAATCGGGAGACTATGAAAAAACTACTTTTCATTTTAGGGGTATTATGTACCACCTCATTTTTTGCTCAATCGTACCCTTTCAAAATTTCAGGGAAAATTCAATCAGAAAAAGAAAAAAAAGCCATTGAATCTGCAACAGTTCACATAGAAAGAGCTAAAGACAGCTCGGTAGTTTCTTACACTATTTCAGATGAAAAAGGAATGTTTACATTAGAAGGAAAATCATTCTATAAAAATGTAAAACTGTTCATTTCTTTTGTTGGAATGAAAAGTTACTCAAAAACTATTTCGTTAGATAACAAACAAAGCTACAACCTTGGTATAATTAACTTACAGGAAGAAGATAACCTGTTGAGCGAAGTAATAGTTAAATCAAAAGCCCCCATAACGATCAAAAAAGATACGCTGGAATTTAACGTAAAGTCTTTTAAAACCAAAAAAGATGCAAACGTAGAAGATTTATTAAAAAAACTACCGGGGGTTGAAGTAGATGAAGAAGGAAAAATTACGGTAAATGGTAAACCGGTTAACAAAATACTGGTAAATGGTAAGCCCTTTTTTGGAAACGATCCTTCAATCACTACTAAAAACCTATCAAAAGAAATTATAGAAAAAGTACAAATTACCGACACCAAATCTAAATCAGAAGCATTTAGCGGTGAAAAGGGTGACGATAACAATAAAACGATTAATCTTACCATAAAAAAAGAAAACAATAAAGGCTGGTTTGGTAGAGTTTCAGCAGGAGGAGGTACAGATGAACGTTACGAAGGTGCCACTATGGTAAATCGTTTTAATAATGACAGACGTATTAGTGTTTTAGCCAGTGCCAACAACATTAACTCTCCAGGCTTCAGCTTTGGTGAAATACAAAAAATGTTTGGTGGTAGTGGCGGTAGCATCCGCTTTAACGGTAATGGCTCTTTTGCTATTAACGGTAGAAGTTTTGGCGGTGGTAGCGGAATTATAAAATCTAAAACTGCCGGAGCAACCTATGGTGATACTTTTAAAAAAGGTCTTGATTTAAACCTAAATTATTTTTACTCTGGAAGTTCTTCTAATAACGACTCTAAAAGTAACCGGGAAAACATTTTACCTAACGGACGATATTTTTCAAACTCAACAGCTTCATCTTTCGATGAAAACAATAACCATAGCTTTGATACTGAATTTGACATTGAAATTGATTCTACTTTTTTAATCAATGTATCTCCTAGATTTATAGCTAATGATAGAGAAGGCAGCTATAATAGTTTAGAAGAATCTTTTGACAATAACAATGTATTAACCAACAGATCAAAAGTAAATTCCAGATCTAAATCTAGCGCAAGAAATTTTGAAAACAATATTGATATTACTAAAAAACTAAATAGTAAAGGTTCATTTATTAAAGCTTCTATTACCAACCAATTTGACACCGCTAACACAGAAGATTACAATCTATCAACAGCCGAAATTTTCGGAACAAATCCATCTGTTAGAGATCGTAATCAGTTTAGTGATATTGCCAATAAAGTAAACAGTTTGCGATCAAGAGTAAGTTACCGCTACCCTATTCTTGCTAATAAATTCTTTTTAGATGTAGAGTATCGCTACAGAAGTGATGAACGAGAAAACGTTAAAAATACTTTTGATTTTGACAACACAACAAATCAATACTCAACATTTAATAAAGAGTTAAGTTCAAACTTTACTTCTAATGATATTACTAAAACACCCTCTGTAGGATTAACCTATAGAACCAAAAAATGGAATTTTAATATTGAAACCGGCTTCATGAACAGAACTTTAGAAAACAATGATAAGCTACGACCGGAATTAAATTTTGAAAAAAGTTTTGACGCTTTACAGTTTGAAACCCGATTCCGTTACCGTTTTGATTCAAAAGCATCTATTGGTTTTAGCTATGATTTAAGAAATGATGCACCTAGCATACGTCAATTACAACCTTTTGCAGACGTTAGTAACCCATTAAATATTATAACCGGTAACCCATTTTTAAAGCCTATAGAAAGACATAGCGGATACCTTAACTTTAATAAATACGATTGGCAAAAAAGAACAGGTATGTTCATTTATATGGGAGGTGATTTTACCAACAACCAGGTAGTATCAAAAAGTCGTATTGATGAAAACTTTGTTAGAACCACTACGTTTGAAAACGTAAACGGTGCTTATAATTTATGGGGAGGTGGTAGTTACAGTAAAAATGTTAAGTTAGATTCTATTACCTCTATCAGATTCCGTGCAGGGGCATACATTAACGGAAACAGAAGCATTAACTTTTTTAATGACATCAAATATAAATCTACCACTATTTCACTTTCGCCAAACGTAGGCTTTACTTTTGAGTGGAATAAAATACTAACTATTGAACCTAGATATACGGTTTCTTTATCTGAAACAACATTTGATTTAGACAATTTCAACAATCAAAAATTTACAAGACACAATTTAAACATAACAACGAAAACGAATTTTCCTAAAAAACTAGAATGGAGAAATGATGTTAGGTACAATTACAATCCTAACGTAGTTGGCTTTAATAAGTCTGCTTGGTTTTGGAATTCAACATTAGCGTATTCTGTTCTTAAAGATCAAGGTACCATTAGTTTAAAAGCTTATGATTTATTAAATCAAAATAATAATGTTAGACGTACGGCTACAGCCAACTACATTGAAGACTCTGAAAGTACCGTATTACAACAATACTTTATGATTGGATTTAGTTGGAAGTTTAACAGTTTAGGACAAAAAGGAAACATTCCTAATTACGAAATGATTCACTAACACATACATTTTTTTCTATATAAAACCATTGCCCTTCGCAATGGTTTTGTTTTTTATCCTTGTAATTTTTGTACTTTACTGCAAGTATTTAAACAGTAAAACGACAGATAGAGTACTATTTTGTAATTTTGTACAAGGGTAAAAACAACACAGCAATGGAGATTAGAACTTGTGATGACACACAAAACATAGAACTTCCTTTACAATTACGTATCAGTTTTAGAAAAGTTATTGAAGTCTTTCAAAAATATGCGGGTAATGATTTAAAAGAACATCCTTTTCACCAATCTGCCAAACTTATTCTTAAAGAAGTTGAAAAACATCCTGAGCTTATTAATGGTTTTTCAGATTTTTCTTTATTAGAAAAAAACAAAAAAACCGTAAGCTTATTACTAAATATACTATTTCCTGAAGCGCTTACTCATAATGAAATAAAGGCAGCCACAATTCCGTTTTCTTTTATCTCGTTTAAATTTACTGAGCGTTTTAAAAACATACTTCAAAATGCCGGAGATGATTACATTTTAAAAGTTAGAAACTTTGAAGATGATATGATGTATATTATTTCCTGTACTTTAATTTTAGCTACCGTATATGATCATCCGGTAGATTTAAAAAGACCTTTCTTTTTTGATATTCCGGACAAAAAACTGGGAATTACCAAACATTATCGTGTTGCCTTTAACGGTGATTTTATGGATATTATACCAACTGAAAAAGCTCCTAAAATTACCAAAGATGACATTAAATTATTACTAGATAACTTTGACAATATTGATATTTGGAAAGAGAAATTCCCTCCTAATTCTTATGTATTTGAAGGATTTGGTATCATGAACTTATTTGATGTTACCTCTGATGAAACCTTAACTGCCATCAGAACTAACCTACTTCAAAAAGACGATGGCTCTATTGTTGAAAAACTGGTAACAAACCTTAGAGAGTTTTATGCTATTAAAGACCTCAAAGTTGGTTTTTCTGTTTTTGATGTTAGTAATATAGAAACAGAACCTCCAAGGGTTAAAAAAGCCGAAAGTATTTTAATTGAAGAAGGTACCTCAATAACGTGTAACGATTTTTTTTGTGACTATATAATTTCAAAATTATTCAAAAAAGGTGAAGATGTGGTTATCTCAGATATAGATAACTATGGAGAAAACTCTGAAAAAAACCAATTTTATCAACGCTTAAAAGAAATCAATGTTGGCAGTATTATTCTAATTCCAATCAAAACGTCTAATAACAAAGATTTAGTTTTATTGGAAATAGCCTCTCCGAGAGCTTATGAATTAAACTCTGTAAACAAACAAAAGCTAAAAGATATTATTCCGGTTTTTGAAGCTGCAGCAGAAAGGAATTCTGAGGAGTTTTTAAATATTTTAGAAGCTACTATTCAAGAATTTTATACTTCTATACATCCTTCTGTGAAATGGAAATTTTACAAGGCTGCCGAAAATTATCAAATAGCGTTGCACTCTAAAGAAGAAGACGCCAAAATTGAACAAATTGTTTTTGAAAACGTATATCCTTTATACGGACAAATTGATGTTAAAGGCTCATCTATTGCCAGAAACCAAGCCATTAAAGAGGATTTAATTGAACAACTATCATTAGCTATTAAAGTATTAAATGAAGCATGTAAAACAGAAAGTTTACCTATATACAGAGAGCTTATTTTTCGTGTAAATGAGTATTTATCTGAAGTTGAAGTAGGCTTAAAAGCCGGTGATGAAATTGGAATTTTAGATTTTTTAAAGAAAGATATTTATCCGGTTTTTAACCATATAAAAGAAATTAACGCTGCGCTTAATGAGCTTGTAAAAAACTACACTAACAGTTTAGATGAACATTTACAAGTAGTATACAAAAAACGTAAATCGTATGAAGAAAGCGTTACAAAGTTAAATGATAAACTGGCTAAATTTTTAGATCAAAAGCAAGAAGAAGCTCAAAACATGTTTCCTCATTATTTTGAACGTTACAAAACAGATGGTGTAGAGTATAACATGTATATAGGTCAAGCCTTAACGCAACAGAAAAAGTTTGACGATTTATACCTGTATAATCTTAGATTATGGCAATTAAAAACCATGTGCGAAATGGAAAATCTTGCAAATACAACAAGAGAAACACTTACACATGATTTAAAAGTAGCCTCGCTAATTTTAGTACATAGTAATGCTTTGGCTATTAAGTTTAGAATGGATGAAAAGCAGTTTGATGTAGATGGTGCCTATAATATTCGTTATGAAATAATTAAAAAAAGAATAGACAAAGCGCATATTAAAAACAGTAATGAAAGATTAACTGTTCCCGGAAAAATAGCTATTGTATATTCACAAGACAAAGATGCTACCGAGTATTACAAATACATTAAATACCTGCAATCTAAAAATTTATTAGGGCAAGTAGAAGAATTGGAAATTGAAGATTTACAAGGTGTTTCCGGATTAAAAGCATTGCGTGTAGAAGTTATTTACCATGAGGCTTTTACTGAAAAAAAGACCATCACTATAGATCAACTTTTACAAGAATTTGAACAATAATCTATCATACTGCTAACCGGTAACGACACAGCATGATCTTGTATATGTGTCGTCCTAAAAAACCATTACAGTTTTTTAGTATGATTAAAGATATAAAATCTCTCAACAAACATGTGTTTGT
>NZ_JBOCUK010000027.1:0-49929 GCF_050606265.1 Tenacibaculum sp. TC6 | reverse complement strand
AAGGATTAAAAATTATTTTTACGCCTAGTTCAGATTTTAAAAGTGAGCTTACTAAAATATCTTTTGAAAAGCAATAAACAAAAAAGACGCTGTATAGCGTCTTTTTAATTTTTAATATTCTATAGTTATAAATACTACCCTTTAACAGGTACTGTTACTATCGTAGTTCCCCATCCTAAATACATATTAAAATCATCTCCTTCACCTTCAAATGTAATTGAAAAAGCTTCTAATGGCTCATTGCTTTTTGATACATTTCCGGATACTCTTACCACATCTTCGCTATCTTTATAAAAATAAGCTCCCCATACATTTTTAGCGGTACTTAAAATAACAGTCCACTCTTTTTCTCCCGGTACTGTAAATAAGGTATAAGTGCCTGCTTTTACCTCTTTACCTCCAAAATTAAGATCTTTATAAAAAGTAATTTCAGCGGCTTCATTAGCTCCTGTTCTCCATACTTTTCCTGCCGGTGCTAACTTATCAATACTTCTCTTTTTTAATTGCGGACGGCTATATATTACTTTTACTTTTTTATCAGAAACTCTGTAACTAGACGGATAAGAAGCAGCATCCATAGGGCTCTTATCTAGTTCCGGAAATTTTTGCGCTACTATTTCATTTGAAAAAACTAGGGTTATAGTAAAAATGATGATTGATAAAATTGATTTTTTCATGATTATATCTTTGTATTAATAATTAGGTGATTGGTCATCAAATTTAAGAATCCTTACGATAGTGCTTATTTTTTTAACTAAACTTTATATAAATAACCTTTAGTTAAAAATTATAATTCAAATACACTCCTGACCTATATTTAACATCAATAGTTCCTTGTGCTAATTTTTGCTGAATAGGGTACATTGCTATAATTCCGGCCGTTATTTTTGAAGTGTTGTACTCTATTCCAATACTTGAAAATAATGCGTGCCCTTCTGTATTTTTAATCGGAAGGCCAAATACTTCATTATGATTATAAAACTCTCCTGAAACCCCTAATGAAGGCACAAAGTTGTTGTTTTGAGCATCTTTAAATACATAAAAAAAGGTGCTATTAAAATTAAACTGATTTCCAAACCGGTACTCTTCTTTATTGGCTGTTTTTATATAATAGTTAAGGTAATTAGTTACTCCAAAATTATTATGCTTATACACATATTGTACATTCGTAATTACATCAACACTACCCGTTCCTAATTGAAAACTAGGATTAATAGCATTATTAATGGCCGCATCATAAGTACCTGTAGGCAATTTTAAGCCAGCTCCTAGTTTTAACATGTGATTAGAAGAAGTTATTTTATCTTTCTCTTCATTATAACCTCCTGTTTTTTTATTTAAAACTGTATAATTAACTAAGAAAGACACATCTCCTAATCCGCTAATAGTAGTTGTTTTATTGGTGTATTCTCTAGAATGAAAATGAAACGGTATAAAAACTTGTGCTTCTAAATAGCCTTTAATCACCGGAATTCTTGACCATACTTGAATGGTATTAAAATACTCATTTATAATGGGGGAATTATTAAAAACACCCTCTTTTGATTGGTATTTTTGATGCAGATATCGTACTCCTATAAAATTAGTATCAATAACACCGCCCATTCCTAAACTACCGCCATTATTACTACAACCACAAGCATCACAATCATCTAAAAACCAAGCGTAATATTCCGGAAACGGAGTTGCTGCCTGTATTGATATTGAATAAAAAACACCTAAAAATATAAGCCCTGTTTTATTCAGCAAATCTTTTATCTGTAATAAACTGTTCATCTGTTAATGTTTTTAAAAAAGCTATTATGTTTTCCTTTTCTTCTTCTGTTAATTGGATACCTAATGTGCCGTTAGTATTTTTAAGAATAGGATCTAGATTAGGTGTTTCCTGTACCCCATTGATATAAAAATTAAGCACTGAGTTTAACGATCCAAACCTACCATCATGCATATAAGGTGCTGTAAGTTCTATATTTCTAAGGCTCGGAACCTTAAATTTATATTTATCTTCTTCCACTAACGTCACCGTCATTCTCCCTAAATCGTTTATTTCCGGATTAATTGGTAAACCATTATTTCTAAATGAATTATCTGTAAACACATCTGAAGTATGACATGAAGCGCATTTATTTTTAAAAAGCTGTAATCCGTTTTTTTCTTCTACAGAAAAATCACCTCCTTTTTCTCCTCTAATGTATTTATCATATTTAGAGTTAGCAGACACCATCATTAACATAAATTGAGACATGGCTTTAAACGTATTATCCGCATTTATTTTTCCATCTTCAAATGCCTGACTAAACAACCGGGTATAGGCTGCATCTTCTTGCAATTTTTTAAGAACATTGGTTACTGTTTCATCCATTTCAACCGGATTGGTAATAGGAATAATTGGAAAAAGATCCAGATGAAAAGCAGCTCCATCCCATGAAAATTGGTTTTGAAAAGCCATATTTTGAATTGGAGGCGTATTTCTTTTTCCTACTCTATCTTCAACTCCATGACTAAACTGATGTCCGTGATGCGTAAATGCAAATTTTTGTTGATGACAAAAGGCACAAGAAACAACTCCGTCTGACGATAATTTTCCATCATAAAAAAGTTTTTTTCCTAACTCAAATCCTTTTTCGGTAATCGGATTGGAGTTTAAATCATAATCAGGTTCCGGAAAATTAGCCGGTTTTTCAAAAACCAATGCTACATTAGTATATACTTCTTCTTTTTTACAGCTTAAAAAAGTACATACTCCTATGAATGCAATCACTATTTTTTTCATGATACACTTATTTTATACGGTATTATAAAATCAACTAAACCTCTAAAGAGCAGAAATACTCTTTAGAGGTTTCTTATATTAATGGTGATTTGCATTATGAACGTGATGCACCACAAACATATCTGCGTAATTTTCTGCTATAGTGGTAGCTTTATCACCTCCCATAATTGTTGCTCCTTCAGAAAGTTTGATTTTAGCTTTTCCGTCCAGCATTTTATTAGCATCTGCTACAATATGTAGTTGTGGTGACTGGTTATTGCTTACTATAGCAATATCCATAGGTAACGTTACTTCTTTGTATAAATCAACGGTAGTTCCTCTACTGGCAATATGTAACATAAAAGGAGCTTCTGTAGTTTGAGCATTCTCTTTGTAAGTACCTTCTAAAACCACAAATTTATATCCTGCTTGCCAACTCCATGTTAAATTATAACTTTCTGCTAAGGTCCAAAAATCTTGCTGAACAGCTTGCCCTTGCTTAAATCTTTCCTGATCTACTCCTATTCCGAATTTAATTTTGGTATACTTTCCGGCCGGTACATCTTTAAGTGAAATTTGAACTTTTTTTGTTTTTGTTCCTCCTCCTTCACTTATAATAAAATACCCTTTTTCTTTTGGGTAGGTAAACTCTTTTCCTTCTTCTGTAATTAACACAAAATTACTTACTATATAATCAAAAGAATTGATGGTTAACAGTTCTCCGTTTCCGTTGGTATAGGTAGATGTGCCCAGTAATAACTTATCATTATTAAACCCGTTATCAAACTCAATTACTACTTCATTTTTTCCTTCTAAGTCATCATTTTTCAATTCATTATCACTACAAGAAGTATATATCATAGCTAAAGCTATGAACGCTATTATTTTTTTCATTTTAATTCGTTTTGTTGTCAAATACAGCCTACCTCACCTATTGTTTTATACAAGTAAGCCATATTTATTTTTTTAATAAATTTTTAAATTTTGCATGAATTACCTTAGATTACTTTTAGTAACCCGGTAATAAAAACGATATGTAAAAAATTAAGCTATAGGAGGGTGAAATACCTTTTCATCTAATAAATAAAAGTAATCTCTATTATAACTGAAATTTCTTTTAAATACTAAAGAAAAAGGTTTTTGAGTTTGAATTTGTAAGATATTCACAAAGCCTATAGGATATTCATCCATTGAAATTCGTAACGATTTATAGTCATCTTCTTGCTGTTTTTCAAGCTCTTTCATCAGCTGACATTTACCGTTACAGTTCATTTCCGGCTTATCTTTATTTATACACAGCACTTTAGAAATGTAATCATAATTAATTGCATATTCTACAAAAGGAGCTATAGGCCTAAGCATGGCTACCAAGTATAGAAATACAAAAAAATAGATAGTGGCTGTTTTAAACAAAGTAGGTGTTTTTTTAGCTTCTGCAAAGATACCGCTATCCTTTTTTAGAAACAATACTAAAAGTTTTTAAATTTTATTTTAATTTATTCTAAATAAAAAACTTATATTTGCACGGATTTTACAGATAAAGCATGATTGTTTTTTATACTGAAACTAAGAAAGTTACTCCGATTGTTCCAATGGAAACCTTACAAAAGGCAACTATTTGTGATACTATATGTACAGCTAACTGTGCAAAACCAAAGAGTAAATGCTGCAATAAATACCAAAAAAAAGGCATCAACTGTAAGCGATGCCCTTTAACTTATAATTTAAAAGCGGTTTCTTAAGCTACTATATATTATTCTACCTTTAGTAAGAAATAATTCTTTTTACCTCTTTGTAACAAAACATACTTATCTGCAATTAAATCATTGGCAGTAATTGTATATTCTTCTTTTACTTTTTCTTTATTTACTGCTATTGAGCTTTCTTTTAATGCCCTTCTAGCGTCACCGTTAGAGCTTAAAAAGTTGGTTTTAGCAGCTAAAGCATCAATCATACTTAATCCTTCCTTAATATCTTCTGTTGAAACAGAAGCTTGCGGAACTCCGTCAAACACATCTAAAAATGTTTGTTCATCTAAGCTTTTTAAATCATCAGCAGTTGATTTACCAAATAAGATATCAGAAGCAGCAATTGCCTTTTCTAATTCTTCTTTTGAATGCACAAAAACAGTTACCTCTTCAGCTAACCTTTTTTGTAATACTCTTAAGTGAGGGGCTTGTTTATGCTCTTCAATTAATGCCTCTATCGTTTCTTTATCAAGGAACGTAAAGATTTTAATGTATTTTTCAGCATCTTCATCGGTTGTATTTAACCAAAATTGATAGAATTTATATACTGATGTTTTATCAGCATCTAACCACACATTACCTCCTTCAGATTTTCCAAATTTAGAACCGTCAGCTTTTGTAATTAAAGGACAGGTAGCTGCAAATGCTTCTACTTCTTTTCCTACATTCATTCTTCTTACCAATTCAGTCCCAGTGGTTATATTACCCCATTGGTCTGACCCGCCCATTTGAAGTTTACAACCATAAGCAGTGTGTAAATGGTAAAAATCGTATCCTTGTATTAATTGATATGTAAATTCTGTAAAACTCATTCCGGCTCCTGTTTCTCCTGAAATACGTTTTTTTACCGAATCTTTAGCCATCATATAGTTTACGGTAATTCGTTTTCCTACATCACGTGCAAAATCGATAAATGAAAAGTTTTTCATCCAATCGTAGTTATTCACTAAAATTGGCGAGTTTTCTTTTCCGTTATCAAAATTCAAAAAGCGAGCTAATGTATTTTTAATTCCGGCTACATTTTTAGCTAATATTTCTTCAGTTAACAAATTACGTTCATCTGATTTTCCTGAAGGGTCACCAATCATTCCTGTAGCTCCACCTACTAAAGCAATAGGTCTGTGTCCTGCTTTTTCTATATGCACCAATAAAATAATTGGTACCAAGCTACCAATATGTAATGAATCTGACGTTGGATCAAAACCAATATAAGCTGTTGTCATTTCCTTTTGCAATTGCTCTTCTGTTCCAGGCATTATATCGTGAATCATTCCACGCCAACGTAGTTCTTCAACTAAATTCTTGGTCATATCTTTGTGTTTTTAAAGAAGCAAAGATACATTTATAAGATAAAAAATTCTATTTTCGCTATATGATTTTAGTCACCGGAGGTACAGGTTTAGTAGGATCTCATTTGTTGTATCATTTAACACTAACAAATGATACTGTTTTAGCTATTTATAGAGACAAAGAAAAAATAAAAGCTACCGAGAAAGTTTTTACCTACTACACTAAAAATACAGCACCTTTATTCAATAAAATTAAATGGGTTCAGGCTGATATTACTGAGGTTCCTTCACTTACCCATGTTTTTCAATATCCGATTACTAACGTATTTCATTGTGCGGCCTTGGTTTCTTTTGACCCTAAAGATTACAAGAAAATGAGAAGGGTAAATATAGAAGGAACGGCCAATATAGTTAATTTTTGTATTGAACATACTATTGAAAAATTATGCTTTGTAAGCTCTATTGCTGCTGTAGGTGATGCTGTAAACGGAAATATAATTACCGAAGAAAATGAGTGGATTGATACAGGTGATAATCACGGATATGCAATTACCAAGTATGGTGCTGAAATGGAAATATGGCGCGCCAGTCAAGAAGGCATTCATGTAATTGTAGTTAACCCAGGTGTTATTTTGGGTAGTGGTTTTTGGAAAGAAGGTTCCAGAAAACTGTTTTCTCAAATTTATAATAATTTCAAATTTTATACTGAAGGAATAACAGGTTTTGTAGGGGTAAAAGATGTGGTTAAAGCCATGATTGAACTTGTGGACTCTTCTATTAAAAATGAACGTTTTATTTTAGTTGCCGAAAACAAATCATTTAAAACTATTTTTAGTCAAATAGCTAATGGTTTTGGTAAAAAAGCTCCGTCAATTAAAATTGGTAAAGTAGCTACTGGTATTTTTTGGAGAATTGACTGGTTCTTAACAAAAATTACCGGAAAAGTCCCGTTATTAACTAAAAATTCTGCCAAATCATCTCATAATACCTCGTATTATTCTTCGGAAAAAATAACACAAGCTATCGATTTTCAGTTTACTCCTACTGAACGTGTAATTAAAGACGTATGTAACGATTATCTTTCTGAGATAAATTAAAATCTACATTACTTAACAAGTATAATTTATCGTCTTAAATGTTGTAGTTTTTCTTCTCCTAAACCTTTAACTAAACTACTATCAAAAGTCTTTCCGTCTTCGTCAAGCATTAATTTAGAGTTTGGTTTATCTATAGAGTCTTTAACACGTTGTAGCTCTCTGTATTTTTTATCCAGACTATCAATATTCTTCTTTACTTTTTTAAGCATGTCTGAATAGTCATCCGCTTTTGAAGTATAATATTTATTACTACGATCAAATCGTATGGTATCAATTTTATACTTGTTATATACCAATACCATGTAGTTAGATTCTTTCTTTAAAAACTTGTTTTTTATATTTTTTGCAGAAGAAGCCAAGTACATATCTGTTAGCAGAGCGATCATGGTATCTTTAGGTATTAAATCTTTTGGTTCCTTGTATATTGTATTACTAGTACAAGAAACCAAAAAAGTTAATACAATGAAGGATAAAAATTTATTCATTATCTGTTAAATACTAAACGTTCACCTTTTATATCTTCATTAAACGTGCCTTCATTATATAATAAATTTCCGTTTACAAAAGTGTGCGTTATTTTATTAGAAAACTCTTGTCCTTCAAAAGGAGACCATCCACATTTATACAATATATTTTCTTTTTCAACTTTCCAAGATTGGTTAGGGTCAACTAAAACAAGATCTGCATAAAAACCTTCTTTTATAAAACCTCTTCTATCTATCTTAAATATTTTTGCCGGGTTATGGCACATTTTTTCAACCGCTTTTTCTATAGGTAAAACTCCTTCTTTTACTTTTTCTAAAACAGCTACCACAGCATGTTGTACTAAAGGACCTCCACTTGGTGCTTTGGTATAAATAGCATCTTTTTCTTCTAATGTGTGAGGTGCATGATCTGTTGCAATAATATCAATTCTATCATCTAGCAACGCTTTCCATAATCCGTCTTTATCTTTTTGAGTTTTTACAGCCGGATTCCATTTAATATGTGTCCCCTTTTTTTCATAATCCACATCTGTAAACCATAAATGATGTACACAAACCTCAGCTGTAATTTGCTTTTCTTCTAACGGAATATCATTTCTGAATAAATGTGTTTCTTTTTCTGTTGATAAATGGAAAATATGCAAACGTGCTCCGGTTTTTTTAGCTAATTCAATTGCTTTTGAAGAAGATAAATAGCAGGCTTCTTCACTTCTTATTAATGGATGGTATTTTACCGGAATATCTTCTCCGTATTTAGCTATGTATTCTTCTGTGTTTTTTCGAATGGTATTTTCATCTTCACAGTGTACTGATATTAACAACTTAGTTGATGAAAATATTTTTTCTAAAACTTCTTCATTATCAACCAACATATTTCCGGTAGATGAACCTAAAAACAATTTTATTCCGGCAACTCTTTTAGGGTCTGTTTTTAGCAACTCTTCTAAATTATCATTAGTACCCCCAAACATAAATGAATAGTTAGCATAAGATGTTTTACTAGCTATTTGAAATTTATCTTCTAACAATTCTTGCGTTGTTGCTTGCGGTACAGTGTTAGGCATTTCTATAAACGAAGTAATCCCTCCAGCAACCGCTGCTTTACTTTCTGTTGCTATGTTGGCTTTATGTGTTAAACCGGGTTCTCTGAAATGTACTTGGTCATCAATCATACCCGGAATTAAATATTTTCCTTCAGCATTAATTACCGTAGCATTATTTACTTCAATAGTTTTAGCTATTTGCTTTATATAAGCACCTTCAATTAAAACATCGCCGTTAAAAACTTTATTCTCGTTAACTATTCTTCCGTTTTTTATTAAATATGATTGCATTTTATCTTGGTAATCCGTTTATTCTCATTTTTATAACTCCAAAAAGAGCTTCGTATACTATACCGCCACTCATTTTAGATTCTCCTTTGGTTCTGTCTGTAAATATTACCGACACTTCTTTGATTGTAAATTTATGCTTCCAAGCTTTGTATTTCATTTCTATCTGAAATGCGTAGCCTACAAATTTAACTTTATCTAGCTTTATGGTTTCCAACACTTTTCTATTCCAACATACAAATCCGGCCGTTGTATCATGTACAGGAATTCCTGTTATAAAACGCACGTATTTAGAAGCAAAATAAGAAAGTAATACTCTGCTCATTGGCCAGTTTACTACATTAACTCCAACAGAATAGCGCGAACCAACAGCAACCTCTGCTCCGTCAACAGTACAGGCATTGTATAACCGTATTAAATCGTTTGGATTATGAGAAAAATCGGCATCCATTTCAATGATATATTCATATCCTTTTGCCAAAGCCCACTTAAAACCATGAATATAGGCTGTGCCCAATCCGTTTTTCCCTTGTCTTTCTTCTATATGAAGTCTGTCCTTAAATTCTTCTTGTAATTTTTTTACAATATCGGCAGTACCATCCGGTGAGTTGTCATCAACCACCAAAACATCAAACTCTTTTTGCTGATTAAACGTAGCCCTTACAATAGCTTCAATATTTTCTTTTTCATTGTAAGTAGGAATAATAACTACGGTGTCTGACATCATATTTTTCATGTAAATAAAGGCAAAGATACACTAATTTATTACTAATTTTGTGTTAATTAGAGGGACTAAAAAAATAACATCTTTTGCAAGCAATTGAACTCAGTAACAATTACGATAGTTGGTTTACTTTAGTAATACTTTTTACTATTGTTTTAATTGCTGTGCTAAAATTAATCAAGCCAAATCAATTACTTGGCTATACGATTGCTTTTTTTACTCCCGGTTTTTTTCAAAAAAAAGCAGAAGAATACATAACTATTTTTAAACCTTTTACATTTGTTTTAGCTTTATTCAGCATTGTTATTCTTGCTTTAATATTTCAATTTACTTTAGCTGTTTCAATATTTAATGCTGATAATTTTAATACGTTTTTAAAAATACTAGCGTTTATTTTTTGCTACTTTTTTGTTAGGTATTTTTTAGATTTATTTCTGGCAAATGTTTTGGCCATTAAAGAAAACGTAAACTATTTTTTACATGTTAAATATGGTTATTTGTTTACCATCTGTTTACTAATGCTGCCCTTTATTATACTTAACAAATATACCATTCGTAGTAAGTTTTTTATACTAAGTATTTTTATTCTTTTACTAATTATCAGAGCCTTTTTTATTTTGTTTAATAATAAAAGAATCGTTATAAGTAAGTTGTTTTATTTTATTTTGTACTTTTGCACACTTGAAATAGCACCGCTATTAATTCTTTATAAAACAACAACTACGTAAAGAGAAATTTTATGAAAGTGAAAACTATTTTAGTGTCTCAACCAGCCCCGAAAACTGAAACTTCTCCTTATTTTGACTTGGCGGAAAAACTAAAAGTAAAAGTAGACTTCCGTTCATTTATACATGTTGAAGGAATTCCTGTAAAAGAGGTAAGAGCTCAGAAAGTAGATTTAAACAACTACACAGCTATTATCTTAACCAGCAGAAATGCTGTTGATCATTTTTTCAGAATTGCTGAAGAAATGCGTTATACAGTTCCTGATGATATGAAATATTTTTGTCAATCTGAGGCTGTAGCATACTACTTACAAAAATATGTTGTTTATAGAAAACGTAAAATTTATGTGGGTAGCAGAACATTTCCTGAGTTAGCTAAACTAATTAAGAAGCATAAAGATGAAAAATTCTTATTGCCTTCTTCTGACAAATTGAAAGATTTAATTCCTGAGGAACTAAATAAATTGGGCATTGAATGGAAACGTGCCGATTTGTACAGAACCGTAATGAGTGATTTATCTGATTTAGAAAATGTATTTTATGATATTTTAGTATTCTTTAGTCCTTCCGGAATTGATAGTTTATTTAAAAACTTTCCTAATTTCAAGCAAAACAATACTAGAATAGCTGTATTTGGTAACTCTACCATGAAAGCTGTTGAAGATAGAGGTTTACGAGTAGATATTGCTGCTCCAACACCAGAAACCCCATCTATGACAATGGCTTTAGAAAAATATATAAAGGAAGTTAATGGGAAAAAGTAGTTAAAAGACCTTACTTGAAAGAAATTCACAAAACCGCTAAGAAAACTTAGCGGTTTTTTTGTAATGATAGGTAATTTGTTTCGACTTCACTAAACATAATTCAAATGAAAACAGCATAAATGTTTAACCAGCAGTCTAATGTAGCTATTCTGATTTTTGCCAATTCCTCTAAAAAAGAGGCAGAGCAAAAGTTTTTAGGTAAAGGTGAACGGCTGTTTACGTATTTAAACAAAAAAACTGTACTTGAAGCTACAAAAACAAAGGCGCAAGTAATTATTCATAATGAAAAACACCAAAGAGGTACTAACTTTAACGAACGTTTTACCAATGCACTAGAGCATACATTTTCAAAAGGTTTTCAATATGTAATCGCTATTGGTAATGACAGTCCTAACTTACGTACTTCACACATACAAAAAGCCATAACCTCTGTACAAAATAACCAATGTGTTTTAGGTCCTTCAGTAGATGGTGGTGTTTATCTAATAGCCTTAAGTAAAAAGCAGTTTAACAAGGATACCTTCCTACATTTACCTTGGCAAACTACTAATTTGTTTTCTTGCCTTAAAGAAACACTAGAAAAAGAAAATCATCCTGTTTGCCAACTTACGTATTTAAAAGATATCGATTCTGAAAAAGATCTTACTTATTTTTTAAACCGTTTTAAGACTACTGCTTTTTTAAAAAAATTAATTATTGAAATTGTAGCATTATTCAATATATCTTATAATAAAATAACTTCTGTATATTTATTCCAACACACCTCATTCTTATACAATAAAGGATCTCCTTTATAGACTTCCAGAGTAAGTAAACATTTTTAAGTTTTACAACATCAGAAACATCTTTTAGGTAAACAACTCAATCTTACTTTCATTTTTGATGGTGATTGATAACAACCAAAACGTATAAAAACACATGAAACAAATCTTATTAGGATTAGTATTGTGCTTTACTGGCCTTGCTAATGCTCAACATAAGGTTACAGGTATAGTAACCTCTAAAAATGACGGAATTCCACTTCCATATGTTAACGTAACTATAAAGAATACAACTAAAGGAACTGTTACCGATAGCAATGGTAAATACTCTATAGCAATTGACACCATACACGATTGGCTTGTTTTTTCTTCAATAGGTTATAAAACAAAAGAAATTAAGGTTACTAATAAAAATTACATAGCTATTTCTTTAGAAGAAGAAACAACTGGTTTAGATGAAATTGTAGTCACTGCTTTAAACAGAAAAAGAGAAACAAAAGAGTTGGGTTATGCTGTTCAAAATATTAAGCAAAAAGAAATTTCAGAAGTAAAGGCCGTTAATTTTTTAGATAATTTATCAGGAAAATTGGCCGGTGTAACCATAACAACCGGAGGTGCCACCGGAGTAGGTTCGTCTTCTAAAATTGTAATTCGGGGAGAACAATCGTTCACTAACAATAATCCTCTTTTTATTGTTGATGGAACTCCTATTAACAACAACACTGTTTTTAATAGTACTAATGAAGCTGCTGCCGGATTTCAAGAAGTTGATTTTGGTAATGGTGCTATGGAAGTAAATCCGGATGATATTGAATCTGTAACTGTTTTAAAAGGAGCCAGTGCAGCAGCTTTGTATGGTACCCGAGCTTCAAACGGTGTTATTATTATGAACACTAAAAAAGGGAAGAAAGACTTTACGATGAGTTTTAATTCTTCTTTATTCGTTGATACTGCTTTTCAGTTACCTCAATTTCAAAACCTATACGGACAAGGGAATTCAGGAAATTTTGAATTTGTTGATGGATTAGGAGCTGGAGTTAATGATAATATTACCTATAGTTGGGGATCAAAATTAGACCAAGGCCTTTTAATTCCACAATTTGACAGCCCTGTAACATTGCCTGATGGCACCATTGTTAGAGGTGGTGACACAGCTCTATATAGTGGAGTTTCTATTACACCTACTCCTTTTGTTTCGCAACCAAATAACTTAAAAAACTTCTATCAAATCGGAGTTACCACTATAAATAACCTTTCTGTTGCTTCCGGTTTTAACAAAGGAAATTATCGTTTATCGTTTACAGATGTCAATAGTGAATCTATTATTCCCGGAGTAAATTTAAAACGTAAAACAATAGCAACCAATCTGCAATTTACGCCTACTTCAAAAACTACAATTACTTCACATATTAATTATGTAAATAGTAATAGTGATAACAGGCCTTCTAACGGGTATGGTTCTGAAAATGTTAACTACTCTTTAGTTGCTTGGGGGCCCAGATCATTAAACATAGATAGTTTAAAAAAATACTGGCAACCTGGATTGGAAGGAAGACAACAATTTTCTTTCAATTATACTTTTTTTGATAACCCGTATTTTATTTTATATGAAAACAGAAACAGCTTTAATCGTGATCGTCTTTTTGGAAATATTTCTGTTAAACAGCAAATTACCGACAACTTAAGCGTTCTATTGAGAACAGGAATGGATTATTCTAATGAAAACAGACGGTTTTTAAGAAACTTCAGCTCTAACCGTTTTAAAAATGGTGCCTATGCTGAACATACTGTTACCTACCGTGAAATCAACACAGATTTTTTAATCAACTACACTCCTAAAATAAAAAATATAAGTCTTGACATTTCCTTAGGAGGAAATAGGTTAGATCAAAAAGCAAGTACACAACAAACACAAACCACACAATTGGCACAACCCGGAATTTTTAGTTTTAACAATGCTGCCTCACCTATTGAAACTTTTGGTTTTTCTTCAGAAAAAAGAATTAACAGTTTGTACGGCTTACTTAAAATAGGTTATAAGAACTTCTTGTTTGCAGATATTACCGGAAGAAACGACTGGTCAAGTGCTTTAGCAACACCTTTTACTTCGGCAAACACCTCATTTTTTTATCCATCGGTTTCTACCAGTTTAGTTCTAAGCAACCTCATAAACCTACCTAAAACTATTTCATTTGCAAAATTACGAGCAAGTATTGCTCAGGTTGGAAATGACACAAATCCTTATCAAACTTCAAGAACATTTATCCCAACTACAAATGTAAATGCTCAACCAAGTTTTACAAGTCAAGATTTTATTTCCAATCCTAATTTACGTCCCGAAAAAACAACCTCTTTTGAGATAGGAACGGATATTCGTTTTTTTAACGATCGATTAAATTTTGACATTACCTATTACAATTCACTTACTAAAGATCAAATTTTATCGCTTCCTATTCCAATTTCATCAGGTTTCAAACAGCAAGTAATTAACGGAGGAAAAGTTCGTTCAGAAGGAATTGAAGTGGTTTTACAAACTACCCCTATTAAAAACAACCATTTTCAATGGAACTCTACTATAAACTTCAGTAAAAATATATCTACTATAGAATCGCTTCCTCAAAATAGTGACAGAGTTACCTTAGCATACTCAAGAGTATATGACAATCCGGATCAAACAGTTTGGTTTCAGGTAGAAGAAGGAGGTCGCATAGGTGATTTTTACGGAACAGGATATCTTAAAAATGAAAACGGAGACTTTGTACTCACCTCTGACGGTCGTTTTATTGCTGATCCTACACTGAAAAAACTAGGTAATTACAATCCTGATTTTACAGTTGGTTTAACTAATGATTTTTCCTACAAAAACTGGAATTTAAACTTTTTATTTGATTGGCGCCAAGGAGGAGAGCTAGTATCTAGAACTTTATCTTTGGCCGGAGTTGCCGGTCAGTTAGAAGAAACTGCTTACAGACCGGAATCCGGTATTATTGCACAAGGAGTAGTTAATACCGGTACTGCACAAAACCCTGTTTATACACCCAACACCACAGCCGTTACTCCAGAAAGTTATTACAGACAGTTTTATGACAGAAATCATGAAGAAAATAATGTATATGATGCTTCGTATTTAAAACTCAGACAATTTTCTTTAGGCTATACTTTTCCTCTGCAAAATAAGACTTTCGGCTTTGTTAAAAACGGTGCAAACATAACAGTTTCTTTTATAGGAAAAAATGTATTTGCCATTAGTAAAATTCCACATTTTGACCCTGAGCAACTTGCCGTTCAAGGGCAAGGAATTATTAGCGGAGTAGAAGATATGTCGTATGCAACTACAAGAAGCTTTGGTTTTAAATTAGGCATTAACTTTTAAAAAAGAATTATGAAAACCTATAATGGGCATTTGGCAAACAAGGGTTAATCCCCGCCAAAACAACTAAACAATTGTTCCATAAGTTCTTAAAAAATTTAAATAGATGAAACATTTTTTATACAGTATACTATTCATTCTCTTATCTGGCTGTACTCAAGGTTTTGAAGAAATTAATACCAACCCAAATTTTCCGGTAGATGTACAACCTAATTTATTGTTACGAAAAGTAATTTACAATTACGGTGAAGCAATGTCTTATGAAGGGTTTGTTGCCGGTAACTTATTGAGCCAGCAACTTACTGCCTTGGATTTTAATTTATTTGACAGGCATGCGTTAAAATCGCCACAACTAGGAGGGAATCCTTGGTCTATTTTTTATACCAACCTGCGTGATAATGAAATCATCCTTGATAAGGCAAAAAACAATCCTACTTTTAAAGTTTATGAAGGTCCTGCTCTAATTTTTAAAGCTTACATGACTATGGGCTTGACTGATTTGTTTGGAGATGTTCCGTATAGCGAAGCCTTTGCCGGAGATACAAAAACCGTAACTCCAAAATATGACACTCAAGAAACTATTTATTTGGGTAACGGAGGTATTTTAGATAATTTGAGAAAAGGAATAGCAGCCATTGAAAAGTACTCAGGAAATTTACCATTAGAAGGAGATGTGTTGTATAACGGAAATTTAAATAATTGGATATTATTTGCCAATTCATTACGAATTAAGGCTTTAATTCGTATCTCTTCAAAACAAGATATTTCACAAGAACTTCAAGAAATTGTAACTCAAGGAAAATTTATTTCTAATGCAGCACAAAATGCTGTTTTTCATTTTACTGAGAGTGAACCTAACAACTTCAGAATGGCTCGTTTACGAGCCGGAGATTTTAACAATTTTGTGATGTCAGAAACTATTGAAGAAGTCTTAAAAAACCTAAATGACCCTAGAATTGAAACGTTATTCCGACCTTTAGGAAATTCAAGTAACGATTATAACGGCTTAATTAATGGAATTGATGCTTCTCAAACCACTATTTCTTTAGGCAATTATTCTTTGGCCGGAACTATCTTCAGAGAAAATTCCGGAAATCTTAAAGCCAATTATATGACCGCTTGGGAAACACATTTTTTATTAGCTGAAGCAGCTTATAAAGGTTTTATTACCTATGATGCAAAATCGTTGTACGAACTAGCTGTATCACAAGCATTCAGCTATTGGAATACTACTTTACCTCTTGATTACTTAAGTACAACTGCTAATTTTGATACCTCCAAAGCTATGGAACAAATTATAACCCAAAAATGGATTGCCAATAGTATTAATGGTTATGAAGGGTGGATAGAATATCGTCGAACAGGTTTTCCTAAACTTAAAGCTGTTTCAGCTAGTTTAAATAACGGGCTAATTCCTGTAAGAATGCCCTACCCAACAGAAGAAGCTACTTTAAATACCGCTAACTATGAATTGGCAGCTCAAGCTACCGATAATAATAGTATTAATCGTAAAGTTTGGTGGAATGAATAAGTATCAATCAAAAAGTATTTCTGAACACGTATAGCTAATGGAAGAATCAATACATATCTGGCAATGGGGATTGCTATTTATAACAAGTATTTTGTTTTTTATATTATCTCCTTTAGCCAAAACTAAAGACGCTTTTTTTAAAGCAACTCAACATAAAAAAGCACCGAATACCTTGTTGTTAACAGGTAGCTTAGTCATTTCATGGATTTTTGCCAAAAGTATTACTAATGCTGCCAATTTAGGATTAGAATTTGGGCTTATAGGTGGTATTGCCTACGCTATGTACTATCTTTCTTTTGCCATAGCAGGAATTATTATTTATCAATTACGTACCCAAGGAGGTTTTATAAGTATTCATCATTTTTTACAAACCAGATTTGGCAATACGGCACTACTTATTTTTTCAATTTTAATTCTTATTCGACTATTTAATGAAGTTTGGTCTAACACCTTAATTATTGGTTCTTATTTCGGTAGTATTGATAGCACTCCTTACTACACCTCAATCATTGTATTTACTGGGCTTACTTTAGCTTACGCACTAAAAGGGGGGTTAAGTAGTAGTATTTTTACAGATGCTATTCAAATGCTGTTTTTTGCTGTTTTACTTGCAATTATTTTATGGAATATCTTTTCTTCGGGAAATTTCACTTATACATCGATTATTAATTCCGGAGAATGGACGATGGCTTTAGGAGGAAATTTAGTAATAGCCGCTTTCTTGCAATCATTTAGCTACCCTTTTCATGATCCTGTACTAACAGACCGCGGTTTTATAAGCAGTCCTAACATAACGTTGAAAAGTTTTTTTGGGGCAGCTATCATTGGCTTCTTGTGTATTCTCTTATTTAGTTTTGTAGGAATTTACGGGAGACTTAATGGCTTACAAGGTCAGGCAGCCGTTGCTTTTAGTAAAACATTAGGCATTGGTATTTTGTTAGTTATTAATTTTATTATGATTACCTCAGCCGCATCAACACTAGACTCAACATTTTCATCTGCAGCAAAACTTTTTGCTATTGATTTAGATATGAAAGCTTCCGTTTCTTTTGGAAGAATTATTATGGTATTAATAGCCATTGTAGGAACTATTCCAGTTTTTTTAGACGCCTCTATTTTATCGGCCACCACTATCAGTGGCACGATGGTTATAGGATTAGCACCTATATTTATATTATGGAAACTAAAACCTCCAACTATTAGTTTTTATTTATCCGTTGGCTGTGGTATTTTAGTTGGTTTTTTATTAGTTTTTAATGCATTTCCTAAAAGTTTAATTTTCACCTCTGGTAAATATGCTGATTTATTATGGGTTAATATTTGGGGTAGTATTGCTTGTTTCACTCTTTACATAATACCTTTATGGATAAAAAAACAATTCATCTAAACACCGTTAAAGGAAAGGTTCTTCTATTTGGTGGTGTTTATAGCAACCTTCAAGCGTTAAAAGCTTTGATAAAAATTGCTAAAAAAGAAAACATTGCTCCTGAAAATTGTTTTTGTACGGGTGATTTAATTGGGTATTGTGCCCAACCGGAAGAAACTATACAAACATTTATACGATGGGGAGCTCGTACAATTATTGGCAATGTTGAGCAACAATTACGAAATGGAGATATGAATTGTGGTTGTGATTTTACATCGGGATCAAGGTGCGACACTTTTTCTAAAGCATGGTATCCTTTTGCCCAAAAAGAACTTTCAGAAGACGCTATAAAATGGATGCTAACGCTACCTGATCATATTTCTTTTACCTATGCTCATAAAAAAGTAACGTTGGTACATGGTACACATCAATACATCTCTGAGTTTATATTCAAATCTACCCCATGGAATAGTAAAGCATCTTCGTTTCAAGAAACTGAAAGCGATATTATTGTAGCGGGACATTGCGGAATTCCTTTTTATCATAAAAAAAATGAGCTTTTATGGTTAAATCCGGGAGTAATTGGAATGCCTGCCAATGATGGACAACCTCATGTTTGGTATGTTATTCTAGATGATGTTAATGAGTTTTCATATTCGTTTAAAAACTTATCATATAATTATAAAAAAGCAAGTGAATTAATGATTGAAAAAAAACTTCCAACAGCTTATGCAACAACTTTGCTTACAGGATTTTGGGATAATATGGAAATTTTACCCCAAGAAGAACAACTATGGAAAGGTAAAAATTTAGCGGAACTGATAAATCATTAATTTGTTATTTTTATTGCTGGCACCTTTATATTTAAGATATGAATAAATACATAGAACTTATTAAAAACTCTTATACAGGATACTGGAATTATTTAAAAGAATCTGTATTGTTTGAAATTCAATGGGAGAATTATTTTTACGGACTTATTATAATTTCATTGATTGTTTGGGCATTGGAAATTGTTTTTCCTTGGCGTAAAAATCAACCCGTTATAAGAAAAGACTTTTGGTTGGATACTTTTTACATGTTTTTCAATTTCTTTTTACTCAACCTAATTGTGTTAATTGCTCTTTCCAATACTGCAGAACAACTATTAAATGACCTTTTGAGCATAATGGGTTTATCCGTTTATCATTTCCGCCTTTTCGATATTAATATATTCTCGTATTGGGCAAGACTTCTGGTCTTTTTTATTGTTATTGATTTTGTACAATGGTTTACACATACATTATTACACAGATATGAGTTTTTATGGAACTTTCACAAAGTACACCATTCTGTAAAACAAATGGGGTTTGCTGCTCATTTACGTTACCATTGGATGGAACCTGTAATATACAATTCAATGAAATACATTCCGTTGGCTATCATGGGGGGATTTACAGCTCAAGATGTAGCTATTGTTCACTTTTTCAACATTACTATTGGACACTTAAATCATGCTAATATCAATTTAGATTATGGTTGGTTTAAGTATTTACTAAACAATCCTCGAATGCATATTTGGCACCATGCAAAAGAGCTTCCTCCTGAAAGAAAAAACGGAGTTAATTACGGAATCACCTTAAGCCTTTGGGATTATCTTTTTAAAACGAACTACATTCCGTATAACGGCCGTGATATTGAACTAGGCTTTGATGGTGATGAAAAGTTTCCTGACGATTTTATTCATCAAGAACTATATCCGTTAAAAAAATAAATACACTTCTACTCTCTAACATTTTTGAATACAATTAATTTAATGTCTAAAAATCTAGTACTCATATTTACTCGCAATCCGGAACTTGGCAAAGTAAAAACGCGTTTAGCCAAAACTATTGGTAATGAAGCTGCTTTGGCAGTCTATACTTTTTTATTAAATCACACCAAACAAGTTACCCAAAACGGAACCTTTGACAAAGCAGTTTATTACTCTGTAAAAGTTCATGAAAATGATATTTGGGATAAAAATACTTACCAAAAATTTCTTCAACAAGGAGACAATTTAGGAGAACGGATGCAACATGCTTTTCAACAAGCATTTGATAACGGATATGAAAAAGTAGTTATTATAGGAAGTGATTTATTTGATTTGCAAACATCTCATATCTATGAAGCTTTTGATCAATTAGCAAAAAATGAGGTAGTAATAGGACCGGCTGAAGATGGCGGATACTATTTGTTGGGCTTAAAAAAAGTACACCCGGAAATTTTTAAAAATAAAGCTTGGGGAACTTCAACCGTAAGACAAGACACATTACATGATTTACAAAACGTTTCCCTACATTTGTTGGAAACACTTAATGATATCGATGTTTTTGAAGACATTAAAAACATTGAAATATTTGACCAATTTTATAAATAAAAACATTCATTACTCGTGAAAAAGCAACAACTACAAGAAACCAAAACTTTTCTTCAAAATAAAGGAATTACACAACCGGAAATAGGCATTGTACTCGGAACGGGCTTAGGTAAATTAGTAAATGAAATTCAAATTGAAAAGGAAATTCCATATGCAGAAATTCCTCACTTTCCACAAGCTACTGTTGAGTTTCATTCCGGAAAGCTTATCTACGGAACTTTATCCGGAAAAAAAGTAATTGTAATGTCCGGTCGGTTCCACTTATATGAAGGTTATAATCTATGGGAAGTTACCTATGGTATTCGAACCATGCATCAATTAGGTATTAAAACATTATTAATTTCTAATGCAGCCGGAGCAATCAACTTGAATTTCAAGAAAGGAGATATTATGCTGATAGAAGACCATTTAAACCTACAAGGAAATTCTCCATTAGCTTTTAAAGGAGCCAATGAATTTGGTGATTTATTTGCAGATATGCTAGAACCCTACTCAAACAAATTAAATACACAAATGAAAGCTATTGCCAAAACTAACGACATAGATTTGAAAGTAGGTGTATATGCAAGTGTAGTAGGACCGCAGTTAGAAACCAGAGCAGAATATAGAATGCTACAAATTTTAGAAGTAGATGCCGTAGGAATGAGTACAGTACCTGAGGTTATTGTTGCCAAGCATTTACAACTACCTTGTGCTGCGGTTTCTGTGTTAACAGATGAGTGTGACCCTAAAAACTTGCAACCGGTTAATATTCAAGAAATAATTGAAGTTGCCGGTAAAGCAGAACCTAAAATGATTACACTATTTAAAAATTTAATACAAGAACTATCATGTTAAACCAATACATTGCTGTACTAACCATTCGATTATTACTAGGACTCATTTTCTTTTTTCAGGGATTTGGAAAAGTAGTTACGTTTGGATTAGACGCTGTTTATAAAAACTTTTTCTTAAAAGATTTTTCAGATCTACTTCCCGAGTTTTTATTATATGCCACAGCGTATTATACATCAATAGTAGAACTGATTGACGGTTTCTTATTAATCATAGGTTTTAAAAGAGACCTCGCTTTATACGCTTTAGCTTCTGTTTTGGTTATTGTTACTTTTGGGCATGGATTAAAAACTCCTATTTGGGATTTATCTCATGTAATGTTTCGAGGTATTCTTTTAATTTCTTTACTATTACTGCCAAAAGAACTTGATAAATTTTCTATTGATTTTTTTATAAAAAAAGACAACGTATGAGTTATTTAGAAACTACTAAAAATGTATATAAAGAAGCGGCTTTAACCCCTGATGTAGGGTTATGTTGTACAACAAACCCTATTTGGGAGCTACCGGGTTTAAAAATCCCGAAAATTATGCAGGAAATGAATTACGGTTGTGGCTCAACAGTTCATGCTCGTGATTTAACCAACAATCCTAAAATTTTATATGTTGGTGTTGGCGGCGGTATGGAATTACTGCAATTCTCCTATTTCTCACGTCAAAAAAGCGGAGTTATCGGTGTTGATGTAGTTGATGAAATGCTAGAGGCTTCTAAAAAGAACTTTGTAGAAGCCGAGCAACAAAATACTTGGTTTAAAAGTGAGTTTGTAAATTTACGTAAAGGAGATGCTTTAAACCTTCCTGTTGAAGACAACTCGATTGATGTAGCTGCTCAAAATTGTTTGTTTAATATTTTTAAAGCAGAAGAACTAAAAAAAGCCATTGCTGAAATGTATCGTGTATTAAAACCTCATGGTCGTTTAGTTATGAGTGATCCTACTTGTGAGCAACCAATGAACGAAACCCTAAGAAATGATGAGCGTTTACGTGCCCTGTGCTTAAGTGGTAGTTTACCTATTGCTGAATATGTTAAAATGTTGACTGATGCCGGTTTTGGAACTATTGAAATTAGAGCAAGAAAACCGTATAGAATATTAGACCCCAAAAATTATTCTACTGATGAATTGATTTATATTGAATCTATTGAAGTAGCTGCCATTAAAGATCCAATGCCAGAAGATGGACCATGTGTATTTACAGGAAAAGCGGCTATTTATTTTGGTGAAGAGGATTATTTTGATGATAAAAAAGGGCATACTTTATTAAAAAACCAACCCATCGCCATTTGCGATAAAACTGCCAAAGCATTAACCGATTTAAGAAGAAACGACATCTTCATTAGTGAATCTACCTTTCATTATGATGGTGGAGGGTGTTGTTAAGTATATAATAAATCAGCTATCTAGTAACATGATTAAAATCTCTAACAAATATGTTTTTCATATTTAGTTAGAGATTTTCATTTTTCCTTAAAACAACATCTAAGAATTATCCTTCTTGTACATCTAAATTTTCTTATTTTACAACATATAACAATACTTGTTTAAAAGTTATTTTTTTATCTTCCTTTCCTGTATAATAATTTGTTACTTTTATGTTTGCTTTTCAAAACAGCTTTAGATTCCGTATATGCCTGAAAGTAAACATATTTTAAAAAAAATTCTTATTTGGAGATATAAACATATATCTGAACGTCAGTTCATATACATCCTAAGTATTTTAGTCGGTTTTTTATCAGGAATCGGTACCTTAATCCTAAAAAACTTAACATTTTTTTTTCACGATTTACTAGAAGGAAAGCTTATTAGAGATTTTCATCATTCATTATACTTCATTTTCCCTATCATTGGTTTAGTGTTGGTATACTATATAAAGAAAAAAGTTATAAAAAAAGATATAGGTCATGGTATTCCCAGTACACTGCATGCTATTTCTAAAAAAGACGGAATTATTGAGCAATATAGAATTTATTCCTACTTACTTACAGCACCTGTTACTGTAGGCTTTGGAGGATCTGTTGGATTAGAAGGTCCGGCTGCTACTACCGGAGCTGCTTTGGGTTCTGGAGTTGCTCAATTATTTCATATGAATACCAAAAATCGTATGCTTTTAATTGGTTGTGCGTCAGCAGGAGCTGTATCATCCATGTTTAAAGCTCCCGTAGCTGCCATTATTTTTGCCATTGAAATTTTTAGTTTAGACTTAGCTTTTGCTTCTTTAGTTCCTTTACTATTAGCTTCAGTTGTAGCTGTAATTACTTCCTATTTTTTCTTAGGAAAAGATGTTTTATTAGGTTTTAAATTACAAGATGGCTTTCTTATTAAAGATATTCCTTTCTATATTTTATTAGGAGTTGGCACTGGAATAGCTTCTGTTTACTTTTCAAAAATATACTTTAGAATTAATAAGTTTTTTAATCTGTTTAAAAACTCATTTCATCGGTTAATATTAGGAGGAATCGCTATCGGAATTATGCTCTACCTAATACCTCCTCTTTACGGTGAAGGCTATGGAATTATTAATAATTTGTTAGAAGGAAATGCCAAAGCAGCTTTGGAAGACATTCATTACATTTCCGATTTTAACAACGTATGGATGGTTATTGTTTTTCTACTAATAGTAACTGTATTTAAAGCTATTGCCATGACAACCACCTTTGCTGCCGGAGGAGTTGGAGGAATTTTTATTCCAACTTTAGTAATGGGGAGTGCTTTAGGAAATGTTTCTGCAAAAATTATTAATGAATTAGGAGGCCATGTATCTGAAAGTAATTTTACTTTGGTAGGAATGAGTGGGTTAATGGCCGGTGTATTACATGCACCGCTAACAGCTGTTTTCTTAATTGCTGAAATTACCGGAGGGTACGACTTATTTGTTCCTCTAATGCTTGTAGTGGCCACTTCTTATGCTATTACTAAATATTTTATTTCTAACTCTATTTACACAGTTGAACTAGCAAGAAAAGGAGAATTAATTACGCATAACAAAGATAAAAATGTAATGATGATGATGCGTATAGATAAACTCATAGAAAAAAACTTTAAAATTATTCATCCTGACATGACTTTGGGCGAAATGCTTAAAAAAGCAGTAGCCAAATCATCTCGTAATATATTTCCTGTTCTTGATGAGGAACACCGTTTTTTAGGAATTGTATTATTAGATGACATACGCCCATTAATGTTTGAACAGGAAATGTATGATAAAGTAACCGTTGATGAACTTATGAAAAGTGCCCCTGATATTATCTTTCATGACGATTCTACAGAAATTGTAATGCAAAAATTTAAAGAAAGCGGGGCATGGAATTTACCTGTTATCAAAAACAAAAGATATGTAGGTTTTATTTCTAAATCTAAGTTACTTTCAGCTTACCGAACTAAGCTTATTGAGATTACGGTTTAATTAAATATAAACAGTATTCAAAACATATAGCTTAAGCAAATAAAGTAGCAAAAGCCTCTTCAATTTTACTCACTAAAATAATTTTTATAGCACTCTTTTTTAAGGTTATCTTATTATATTTTGATGTTACAAATGTCTTGTATCCTAGTTTTTCTGCTTCCGTAATTCGTTGATCAATTTTTGATACCGGGCGTATTTCTCCGGCCAAACCAACCTCAGCAGCAAAACATACATCAGGATTAATAGCTAAATCTTGATTAGACGATAAAATAGCCGCAACCACAGCCAAATCTATCGCCGGATCATCTACCTGAATTCCTCCGGTAACATTTAAAAACACATCTTTAGCCCCTAACTTAAATCCTGCTCGTTTTTCAAGAACCGCTAAAATCATGTGTAATCGTTTCAAATTATATCCTGTAGTAGTTCTTTGAGGCGTTCCGTATACAGCAGTACTAACCAATGCCTGAATTTCTATCATTAACGGACGGATTCCTTCTAACGTTGAAGCAATAGCCGTTCCACTTAAATCAGCATCTTTTTTAGAAATTAAAATTTCTGAAGGATTAGAAACCTCTCTTAATCCATCAGATAACATTTCATAAATTCCTAGTTCAGCCGTTGAACCGAATCGGTTTTTTTGAGAGCGAAGTATTCTATAAGTATGATTTCTATCACCTTCAAACTGCAACACTACATCTACCATATGTTCTAAAATCTTAGGCCCTGCAATATGGCCTTCTTTATTAATATGTCCGATTAACAGTACAGGTGTAGCTGTTTCTTTTGCAAACTTAATAAGCTCGGCAGAAGTTTCTCGTATTTGCGAAATACTCCCAGGTGAAGCTTCAATAACATCTGTATGTAAGGTTTGAATAGAATCAATCACCAATACATCCGGTTGTATTTCTTCAATATGTTTAAAAATTTGCTGGGTATTGGTTTCTGTCAGTATTAAACAATTAGAAGTTCCTGCATCCAATCGTTCTGCTCTCATTTTGATTTGAGACTGGCTTTCTTCTCCGGAAACATACAATACTTTTTGAGGAATTTGCAAGGCAATTTGTAATAGTAAGGTAGATTTCCCTATTCCCGGCTCACCCCCTAATAACACCACGGCACCTTTTACCAAACCGCCCCCTAAAACAGTATCTAACTCTTTATTTTTAGTAAAAATTCGCTCTTCAGGATTTAATTGAATCTCTTCAACACGTAGTGGCTTAGATACTCTTCTTTCTTTATTAGTTGGTGTTTTCCAACTTCTTTTTTCTTCTTTTTGAATAACTTCCTCTACAACAGTATTCCACTGCTTGCAGTTATTACATTGCCCTACCCATTGTGCATGTTGCGTTCCGCAATTCTGACAAAAGAAAGTTGTTTTGGTTTTAGCCATTCAATTAAAAGATTTATTACAAAGAAAAGAAATCTATTTATTTTTATTGTAAACAGGCAATAGTACAAAAGCCAAGCCTCCGAAAACAATAATCATTAATGTTTGTGCTGTCCACATAATCCAACCGAAAGCATTGGCCGGTTCATCAGGAATAGCAAACAAGGCAAAGGCTCCGGCTACGGCAACAGGATATAAACCAATACCTCCATTAGTAGCAGCAATACTAAATCCGCCGGCTATAAAACCAATTAAAACAGCGCCAAAAGGCACATGTAAGTTATTTATTGCCGGAATTGTTGCCCAAAACATGGCAACATACATAAGCCAAATAAAAACGGTATGGAAAATAAAAGCCCATTTATTTTTCATTTTAAAAATACTGGTAGCCCCTTCTATCAATCCAACTATGAAGTTTTTTATTTTTGATCCTAATCCGGATTGTGCTTTTTTTACGTAACGTGTAAAAACTATAAAAGCCACCACTAAACCTACTAGAAGAATTCCTATTTTAATAGGGTCAAAATTCTTAGTTAATAGCTGATAAATAAAGTCAAATTGAACAAATAAAGTAATTACAATAATTCCAAGCATCATCAACAAATCAGCAATACGCTCTGCTACAATAGTTCCAAAGCCCTTTTCAAAAGGAATATCTTCATAATTTGCCATTACGGCTGCCCTTGACACTTCACCTGCTCTTGGAACCGCATAATTTACTAAGTAAGCTATTAATACAGCCATAGTACTGTTACCAAAATCTGGCTTATAGCCCATAGGTTCTAAAAGATATTTCCATCTATAAGCTCTCGAGAGGTGGCTCAAAATTCCAAAAAACAACCCAAGTGCAATCCACTCGTAATTAGCGTTCTTAAAATAATGTAATAGGGTTTCAAATGATACTTTTGAGAGTGAATACCAAACTAAAAAACCTCCCAAAATGAGAGGTAATATTATTTTTAAAACTTTTTTTAAATTCAAAACTAAGTTAATGTATTATCTACTTCGTTAGGAAAAACTAATTTAGGTTTAAAATTTTTTGCTTCTTCTAATTCCATAAAAGCATATACAATTAAAATTAGCACATCTCCTCTTTGTACTCTACGAGCAGCTGCTCCGTTTAGAGTAATCTCTCCACTTCCTCTTGGACCTGGTATTGCATAAGTTTCTAAACGCTCTCCATTATTGTTGTTTACAATTTGAACTCGTTCACCTTCAATTATGCCTGCGGCATCCATTAAATCTTCATCAATGGTAATACTTCCAATATAATTCAAATCAGCACCAGTAACCTTTACACGGTGGATTTTAGATTTTACTACTTGAACTAACATACTGCAAAAATAGGGGTTTTTTAATGAATACTAATTTGTTTTTAATGAATTTATTACAGGCCTATATTATCAATTAAACGAATATCACCCGCAAAAACAGCTATAAATGCACGATATTTTTTATTTGACTCTATAACTTTTGGCGTTTGTAACGTTTCTTCATCGGCTATGGTAAAATATTCCAACTCAAGCAAATCTTGCTTTTTAAATTGTTTTTCAACCCATTGCTCCAACTCATTGACATTTTTTGTACCAAACTTTTTCTTTGCCTTTTTTAACGTTTTATAAATAAAAGGAGCTGCTTCTCTGTGTTCTTTTGTTAATCTAACATTTCTGGAACTCATTGCCAAACCATCATCTTCTCTAAAAATTGGTCGTCCTTTTACTTTGACAGGAATATGATATTTTTTTGCTAATTTTTTAATAATTTGTAATTGTTGAAAATCTTTTTTTCCAAAATAAGCAACAGTAGGTTCAACAATTTCAAAAAGACTTTTCACAATAGTTCCTACACCATCAAAGTGTCCTTTCCTATACCTACCTTCCATTTGATTTTCCAAACCGTCAAAATCAAACTTTTGAGCAATTATATCATCGGCATATATTTCATTAACAGAAGGAGTGAATAAAACATCACATGCTACCTTTTTTAATAATTTTATATCATTATCTAAAGGCTGAGGGTACTTCTCTAAGTCTTCTTTATTATCAAACTGAGTTGGATTTACAAAAATGCTTACCACAGTAATATCATTTTGCTTTTTAGCTCGTTTAATAAGCGATAAATGTCCTTTGTGTAAGGCTCCCATTGTAGGTACAAATCCAATGGTTTTACCTTCTTCTTTTTGTTGAATTAAAAAAGCTTTTAATTCGGATTTAGAATTAAATATATTCATTAGCTATTCATTGAAAAACGTGCAAAATTAGGAATTTAACACGATTTTAGCATAAAAATTCGTATTTTTGCATCCTCATATAAAGAGTTCGATTTAATGAAGGATAAGAGAATACTATATGTTTCATCAGAGGTAACACCCTATTTGCCAGAAACAGAACTAGCATCAACCTCGTTCAATGTTGCTAAGCAAGCACATTCCAAAGGAGTCCAAACACGTATTTTTATGCCTCGTTTTGGGGTGATTAACGAAAGAAGACACCAGCTTCATGAAGTAATTCGTTTATCAGGTATGAACCTAATAATTAACGACATGGATATGCCTTTAATTATTAAAGTTGCTTCAATTCCTAAAGAAAGAATGCAGGTTTATTTTATTGATAATGACGAATATTTTAAGCGTAAAGCAATGTATTCTGATGAAGATGACAAGTTGTTTGATGACAATGATGAACGTATGATTTTCTTTGCGAAAGGAGTTGTTGAAACTGTTAAAAAATTAAACTGGGCTCCGGATATTATTCATGTACATGGATGGATGGCTTCTTTGTTACCTTTATATTTAAGAGAATATTATAAAGAAGAACCGCTATTTAATCAAAGTAAGATTGTAACTTCGCTTTATAACAAAGGTTTTGAAGGTGAGTTAAGCAATGAAATGGCAAATAAAGTGCGCTTTGATAGAATTAGTGACGAAAAAGCTTCTGTTTTTGAAACACCTAACCATATTAATATATTAAAAAGTGCTATTAAAAACTCTGATGCTGTTGTAAAAGGCAGTGAAATTCTTCCTGATGGAATTGAGGATTTTATTGCAAAAGACAATACAAAAGTTTTAGAGTTTCAATCTGAAGAAAATTTAACAGAGGCATATTTAGAGTTTTACAGAGAAAACGTTTTAGAATTAAGCTAATAAATAAGAATGATTAGAAAAATTGGTATTTTAGGTGCAAGCTTATTTTGTTTGGTATCATTAACATCATGTGAAAAAGATTTTAACGATATAGGTACCGGTGTAATTAAAAACACAAAGTTTAACACCAATAAGGTGGAACTGGAATTAGAAATTACTCCTATTGACATAGAAAGTGTGAGAGCTGATAATATTGGTACTACAATTACAGAATATTGGATGGGAGTGTATAAAAACGAAAATTACAAAACTATAGAGTCTTCTTTCGTAAGTCAATTAGGTCTTTTAAACAGCCTTAAAACAAGTGATGTTAAACCCGCTTCTGCTGATGGTGAAATTGACTCTCTTTTTGTGCTTGATAAAGTAATCTTAAAGATTCCTTATTCTGCTACTAACAAAGGAAAAGATAGTGATGGAAAACCAAAATTCACCTTAGATTCAGTATTAGGTAATCCTGATATTGCTACTAGTTTAAAAATATTTAAAAGCGGTACGTACCTAAATACTTTAGACCCAAACAATCCTTCACAACCCAATTCATTCATGTCTAATGACACCTATCTTGAAGAAGAATTATTGAATGAAGATGCTGGTTTTACTTTTAAACCAAGCGCTATTGATACTATGTATACTGTAACCAGACACTATAGTGATGGTAGAACTTTTGAAAGTGAAGAAAAACTTAGCAACAAAGCTCCTTTTTTAGCTGTACCACTAAATACGACAAGAATGAAAGAGCTTTTTTGGGATAAATTTGATGGTACTGAATTTTCGTCTGCACAAGAGTTTAATAATTATTTCAGAGGTCTTATTGTAAAATCAGAAGGTGCTGATGGTTCAATGGTTCCTGTAAGATTAACCGGTAGCAGTGATCTTCCTTCAGTAGACTTTTATTACACAATAACGAGATTTGAAAAAAAGGCAGATAATTCTAATTTAGTCTATAAAGATACTGTTCCAACAAGATATTCTTTCCCTCTTAGCGGAGTTAGAAATAGTATTTATAAAATGTCACCTAGAACAAACCCTATTCCTTCTGATAATTTTATATTACAAGGAACAGCAGGGTCCATGGCTGAAGTTAAGGTTTTAGGAGTTAATTTAACTAAATTAAAACAAAGCGACCCTACTAACTCTATTCTCAACTACGAAAGCTACGACAACAATCCTAAAGATGGATATTTAGATCTTAAAGAACTATCTAGTATTAGAGATGTTGCAAATGAAAAATATGGTTTTTTAGTTAATGATGCTTCTTTATCATTTTACATTAACCAAACTGCAAACACTAATAAAAATATAATTCCTCAAAGAATATTTTTATATACCAGCAGTGATGATGGTAGTGGAAATGTATTACCAATTCAAATTACAGACTCCTATACTGAATCAGGAACTTTTGGAGGTAATCTAGAACTTGTTGATGAAAAGCCTGAAAAATATACCCTTAGAATTACTGATTATATATCAAATTTATTTGATAGAACCTCAACAAACTACTCTCCGTTATTATTAAAAGTATATAACAATCCTACGGATAACCCTTACAGAAATAGAGTACTAGAAACTAATGTTTTATCTTATAATTGGGATCCTAGAGGTGTAACTTTACTTAACGAAAACGAAACTACAAACGGAGCTAAAAAAGCAGTATTAAAAATTACATATTCAGAAAAAAGATAAAGATTTATTATGTGTGGTATAACAGGTTATATAGGTTACAGAGATGCATATCCTATTGTAATTAACGGATTAAAGCGTTTAGAATACAGAGGTTATGATAGTGCCGGAATTATGATGTATGACGGAGACGAAATGCATTTATCAAAAACCAAAGGAAAGGTTAGCGATTTAGAAGTAATTACAAACAGTAATGAAAATAAAAAAGGAGGAAAAATTGGTATTGGTCATACCCGTTGGGCTACTCATGGGGTACCAAATGATACTAATTCGCACCCTCACTTTTCTCAATCGGGAGATTTAGTAATTGTTCACAACGGTATTATTGAGAATTATGATACATTAAAAAAAGAATTAATTGCTCGTGGTTATACTTTTCAAAGTGATACAGATACTGAAGTTTTAGTAAACTTAATTGAAGAAATTAAGAAAAACGAAGGTTGTAAATTAGGTAAAGCGGTTCAATTAGCCTTAACAAATGTTATTGGAGCATATGCTATAGCTGTTTTTGACAAAACAAAACCTAATGAACTTGTTGTTGCCAGATTAGGAAGCCCTATAGCTATTGGTGTTGGAAAAGATAATGAAGAATTCTTCGTTGCTTCAGATGCTTCACCTTTTATTGAATATACTAAAAATGCCATTTATCTTGAAGATGGTGAATTAGCTATCATAAAGAAAGATAAAGGGATTAAAGTTCGTAAAATTGAAACCGACAATGAAGTTGATGCTGACATTCAAGAATTACAATTAAATCTTGAACAAATAGAAAAAGGAGGCTTTGATCATTTCATGATTAAAGAAATTCATGAACAACCTAAAGCAATAATTGATACTTACAGAGGTAGAATGCTACCTAATGAAGGTATTATACGTATGGCCGGGATTGATGATAATATTTCAAAATTCCTGAATGCTGATAGAATTATTATTGTTGCTTGTGGTACATCTTGGCATGCCGGATTAGTAGGTGAATACTTATTTGAAGACATGGCTAGAATTCCTGTTGAAGTTGAATATGCTTCTGAATTTAGATATAGAAATCCTATTATTACTCCGAAAGATATTGTAATTGCTATTTCACAATCAGGTGAAACTGCTGATACATTAGCTGCTATTAAACTGGCAAAATCTAAAGGAGCTTTTGTTTTTGGTGTATGTAATGTTGTTGGATCATCTATAGCAAGAGAAACTCACGCCGGAGCATATACTCATGCCGGTCCGGAAATAGGAGTAGCTTCTACGAAAGCTTTTACCACTCAAATTACCGTACTTTCGTTAATTGCTTTAAAATTAGCGCAGGCAAAAGGAACACTTTCTAAATCTGCTATAAACAATTACTTACAAACCTTACAGCAAATACCTACTCAAATTGAAAGTTTATTAAAAATAGACCCTGTCGTTAGAGAAATTTCTGAAGTATATAAAAATGCTAAAAACTGTTTGTATTTAGGTAGAGGATTTAATTTCCCTGTTGCATTAGAAGGAGCATTAAAACTTAAAGAGATTTCATACATTCACGCAGAAGGATATCCAGCTGCCGAAATGAAACACGGTCCTATTGCTTTAATTGATGAAAATATGCCTGTTTTTGTAATTGCGACTAGCAAGGGTCATTACGAAAAAGTTGTAAGTAATATTCAAGAAATTAAATCAAGAAGTGGAAAAATAATTGCCATAGTTACTGAAGGTGATGTTACCGTAAAGGAAATTGCAGATCACGTAATTGAAATTCCGGATACTGAAGAAGCTTTTACTCCTCTTCTTACTACAATACCTTTACAGCTTTTATCATATCACATTGCCGTAATGTTAGGTAAAAACGTAGATCAGCCAAGAAACTTAGCTAAATCTGTTACTGTTGAATAACGGATAAATATAAATTATATTAAAAATAACTCAAAAGCTTCCTGAACACAGGAAGCTTTATTTTTTGGTTAAAAACTTAATATATACAGGAAAATGATCTGAAAAACCTCCTTCATACCAAGGACCAATGTAGGTTCTAAACGGACTTCCTTTAAACTTACCTTTATAAATTCTCATCCAGGGTTTTTTAAATATATAAGCTCCTGTGAAATGTAAGCTACTATTTTCTGAGAAAAAGTTTTTAGACACTATTATTTGATCAAAAAGATGCCATTCTCCTAAATACGTTAATGTTCCATTATTCTTTCTATGTAAAGATTCCATTGGATTGAAAAAATCATTTTTAACAAGATAATTTTTAACACTCTCACTGGAAGGATCATCATTAAAATCGCCCATAACTATAAACTTAGGTTCATGCTTTTCCTCTAATTTTATTTCTTCTATTATTTCTCTGGCTTGCTTAGCAGCCATAATTCTCTTTTGCCTTGTTTCAAGCTCTCCATCTCTTCTGGAAGGCCAATGATTTACTAAAACATATACCAAATCTCCATGTAAAGCCCCTTTAACCACCAAAATATCTCTTGTATAGTCTATACTTCCATCAGTATCAATCAACTCAACAGAAACGGTTTTTGAAGAAAGTACTGTAAATAATTTAGGATTATACAATAAAGCTACATCGATGCCTCTTTCATCAGGTGAATCATAATGTATATAATCATAATTAGAATTAATTAAATTCCTATGTCTTGTTAAATCTTCTAATACATTTGTGTTTTCAACTTCAACTAATCCTATTAATGCCGGAGGATGAATTGAACTTTCTTTTCCCAGTATTGATAAAATAGAGGTAATTTTCTTTATTTTCAGTCTATATTTCCCTTTATTCCATTTTAATCTTCCCTTAGGGGTATATTCATCATCATTTTTAAAAGGATCATTAATTGTGTCAAATAAATTTTCAACATTATAAAAACCTACAGTTAGGGAACTTCTCTTCTTATTTTTAGGCATTTAACTACTATTTCAGGTTATTATACACAAGAGAATTTCATCAAAATAAACATAATACTAACACAACAATATTAAATAAATCATATTAATATTTCTTAAAAGAATATTTAAAACACAATTCTGCTTAATTATCTTTCAATTATACTTAAAAAAATTGCAAAAACATAGTAACTAATCAATATTATGCTTGTGTAAACTTAGGTTGTATAAAACCTTTAAATAACAGTAAAAAAATATTTTTATAACACCCAAAAACAGAATTAAAACACTAATAACCAGTAATTTTACATCGAATTTAAAAACAAAAATTAATTCCTTAATCTAGAAAAAAAACAAAAAGATGAGAAAGTTCGTTTTATTCGTATTCATTGCAATGATTAACGTGTCTTTATTTGCAGCAAATGAAAACCCATTAAAAGAGGAAATTAGAACTAATATTGTAAAATTATTAGGTAAGGCCAACTTTAAAGTTGAAGAAGAATTTAAAACAACCGTTGATTTTTTAGTTAATAAAAAAGGGCAGGTTGTAATATTGAACATTGATTGTAATAGCCCTGTAGTTTGTGAATATATTAAAAGTAAACTTAACTACAAAAAGGTATATAACAATTCAAATCAATCGATACAAGTATATAAAATGCCTTTAAGAATTCTTAAAAGCTAATTTTTAGTTGTGTGTAATTTGAACCTCGCTAAAGCGGGGTTTTTTTATACCTTTTTTATAACATTGGTAACTATACCCCAAATAATAAAGTTATTTTCTTCTGTAATTTCAATTATTGGATACTTAGGATTTTCCGGTTTTAGCCAAACTTTACTTCCTTCAACTCTTAATCGTTTTACAGTAAATTCTCCATCTAAAAAACACACCGCAATTTTATTATTAACCGGCTCAATACTTCTATCAATTACCAATAAATCATTGTCATCTATTCCTGCATCTATCATAGATTGCCCACTAACTCTAGCAAAAAAAGTAGCCTCTTTATTTTTAATTAGTTCTTCATCTAAAGAAATTCTTTTTTCTCTAAAATCATCTGCCGGTGATGGAAACCCTGCTGAAATACCAATATCAACAAACAATGCACCTTCTGTCATACCTTTTTTAGGTGTAAAAAATGTTAATGAACTCACCTTTTCCATACTTATTTTACCTTAATAATTTGATTAATATTAGTTGTGTATTTAGGCGACAAATGCTCTTGACGCATTTTCCATGTACGTTCTAAATCTTGATTTGCCAATTTAATTTTATCAGATTTATATTTATTATTAACAAAATCAATAACATTCATTAATGATTTGTGCTTTGGATTTTCGTTTTCAAAAATATTCAATTGATAATTATCATTAGGAACTAAACCTGTAATAATTACTCCGGCTCTTTTGTAATTAATTCCTTTTTTAAAAATCATTTCAACAGCTTTTAACGCTTCTTTTGTAATTAATAAAGATGAATTTGTTGGATGTGAAAAAATTACAGATTTACTGGCCTTATAACGTTCTTGATCTTTTTCATACCTATTACTGCTTAATGTTACAATAAGCATATAACAACATGATTGTTGTTTTCTTAGTTTTTCTGCACACGACATGGCAAAAGTGGCCACTCTTTCTTTTAAATCTATGATATCAGAGAATGTTGATTCAAAACTTCTGGTTGTCGCAATTGCTTTTTTAGTAGTAGTATCTTCAAGTTGTAAAACAGGAATTCCTTTGAGATCTTGCTGTAATTTCCATTCAGTAATAGAAAAATTACTACGCAACCAATTACTATCTAATTGTGTAAAATCGTACGCTTTTATACAACCTTTTTCTTTTAATCTCTTTTGTAGTCTATACCCTATTCCCCAAACTTTTTCAATTGTTAGCCACTTTAATGCTCTTATTCTTTTTTCCTCGGAATCAATTACATAAACACCTCCGGTTTCTTTCGGAAATTTACGTGCAATTTTATTCGCTACTTTACTTAACGCCTTTGTAGGAGCTATACCTACACACGTTGGAATTCCTATCCATTTTGCTATTCTATTTTTAATTTTTTTACCATAATCTTCAAAATCAAGAGTATCAAATCCTTTAAATTCTAAAAAGGCCTCGTCAATTGAGTACACTTCAACATCTGGTGTAAATTGAGTTAAAATACTCATCACTCGTTCACTCATATCACCATACAATGGGTAATTAGACGATAAAACTGTTATATCAAAACGTTCAAAATCTTGTTTAAACTTGAATGCAGGAGCTCCCATCGGTATAAATTTCTTTGCCTCATCACTACGAGAAATCACACAACCATCATTATTACTCAATACAACTATAGGCTGATTAAGTAACCCCGGGTTAAATACACGCTCACAAGAAGCATAAAAATTATTACAATCCACTAAAGCAAACATACGGTAAAGATAAGAAATTTGTACTTTTGCAGTCTATGATTGAAACACGTAAAGCCATATCTGAAAAAGCGGTTTTAATAGGTATTATAACCCAACATCAAGATGAAAAACAATCTGAAGAATATTTAGATGAATTAGAATTCTTAACCTTAACGGCAGGAGGTATTGCTGTTAAACGATTTGTTCAAAAATTAGACAAACCAAATCCTAAAACCTTTTTAGGTACCGGTAAGTTGGAAGATGTTAAAGCATATATAGACGCTCACGATATTGGAACCGCTATTTTTGATGATGAACTTTCACCTGCTCAGTTACGAAATGTTGAAAGAATTTTGGATTGTAAAATTTTAGATCGTACCAATTTAATTTTAGACATTTTCGCAAGTAGAGCGCAAACCAGCTCCGCAAAAACTCAAGTTGAGTTAGCTCAATACCAATATTTATTACCCAGATTAACCAGACTGTGGACTCACCTTGATAAACAAAAAGGGGGAATTGGTATGCGTGGACCCGGAGAAACTGAAATAGAAACTGACCGTCGTATCATTAGAGATAAGATTACCTTGTTGAAAAAGAAATTAGAAACCATAGATAAACAAATGGTAATTCAACGAAAAAACAGAGGTAAAATGGTACGTGTTGCTTTAGTTGGTTATACAAACGTTGGAAAATCAACTTTAATGAATGTTATTAGTAAAAGTGAAGTTTTTGCAGAAAACAAGCTATTTGCTACATTAGATACAACTGTTAGAAAAGTGGTTATTAAAAACATTCCGTTTTTAATGACAGACACCGTTGGTTTTATCAGAAAACTGCCTACTCAATTAGTAGAATCTTTCAAATCTACGTTAGATGAGGTAAGAGAAGCAGACTTATTACTACATGTTGTTGATATTTCTCATCCAAATTTTGAAGATCATATTGCTTCAGTAAATAGTATTTTAGATGAAATAGACAGCGGCAATAAGCCCACAGTCATGGTTTTTAATAAAATAGATGCTTACACCCATGAAAGCATTGATGAAGATGATATTGTTACTGAAAAAACAAAGGCTCATTACACATTAGAAGATTGGAAAAAAACATGGATGAGTGATTTACAAAAAGAAAGCCTTTTTATTTCAGCATTAAATAAAAGCAACCTTGAAGAATTCAAAGAAAGAGTATATGAAGAAGTACGAAAAATTCATATCCAACGCTTTCCATATAACGATTTTTTATATTATGAATAGCAAGGTTTTACATAAGCTTTAAGGATACTTAACTAAAATTGAACATCTTGTATTCGTTTTTTAATATTTTTTTTATTATCTTTAAATTTCAATTGTAATAATTATTACAGCTTAATTATTAACATATTAATTCCCCCTAAAATGAAAAATACATACATTAAATTAAAAAAAGGAACTTCGAGTTCTGGTAAAAGAGTAAAAATTGGCTTTCCAATTCTAATCAGCCTTGTTGCATAATTATTAATCTTTCCTATTTAATAGTTATATAAATACACAGCTTACTACTACATTAACTCAATACTCTTAATCAGAACTAGGTAAACTAATTCTCATTATCGGTATACTATTATTTAGGAAATCTAACAGTAGGCACCATGAAGAAATTAGCTATATTTTTACAAATAGTCTTAATGTTTCACTCCGCACTATCACAAGAGGTATGTGCTCCTAAAGAAACATCAGAAAATATCAATGATATTTCCAGTATAGCAAAATGTACAGTTGTTAGCAATGCTAATAGTGAAGGCACAAAAGAAAAGTCAAAGGTAACGGTTGTTTCAAGCAGAAATCACCAAAAAAGACGTTCTCTTAATGAAGTACAAACAGCTAGTGAACTATTTTCTGCAGATGTTAATCACCTAAAAACCACAGACAGTATAGAGCAGTTAAAAATAACACGCATAAAACAAAAAATTACAGCAATCAATACTGCCTTAGAAGAAAAAATTTCTTTAGAGCAGGTTCCTTTTAATTCAGTAGAAGAAATTCCGAAATTTAGAAATTGTTCTGATGAATCCTTAGATGAAGTAGATTGCTTTAACTATGAGATGCAAGAGCATTTAATGCAAAACATTATATATCCTGAAAAAGCAGTACAAAAAAGGATTGAAGGAGATATTTGGGTAAGTTTTGTAATTACCTCGTCAGGAAATGTTAGAAACATAGTTGCTACCGGCCCCGAAAACAGCGATAGCTTAAAAGAAGAAGCTATTAGAGTAATTTCTTTATTACCTTCGTTTATTCCGGGAAAACAAAACAATCAAGATGTTAATGTTACTTACACTTTTCCAATAAGCTTTAGTCTTGAGAGCACAACAGATTAATTAAACGTTATTTTTTATACTGATTAACAGACATATAATATTTTTTTGTAAATTCGTATGTTATTTTTACAGTTTCACAACGACTAACCAAGCAGTTTTGTTTATTGTAAAATGATTAATACCCCAGTATGAAGAAAGCAGTCTTATTATTAATGCTAGGAACATTATATGTTTCTAACATCCAAGCTCAGGAAGTTTGTGAGTCTTCGGAGGATGCCGTTGCAGATTTAAACAGTATTACAAAGTGTACGGTTAAACAATCTGATGATGATAAAAACAAAAAAACGAGACAAATTACTGTTAAAGTCTCAGCTAGTAAAAGATATTTAAAAAAGAGAGAACTTGCCAAAAAACAAAGTGTTAATTCACTCGCTAGTGTTAATAGCTCTGGTATTGAAAGTAACGAAGTAAAGTCAGAATTTGGAGAATCTCTATCCTTTAAAAATAATATTGAGGACATTAAAAACAAGTTATCTGCTGAAGAAATAAAAAGTGCTTTAAAATTTAGCACGGTAGATAAAATCCCTGCATTTGAAGAATGTTCAAGTGTAAAGGATGATGAACGTATGAATTGCTTTAATGAGGCAATGATAAAGCATATTCAAAAATACTTCAGATATCCTAGTCAAGCAGTAAAAGAATCTATCCAAGGAGAAGTTTGGGTACGTTTTATTATTGACAAAGATGGAAATGTAAAGAATATAAAAGCTTTAGGGCCTAAAAACGGTGATATTTTAAACAATGAAGCCAAAAGAGTAGTATATAACTTACCTAAGTTTAAACCTGCTAAAAAAGATGGAAAACGTGTTTCTGTAAAATATGGATTCCCTATCACGTTCTCTTTAGATGAATAAGGCCTTTTATTCAGTCAAATAATCTTTCTAACCCCCAATATTATGCAAAAAAAAATACTATTACCTATTTTTTTATTGTTAAACACACTTCTTTTTGCTCAAAGTACAATAACAGGAACTGTTTATGATGAGTATTTAGAGCCTTTCGCAAGTGCTGTTATAACAACCTCAAAAGAGCATGTAGTATCGGATAGTGATGGAACGTTTTCATTGAAAACGACCTTAGCTTTTCCTTTTACTGTTCAAATTTCTGCCTTTGGATATAGGACAGAAACTATTGAAGTAACTTCTGCCGATCAAGAAATTAATGTGATCCTAAAAGAAAACATTGCACTTGATGAAGTAGTTATTTCTGCCTCACGTTCTCCTGAACGTGTTATTGAATCTCCTGTAACCATAGAACGTATTGGTATTACAGAAATAAAAAGAAACACCTCAGTTTCTTTTTATGATGGTTTGAAAAACTTAAAAGGGATAGAATCCAGAGAAGCTAATTACGGATTTAAATCAATTAACTCTCGTGGTTTCTCTACTTTTGACAACACTCGTTTTGTACAGTTAGTTGACGGAGTAGAAACCTCAATACCTGCACTTAACTTTTCGGCAGGTAATATTGTAGGGCTTTCAGATTTAGATGTAAAAGATGTGGAGATACTTCCGGGTGCGTCATCAGCTTTATATGGAGCAAATGCCTTCAACGGAATCTTATTAATGAGAAGTAAAAGTCCATTTGATTACGCAGGAATTAGCACCTATTTTAAAACCGGTTTCATAAGCCAAGAAGCTACAGATACTGAGCAATTTTATGATGTAGGTATTCGTATGGCATATAAGTTTGATGAAAAATTAGCTGCAAAAGCTAATTTAACTTACTTCCGAGCAGAAGAATGGAATGCTACCAGTACAGCTAATACCTCAGGAGTTGGAGGAGAAATTATTAGCGGAAATAGAGAAAGTAACCATGATTATGATGGGTTAAACGTATATGGTGACGAATTTTCATTTACTTTAAAACAAATTGCAGCAGCAGGTGGTTTACCTCAAAACATTATAGACGGTTTACCAAACGATGCAATAAGTAGAACAGGTTACGAAGAAAAAAACCTAGTAGACTACAATGGAAACAACCTAAAGTTTGATGCCTCTGTACATTTTAGACCATGGGCAAATGACAAACTAGAAATTATATTAAACTCTCGTTTTTCAAGAGGTAATAACATTTACCAAGGTACAAACCGTTTTTTCCAAAAAGATTATTTTGTACAACAATATAAATTGGAATTTTTAGGTAAAAACTACTTCTTAAGAGGTTACTATACTGGTAATGATTCCGGAAAAAGTCATGACTTAAGATTTGTTGGATTAGCATTAAATGAACTAAGTAAACCATCTCAGGTTTGGTATGCAGATTATTTAGGCGCTTACTTAAATACCGGTAGCCACCAAATTGCAAGACAAGCGGCAGATAATAACAGATTACAACCTGGTACAAATGAGTTTAAAAATGCTATACAGCAAATTATAGAAACTCCTATTGCAGATGGAGGAGCAGCAATTAAAGACCAAACTTCTTTTTATCATGCAGATGCCAATTATAATTTTAGAGATATTATTAAGTGGGGAGAAATTCAAGTAGGAGGTTCATTTAGAAGACACATAGTTAACTCAAATGGTACACTATTTACTGATAAAGACAGTAAGATTACTTTTGACAACTACGGTTTTTATTCTCAAATTCAGAAAAAGTTTTTTGAAGACAAACTTAAATTCACAGGTTCTATCCGTTACGATAAATCAAAGAATTTTGAAGGAAACTTCTCACCAAGGGTAGCCCTTAACTATTCATTAGGTAAAAATAATGATCATGTTTTAAGAGCTTCTTACCAAACCGGTTTTAGAAACCCTAGTATTATAGAGCAGTACTTTGGATTAAAAACAGGCCCAAATAGCTTTAACATAGGTACCGCTGATGAAAATTTAGATCGTTTTGTAACCACAGTAGCTAACAGTAACGGTAGTACAAGTACTTTAACAGGTAGAGATGCTTTTAACAATTCATTTGTAGCAGCATCTGTTTATAACGGAACTCCTGAAAAGGCAAATGTTTCACCTATCAGACCTGAAAAAGTAACTTCCTATGAATTAGGATACAGAAGTATCATAGGGTTAAGTAATGATAATATTCTGGAATTAGATGTAAACGGATATTATAACCAATATAAAGACTTTGTTGCCTTTAAAAATGTGATTGTTCCTAACTACGGAAAAATAGATAGCAATGGACAGCCTGACGCACAAGCTGCAAGCGCTTTAGCTAACCGTGATTTTACCGAATTTACTCTTAACACAAACTCATTAGCTGAGATTAGTTCATACGGAATTGGTGTAGGATTAAATACTAAAATTTTGAAGTCTTTCAATGTGGGGCTTAATTATACATTATCAAGAATGATTTTTGATCAAGATTCTGACCCAAACTTTAGCCCTGGATTTAATACACCGGAGCATCAAGTAAAATTCATGTTTGGAAATCCTAACTTATTTAAAAACTTTGGATTTAACATTAATGCCAGATGGCAAGATTCATTTTTATGGCAATCTAGTTTCTTAAACGGAACTATAGACTCAAGAACAGTAGTAGACGCTCAAATCAATTACAGAGTACCAGCTATTAAATCAAGATTTAAAATTGGCGGAACGAATTTAACCGGAAAAGAATACTATGTAGCTCCGGGATCTGGAAAAATAGGTTCGTTATATTATATCTCTTGGACTATTAATAATTAAGCGAAAAGCACCTAAATATCTTAAAAAAGAGATGAGATTACTTTAATTTCATCTCTTTTTTTTGTACCTTTAAACATATAGTAACTCAAAAAAAAACAAAAAAGTATTTGTATGTTATAATTTTTTCATAATTTTGCGCCCTAAAAAACTACTAAACTACTATATTACAAGTAAATAAATAATATTTTTAACCCCTTAAATATGAAGAAAACATTTTTGTTGATAGTATTAGTAGTACTCTCATTTCGCGTATATGCGCAAGAAGTTTGTGAAAATCCTGAAGATGATGCTTTAGATTTAAACAGCATTACAAAATGTTCTATAAAGCCTTCTAAAGATTCTAAAGACAAAAAATCAAGACAAATTACGGTTAAAGTATCTGCAAGTAAGCGTTTTTTAAAGAAAAGAGAAATCATTAAAAAACAAGCCGCTTCTAGTATTAGTGATGTAAATACTGCCGGAGTATCAGAAATTGCTACTAAGCAACCCATAGCTAGTGATGCAATTAAAGCTGAACCTATAGCTGATAGTGAAATTATAACTCCTAGTCCATCAGTAGCTGAACCTACTGATATTAAAAACAACATTGAATCATTAAAAGAAAAACTATCTAAAGAAGAGATACAAAAAGCCGAAAGGTTTAGTACTGTAGATGCAATACCTTCTTTTAATGCTTGTAATAGTAATGACTTAAGTGAGATGGAAAGACTTGATTGTTTTAATATTGAAATGATTAAACATATTCAAAAACATTTCCGTTACCCAAGTGAAGCTGTAAGAAATCAAATTGAAGGTGAAGTTTGGGTTCGTTTCATCATTGATAAAGACGGATATGTGAGCAATATTAAAACATTAGGACCAAAAAATGGCGAGCTTCTTAATGAAGAAGCAAGAAGAGTGGTAACCAAATTACCTCGCTTTGAGCCAGCTCAGAAAAATGGCAAGTCTATATCTGTAAAATATGGTTTCCCAATAAACTTCTCATTAGAAGAATAATCAATTAATCTTTATATAATCAAAATCCCAAAAAATGGTTAAAAAACAGTTAGCTGTAATTGTTTTTGCATTGTTAGCAATTACCAGTTTTGCACAAGTAAAAATTAGTGGAATCGTTTATGACGAATACCTAGAGCCTTTTTACAGTGCTAAAATTACTCAAGGAAGAAATTATGCTATATCTAATACAAACGGAGAATTTACCCTTAAAATTGAAGGAAAGTTACCCCAAACTATCTCTGTTTCTGCATTTGGATATAAAACAGAAGAAGTAATCGTAACTTCTCAAGACCAAGAAATTAACGTGATTCTTAAAGAAAATATACTTCTTGACCAAGTTGTTATTTCTGCATCGCGTGTGCCTGAAAGAATCATTGAATCTCCTGTAACAGTAGAACGTTTTGGTTTAACTGATATCAGAAGAAACAGTTCTAACTCATTCTATGATGGTTTAACAAACTTAAAAGGAATTAACTCAAGAGAAGGAAGCTATGGTTTTAAATCTATTAATACCAGAGGTTTTTCTGACTTTAGTAACGTTCGTTTTGTACAGTTAGTAGACGGGATGGATACGGCTGCACCTGCTTTAAACTTTAGTGCTGGTAATTTATCAGGAGTTTCTGAGTTAGACATTCAAAGTGTGGAAATATTACCAGGTGCATCTTCTGCATTATATGGGGCAAACGCCTATAACGGTATTATGTTATTAAACACTAAGAGTCCATTTGATTTTACCGGAATTAGTGTTTTATTTAAAAGCGGATACATGCATCAAAATGCTGCAGGAAACAATCCGTTTTACGATGCTACTGTAAGAATGGCTTACAGATTTAGTGATGCTTTTGCTGCTAAAGTTAACTTTTCATACTTTAAAGCCGAAGAATGGCACGCTACTGATTACAGAAATAAAGAAGTTGATAGTGCTAAATTAATTGACGGTAGTGTAAATTCAACTATAAACTATGATGGAGTTAACACGTATGGTGATGAATTATTTTCTGATTTAGCACTTTTTACCGGAGATGTAAATGATATAGGAAAATTAATTAGAAGAACCGGATATAAAGAAAGTGATCTTATAAAAGATTATAGTTCTAAAAACTTAAAGTTCTCCGGATCTTTACATTTTAGACCTTTTAACGACGAGTCTTTAGAAATTCAATTAGCTACAAGATTAGCTATGGGAAACAACCTTTTCCAAGGTACTAGTAGATTTGCTCAACGTGATTACTATATAGGACAATCAAAATTAGAAGTAAAAGGAACTAACTTTTACATTAGAGGATACTATACAAGAAACGATGCCGGAAAAAGTTATGATTTAACAAGAACCGGTATTTTTATGAACGAAGCTTCTACTCCTTTTGATACTTGGTTAGGAGATTTTGTTACTCAATGGTATGTTAATAATCAATCAATTGAAGCGGCTAGAAAATATGCTGATAGAAATAGATTAGTACCGGGAACAAATGCATTTAATACAGAATTCAACAGAATTACAACAACTCTTCTTACTGAAGGTGGTAGTGCTATTTATGACAAGAGTTCATACGCACATGCTGATGCTAACTACAACTTCAGAAGTTTACTAAATGATTGGGCAGATGTTCAAATAGGAGGTTCATACCGTCAGTACAACCCAGACTCAAAAGGAACAATCTTTAACGATGCTAACCTACCTATTAGCGTTGAAGAATATGGTGTATATACTCAAATTCAAAAGAAATTAATGAATGAGAGATTAAAGTTAACAGGATCTATCCGTTATGATAAATCTCAAAACTTTAACGGAAACTATTCTCCTCGTTTAGCTGTAAACTATGCTTTAGGTGAAAGTAAAACGCACATTTTAAGAGCGTCATACCAAACCGGTTTCAGAAACCCTACTATACAAGAACAGTATTTATTTTTAAATACTGCTGTAAAAACAAACGTAGGATCAACTGCTGATAACTTAAGCAGAATTGAGTTCGAAAACAGACATTTTTTCCCTGGTTACGGAACTATCGTTACCACAACAACCGGTGATGATATTATTAACAATGCTTTATTAACCAGATCTGTTTACGACGCTAACTTTACAGGTGAAAGTCTTATAAAGTCTGACTATAAAGAAATACAACCGGAAGTTGTAAGAACTTATGAAGCCGGGTATAGAGGAATTATAAAATTAAACAACAATAATAACTTAGATTTAGACATCAACGGTTTTTATAGCCAACACGATGATTTTGTATTTTTCCAAGATGTGGTTGTTCCAGACTATGGAACTGTAATTGCTACCGGACAATTAGATGCTGATGCTAATTTTGCTCTAAATAATGGACATGTACGTGAGTTTTACTTAGTAACTAACAGTAAATCTAAAGTAAAATCATACGGTTTCGGATTAGGATTACACACTAAGTTTTTAAAGAATTTTGATTTTGGATTCAATTATAACTTTATAGACTATACTTTTAAAGATTTAGACTACGGTTTATTTGAGCCTAACTTTAACACTCCTAAACATACTGTTAAAGCACAGGTTAGTAACGATAAGTTATTTGATAACTTCGGATTTAGTGTAAATGCAAGATGGCAAGATAAATACAGATGGGTTTCACCGTTTGTAAAAGGTGATGTTGATGCAAGAACAGTAATTGATGCTCAATTAAACTACCGTATTCCTTCTTGGAAATCTAAATTCAAAATTGGTGGAACTAACTTATTTGGTAAAGAGTACTATGTTGCTCCTGGATCAGGTCAAATAGGTCAGTTATACTATGTATCATGGATTATAAACGATTAAGATAATCGATCTACTATAAACTACAAAAAGCCTGTAAATTTCATTTACAGGCTTTCTTTTTATTTTTAAAATAGTAAGTACTATTATACCATTCTTTCTTCTTTTAAACGCATAAGAGTAGCCTTAGCATCAATTTTATTCAAAGATAAAAGTGATTTAGAGTTCACTATTAAAAACTTCTCTAAGCCCCCTTTATTATTGTTCATAGCAACTGAAGTATACACGGTATTTTTTATTCTTAATGATTTTGGTGTGCCTATTTGATCAAATGTATATTCTTTGGCATCCTTAAAAAGCTTTTTCATGACAAGTTTATTATTCTTAACTCTTGCCACACATAAGAACTTAAATAAATAGATATGTAACCCTATTAATAAAAGAAAAAACAGACCACCTAAAACAATGGCTCCTGTTGAGCCTTCTTTTATAATTTTTGATACGGCAACCGGAATAAATATAAGTGTTGCTAATGTACTTAAATACAAGCCCGGCATTGTCCAATTAGAAGATAATTTAATTTCTTGTTGTGCATTCATAAATCATTTATGTTTAGTATTTATTAAACAAAAATGAAGAATACGCTTCTTAAAACTAAAACTACTTATTATATGTTAATTCTTATTTATTATTTGATTACAATGAATTTTGAACATAAAAAACACCTCTGTCAGCAAGCTAACAGAGGTGTTTTGTAGTATTGTATTATCTAAAATTATTCTTTTATGGCTAATTTTATACTTAACTCTTCTAATTGAGCATTGTCAATAGTAGCAGGAGCATCAATCATTACATCACGTCCTGAATTGTTTTTAGGGAACGCAATAAAATCACGAATCGTTTCTTGTCCTCCTAAAATAGCTACTAAACGGTCTAAACCAAAAGCCAAGCCTCCGTGTGGTGGTGCACCGTATTCAAAAGCATCCATTAAGAAACCAAACTGAGCTTTTGCCTCTTCAGGTGTAAATCCTAAATGTTTAAACATAATAGCTTGCGTTTCTTTATCGTGAATTCTGATAGAACCTCCACCAATTTCATTTCCGTTCAATACTAAATCATACGCATTGGCTTTTACATCACCCGGATTAGTATCTAATAATTCTAACTGACCCGGTTTAGGAGAGGTAAACGGGTGGTGCATTGCGTGGTAATGCCCAGTCTCTTCATCAAGTTCTAACAACGGGAAATCTACTACCCATAATGGTGCAAATTCATCAGCTTTACGTAAACCTAAACGCTCTGCTAACTCCATACGCAAAGCGCTTAATTGCGCACGTACTTTGGTTGTTTTTCCTGAAAGAATACAAATCAAGTCACCTGCTTTAGCACCGGTTACTTCCGCCCACTTTGCTAGATCGTCTTGATCGTAAAATTTATCTACCGATGACTTATAAGTACCGTCTTCATTACAACGTGCATAGACCATTCCTAAGGCACCTACTTGCGGTCTTTTAACCCACTCAATTAATTGATCTATTTCTTTTCGCGTATAGGCGTTTCCTCCCGGAACAGCAATACCTACCACTAATTCAGCATCATTAAATACTTTAAAATCTTTATGCTGCGTTACTTCATTTAATTCGCCAAACTCCATTCCAAAACGAATATCCGGTTTATCATTTCCATATCTACGCATAGCGTCATCAAAAGTCATTCTAGGAAATTTATCTACCTCAACACCATTGATTTCTTTAAGTAAATGGCGTGTCATTCCTTCAAAAATTTCCAAAATATCTTCTTGCTCAACAAACGCCATTTCACAGTCTATCTGCGTAAACTCCGGTTGACGGTCGGCACGTAAATCTTCATCTCTAAAACACTTTACAATTTGGAAATACTTATCCATTCCTCCCACCATTAATAATTGCTTAAAGGTTTGTGGTGATTGTGGTAAGGCATAAAATTGCCCCGGATTCATACGAGAAGGTACTAGGAAATCACGAGCACCCTCAGGAGTAGATTTAATTAAATACGGTGTTTCAACATCAATAAATCCTTTGTCAGATAAATATTTGCGAACTTCCATCGATACTTTATGACGGAAAATTAAGCTGTTCTTAACCGGATTACGTCTAATATCTAAGTAACGATATTTCATACGTACATCTTCACCTCCATCCGTTTCATCTTCAATGGTAAAAGGAGGCAATTTAGCGCTGTTTAAAATGGTTAATTCAGAAACTAATACTTCAACATCACCTGTTGGCATGTTAGGGTTTTTAGAAGCTCTTTCAATAACAGTTCCTTTTACCTGAATTACAAACTCACGACCTAATGTTTTAGCTACGCTCATTAAATCTTTAGAAGTACGCTCTTCGTCAAAAATTAATTGTGTAATTCCGTAACGATCACGTAAATCTACCCAAATCATAAAACCTTTATCACGTGATTTTTGTACCCAACCTGCTAGGGTAACTTCTGTATTAATGTGCGATGCTCTTAACTCGCCACAAGTATGCGTTCTGTACATTTCTTGAATTTTTAGCTGTGCAAAATTAAGGATTTTATATGTATTTGTTAGTAGTTTTTATGTATTGAATATCATAGAAAATCTATCTTATTGTGATGATAGGTCATTAGCTACAAACAGTTAAGAGTTTAAGTAGCTTTTCATTGCCAACGTTATTCATAACCTTAAGGTGGTAACCTAGATAAAGCTCAATCGGGTAAACGACAAATTTCCTTTCGGGCATTACGAAGGAGTGGTAACGACTGAAGTAATCTCTTGATTCAAAGAGACTGCCACAGCAAAAGTATTTGCTTCGCAGTGACGGTCTTATTTTAAATTGTTACACACCCAATCAACCCTACACTATTGGTTTTATAAAAACGTATTCATTTTAAAAGTCAATACAGAGCACTTGTTAGAATAATGTTTGTGTTTAATTGTAAAAATGTTGTTTTTAACGGAATTTTGTTTCGTTTTTTGTTCAGCGGTGCCGCTCAAGAGAATAATGTTAGTTCATTGCGTTGAGCGGTTCCGCTGTGGAGAATAATGTTAGTTTATTACGTTCAGCGGCGCCGCTGTGATAAATAATCTTTGTTCATTGCGTCCAGCGACACCGCTGAAGTGAATAAAGTTAGTTCATTGGGTTGAGCGACACCGTTGACGGCAATTATTATGATATACTGTACTTATACCATTTGACGTTTGAAATGACCGCAATAAAACGTTCTTTTTTCCTTTCTATTTCAGAATAAAAAGAAACCATAGCTAGGCTATTCTTTAGTTTTCTTCTTTATATAAAGAAAAAAATCTTCATTTTCTTTTACAGTAATTTCAAACGTCAACTGGTATTAGCTGTGTTGCTCATTCCTTTTTTGCTGAAAGATTTACGATAGGTTTGTATTGGGATAGGTAATAAATCTATATAGTTCTATATTTATGCAGTACATGGCTTAATATTCTTTTTATTTGCAAATTGTAAACATGTATCTGATACAAATTAACAAACATGACAATAGAAGATTTTAAAACTAAAGTAAATCAACAACCGCAATTAATCGAGTTCTCAGAAACTATTGCAATTATAGATTCTAACTACGAGTTTACGCCTACTGCTTTTAAGAATGGTGACACTTACAACCCAAAAAATGAAAATAACGGTTCTTGTAAGGTATTTGCTTTTGCATTGCATCAAAAGTTAAGTAAAGAAGAAACGCTAGCCTGTTTTGGGCAATTCTACTTTAAGGATGTTTTAGAGAACCCTGAGGGCACGGATCATCAAAATATCAGAAATTTTATGCTGTATGGTTTTGACGGATTGGCTTTTGAGGGTACTGCCTTAACTTTAAAAAGCTAATGTGTTAACTATAGTTATCGGTAAAATATCTCTTACCACAAGTATGTTAAACCATTAGTTAACCTTTACAGGTACGTTTAAGTATAGTGTTTTTAAAATTACCGTTAATGGGCTTTGTATATGAAAAGTAACGGATTTTTAGCACTAATTTTTCAGATTATAACTGACTGTTAATTTATTCATTTTCTATTAATTAAGCGATTAAACCTCCATTTTTTATATACGTCTTAAGTTAGCAATTGTTTAAATTTAGTAATAAAAACCAGAAAGAAAAAGCGTAGAGTAAGGTTATG